>NZ_LVCV01000318.1 GCF_001647195.1 Rhodococcus sp. EPR-157 | reverse complement strand
CGGCGACCTCGAACTGGACGATCCGGCACGATTCACCGAATCCACCCCGTACAACCCGTCGAGCCCGTACTCCTCGACCAAGGCGTCGAGTGATCTGCTGGTGCGGGCGTGGGCGCGATCGTTCGGTGTGCGCGCGACAATCTCCAACTGCTCCAACAACTATGGCCCGTATCAGCACGTCGAGAAGTTCATTCCACGGCAGATCACCAACATCCTGTCGGGCCGTCGCCCCAAGCTCTACGGTGCCGGGCAGAACGTTCGTGACTGGATCCATGTCGACGACCACAACGGTGCCGTCTGGACCATCATCGACAAGGGTGCGCTCGGTGAGACCTACCTCATCGGCGCCGACGGCGAAAAGAACAACCGTGAGGTGCTCGAGACCATCCTCGAGGAGACCGGTCAGGCGGCCGACGCCTTCGACTTCGTCACCGACCGCCCCGGCCACGACCTTCGCTATGCGATCGACTCCACCAAGCTGCGCACCGAACTGGGCTGGACCCCGCAGTACGTCGACTTCCGCAGCGGAATGAAAGCGACCGTCGACTGGTACCGGGACAACGAGAATTGGTGGCGCCCGCAGAAGGATGCGACCGAAAGTGGTTACGCCCGAACGGAATCAGTGCTTTCCTAGTTCTTCGACATGCCTAGTTCTTCGACATTCGGTGACGTAGTAGCAGGTAGACTGCGCGGCGCATGAACGAGGTGGCGAGGGCCTTGCCGTTGCCGAGTCGAATGTCTGTCGCGGACAGGAGACCTGGCTCCAGAGCTCCGAGTGAACGATGGAAGTCGGCCGCTTGTCGCGCCTGCTGGGTCGCCAGTTCGACGCTCCACTGACCGGAGTTGATACGGAACGTGGCAAGCGGCCGTTCGATGGCGACGACGTCACCCTGTAGTGCGACGCCGATGAACGTAGCCTGGTCGATGAGGTACGGGTGGTTGTTGTCCCACAGACCGATCTCCCGTAGCGCCGACAACTTCATCATGACGCAGCCTGGTTCGCCGAAGATGTTGGCGCCCGCGCGTACTGCAGTCCGGGCAGCGACGCGCCCCGATACTAGTCCGGACAGTCCACCGAGTCCGCGGGCGGCGATCACCGTCTTGCCGTTCGCGTCGATCAAGGTGCGTTGTGACGCAACGAGAACGGCCGACGGGTGCTCGTCGAACGCTGCGACCTGAGCTTCGAGGGAGCTGGGAAAGATCGTGTCGTCCCCGCAGACGAGCTTGACCAATTCGCCTGTCGCCTCAGCGGTGACCCGATCCCAGTTCCGTTTCGCACCGCCGCCTGTCTCGGTCGTGAGCACTCGAATCCGCGAATCGTCGTACTTCTCCACTACGGCAAGCGTCTCGTCGGTCGAGGAGTGATCGGCGATGATGAGTTCGAAGTCCGTGAACGTCTGATCGAGAATGGATTCGATTGTCTCACCGATGTATTCCGCGTTGTTGTACGCGGGTACGACGACTGATACGCGAGGGCTCATGTGGTTGTCTTTCTACGAAACGAAAAATCCCGATAGCCGAAGAAGCTGGCGACTGCCATGATCGCGGTGACGACCAATTGCGATGGGATCGGTGGGAAGTGCAGAAGCGACACCGCGACGGTCATCAAGGAGATGTTCGCGACGAAGGCGCCGAAGTTGACGATGAAGAATCGCACCAGGTCTTTGAAGAAATGCCCTCGAACTCGGAATACCAGATACCGGTACAGTGCGAAGGCGCACAGCACATTACAGAGGTAGCCGAGCACGATTGCAGCGTGATAGCCGTACTGTTCACCGATCAGGAGCTGGAATACGATGAACCATCCGGTACCCAGCGCGGTATTGACGCCGCCTACGAGCAGAAACGCAAGTGCCTGATTCTTGACGATGCGCATCAGCGGGCCGGGCGAACCGGTCATCCCCGCCGGCGGCGGGGGAGTGTGCGATTCGGTCACCGCCCCGCCGCCAATGCCTGTCGAGTCGCGTGCAACGTCGACGCGATGCCAGCGGGCAATGTCCTGTGGGTTCGTCGATCGATGTCGGTCAACACAGTCGACCGCAGACGGAGATCGCGGCCCTGAAACGCGGCGAGGGGTGATGCGGCGAGGACGACGTTCGGGCGTCGACGAAACACGGTGCGGCAAGCCCCGAGGATCGATCCGATGGTGACGGCCGATCCCGAGGCGTAGATCTTCGTCGTCGGCGGCGATGATCGTCTGGATGATAATTCCAGTGTGTCAGCGACCATTTCGGCGGCGTCCGTGACGAAGAGATAGTCGCGGAGAGTGTCCATCGGCACGTAGATCGACACCGGTGATGCCATCAGATACCCGCGGCACAGATGCGAGATGAGTCCCTGCGGTTTCCCGAGATTCTGTCCCGGACCGTACAGGTTCGCGAAGCGTCCGATGACGACGTCGGTTCCTGTTCTGACGCCGAATTCCTGTGCGATCGACTCGGAGTCGAGCTTTGCACGGCCATAGTCACCGAGCGGAACCGGTTGCGTCGCTTCGTTGTGTGGCGCACCCGTCGAGCCTGCATAGACGCCGCCAGCCGACGATGCGAGAAAGAAGGTGCCGTTGCCGCGGCGTTCACCTGCCACGGCGCTTACCTTGGCCAGAATGTCGGCGACGAGTTCGTTCTCGAGTGCGAATTGGTCGGCCGTCGTTCCGTTGACGCCGGCGCCAGCGGCCCATACGATGTTCCACGTGTCGTCGCCGGTGGCGTCGAAGAAGTCGGTACATTCCCGCAGCAGAAGCGATTTCGCTGATCCGTGATCTGCCCACGGGACGATGCTCGTGCGGACTCGGTGACCCCGGCGGCGGAGTTCACGGGACACCGAGGAGCCGAGAAGCCCTCCGCTTCCGATGACCCAGGTGCAGTTCGTGCTCACGCGGGCGTCGTGGGTTCTGGTGGCCCGTCCCGAGTGTCTGTCCGACCGAGCGGCCCGTCGGCCGGGTCGGCGACGATGAGGTAGGGCGGCTTCCCCATGGCTGTCTTGACGTTGACGCCGACGTATTCCGCGACGACTCCCAGAGAGAACAGGGTTGCTCCGAAGCCGAACAGCAAGATGACCATCGTCGATGCCCAGCCTTGTACTTCCGTGCCGACGTCGAACACGAGATACGACGCAAGCACCCACAGCACGAGCACGAGACCGAGGATTGCGAATGCGACACCGATGAAGCTGACCAGTCGAAGACCTTTGGTGCCACTGGAGAGCACCATGCGCCAGAAGTGCGAGAGCAGTGTGCGTACGTTGTAGCCGGAGCGTCGGCCATGCTCCTCACGCAGTTCGACCGGACTCGTGGTGACCTCGCCCGCGATCCACCCGAGGGCGACGTCGAGGTAGGCCTCGGAACCCGCGTAGGCGGCGACGGATCGGCCTACCTCACCGAGGACGAGTCGGTAGCTCTGGTAACTGACTGTGCTGTCGGCGCCCATTGCCGTGGCGATGAGCCATTTCGATCCCCGTGATGCGGCGTTGCGCCATATGCCGTGCGGTGCGGCGTTGGTCGGCTTCGCGTAGACCACTGAGGACTGACGATCGAGGGCTGTGTCGAGCAGCCCGCCGATGTCGGCCGGGTCGTGCTGCCCGTCCTCGTCCATCGTGACGATCCACTCGCCGCCGCTCGATGCCATACCTGCGAGGGTCGCGGGATGCTGCCCGAAGTTTCGGCTCAGCCACACTCCCCGCACGAACGAGTGGTCACGCACGAGTTCGCGAATGACGTCGGCCGAGCCGTCGGGACCGTGATCGAACACGAGGAGTACTTCCTCGACGACGAGCGGCCGGCCGGACGGTGAGTACGTGCGTGTCGTCAGCGGAAGGATTTCGTCGATGAGGGCCCGCAGTGTCCGCTCACCCTGGTAGACCGGCACCACGATGGAGATGCGGTGCGCGGCGGGGACAGCGTCGGACGGGTGGGTCACGGGTTGCAAGCCTATCTGTTCGCTGCGGAACTACTCGATTCCATGGTCACATCTACGGCAGTGTCCTCGGCCGGAGGTGATTGTGCCGGGCGACGGCGTCGTACATCCAGAACCACCAATGCGAGCAGCAGCAGAACGCCGCCGGCCATCCCTGCCAATCCAAGCTTCTGGCCGGGGGGCCGGAACTCGATCGCCAGGTCTGCGTCCGTCGTGCCCGGCGGGAGGTCGACGTAGAGAAAGATGTCTGCCAGCCCCTTGGTCTGGAGCGGCTCACCGTTCAGAGTAGCGGTGTATCCAGGCCACGCCAGGCGGGCGAAGACGACGCTTCCACCGTCCACCGAGGTGACGCGAACGTGCTCGGAATCGGCGCTCGACGACTCCGGAACGGCCGTTGCGTCGACCGTCGCGACAACGCGGCCGATGTCGGCCGGTATCAGTCCGTCGACGCGTTCGAGGACGTAGGTCTGACGCGCGGAGTCGGCGGTCGGTGGGGTCACCCACTCCCAACCTGCGGGAGCCTCACGCGCGTCGGCCAGCGGGTACTGGTTCTTCTGGAGTACGACGCGGTCCAACCGCATCAGGTCGGCGAATGTCTTGCCGGTGTACGGCTCGATCAGGAACAGACGTCGGAACGCGTCGGAGCACGTCGAACCCTCGTGCTCGAAACAGAGCAGGTTGGAGAAGTCTTCGTAGCCGACCGGGGTGTAGGCGTTGACGTAGTCGAGGCCCATGATCTTTGCGGAATTTCCGTACACCTGGGAGTGCCAGGGGAGCCTGGGATCATCGGCGGTGTCTGCGCTGGTCTCCGTCAGTGTGCGATCACCGAGTTGGAGCGTCGCTCCCTGCCACTGAGGGAAGCCGGCGTCGGCTTGCGACTGCGAGGTCGGGAGCCACCACTTGTCGAACGGCGGATCGTAGGAGGCCACCTGGTACATCGCGACGGGGGCGATCGTGGCAATGAGAAGTGCGGCCGCAGCCCTCGTCGAGAAGCGGTAGGCAAGGAAGACCACGAGGCCGCCGACGGCGACGATCAGGAGTCCCGACACGACGTGACGACCGAACAGTTCGGGACCGGACGATCCGGCTCGAAGCACCAGAACGAACGTCAAGAGCGATGCGGCAAGTAGTCGCGGGCGAAGTCGATCGAGCGTCCCGTAGCGACTGAGAAGGACCACTACGAGTATCAGTGCCACGATCGCAACGAACGGCAGGATGCGTGCAGGCCATCGGATGGGCCCGATGTCGCTCGGCCCTGCAGTGAACACGAGCGCGAAAACGAGCAGGATCAGCGGCGCGGTGAGCTCACGCAGCGAATCGGGAACCCGCCGCCACGCGATGAACGCAAGCGCAGGGATCAGAAACCATGCGATGTACGTGACCGGGGAGGCAGTCGTCTCGCCCGTCCACGACTCGATGCTGGTCACGGACGACGGGATGCTGGCGGTCAGGGTCTCGGACCAGGGAGCCGTCAGGAAGTTGTCGTTGAAGGTGCCTTCGTCACCACTGCGCCAGGTGACCGACGAGGTCAGCACGCCGGGAAGGAACGTGATGGCGCCGCATGCGGCCGCTGCGATACCGACTGCCGCGACGCGGGCAGCTGGGCGCCACCTCCGCTGGTGAACGAATTCACCGATCACCACGGCCCCGATCATCACTCCCGCCATGACCGCGGCGTGCACGTAGCCGACGCTGATGGCCAGGTAGAGGAAAACGAAGGGCACGATCGGACCCGATCGACTGCGCGCGTAAGAGACCGAACTGGCCCACGCGTTCATGATCCACGCGGTGCCCATCAGCGCAGTGACCCACGAGGTGTTCTCGAAGAACAACGTGAAGCCGACGAAGGGAGCCGAGGCCGCGGCGACCGCCGCCCATGCTGGCCGGGCGCCGTAGACGAGTGCCACTCGGTAGACACCCCACGCGAGCGCGATCGAAAATGCCAGTTTGACGACTGTCGCGAGTAGGGCGAGGTTGTCGATCGACGGCGAGATGTAGTTGATCGCCATCTGAACCGGATTCCACAGACCCCCCTGGCCCTCCACCGGGTAGTTACCTGCCATCCACTGGTCGAGGACCAGCGACGGAAACTGACCCTCGCGCATGATCCGACCCAGCTGCAGCCAGTTGGGGACTGCGCCGGATTCTGTGTCGTCGATGTAGAAGAACCGCGGATCGACGGCGAGGACGAGGCCGTAACCGATCACTACGACGACGGCAATCAGGGCGCCCCACGCGAGACGCTCCCTGCGGCTGCCGAGCACGAAACCGTGCGTGCGCTCTGTTCGGCTGAGGGTCACTTCTGCTCCGTGAGTATGGATGAAGACACACGACTGTATCCCGCAGTGCCGTACAGATCCGAAACGACGCGGCGCTGCGTGCGTTGGGGCGTCTCGACGGCGGCCTGTGCGACCATGGATGGTGGCACGGAGTTCGCATGGGTTCGGCGCCACACTGCACACGGCTCGATTCGAGAAGAGACTCGAGCTCGAAAGATGGGGTATCTCCAAGTATGGACGGCACTGCACTCAATCGTCGGAACGCGCCGCAGAACGGGCTGACAGGTAGCGGTGCAGCCGGTTCCGACGCATTGACGGCTCAGCGCCTGCTGTTCGACGGGCCATCTCCGCTGGTCAGTGCCGATATGTACGCAAACGTTGTCAAGGGCAATGCGGAGCGGGCTCGGTATTTCGCAAAGCTCGCCAAGCGGACCGTGGTCGAGACCAACAGCTATTTCGGTCGTTTTCCGGCCAGCTATTGGCAGCGATGGACCGAGGTCACCGAGGTTCGGTTCGGCGCAACCGTCACCGGTTCTGCACGCATCGACATCGTTGCCACCGACTTCAAGGGTCGAAAGCGCACGGTCGCGAGCACCACCGTCGACACCGAGGGCCAGGCCAGCCGGATCGTCGTGCCCGCCAAGGTCCAGCAGTTCCTCGATGGTGGCGCACTGTTCGTGCGATTCACCACCGGTTCGGGTGAGCTGACGGTCGAGGATGCGGATTGGACCGTCGACGCGCCCGAGAAGCTACGTCCCACCTCTGTCGTCATCTGCACGTTCAATCGTGCCGACGACTGCGCCAACACTGTCGCGGCAATGGCCGACGATCCGATTGCACTGCACGGCGTCGACAACGTGTACGTCGTCGACCAGGGCACCGACCAGGTTCAGACGCGGCCGCTGTTCCAGCGCGTAGCCGCCGAACTCGGCACCAAGCTTGTCTACATCACCCAGCCCAACCTCGGTGGCGCAGGTGGCTTCACGCGCGGGTTGTTCGAGGTCCAGGGCAAGGGCGGAGATCCAGCCAACGTCGTGTTCATGGACGACGACGTCCTGTGCGAACCGGAAGCCATCGTCCGGATGAATGCCTTCGCCAACAAGACCGTCGAGCCTGCGATCGTCGGCGCGCAGATGCTGTATCTGCTGCATCCTGATCGCGTGCACGTCGGAGCAGAGGTAGCGAACCTGCAGAAGCTCGAAGCAGGCCTGCACGTCAAGAACGCGATCTCCGACAAGAGTGCATTCAAGAAGAAGCAGGACATCCGCGTCGACGCCGGCTACAACGGATGGTGGTCCTGCCTGATCCCGTCCGAAATCGTCGCGCAGATCGGGTATCCACTACCGCTGTTCTTCCAGTGGGACGACATCGAGTACGGCTATCGGGCTCGCGCCAACGGCTTTGCGACCGTCACGTTGCCGGGTGCTGCGGTGTGGCACGCGGACTTCGCGTGGAAGGACTGGGACGAATGGCACCGGTACTTCAACCTGCGCAACGGAATGATCACGGCGGCACTGCATGCCGGTCTCGACGGTAGGAAGCTGGCGCGCCAGCTGAGTACCGATCTGTTCCGCTACCTGGTGTCGATGCAGTACGGGATGGCGTTCACGTTGATCAAGGCCATCGAGGACTTCCTGGTCGGGCCGAGCAAATTGACCGACGGCGGTATGGATGCGGCGTCGTCGATTCGGCGTGACCGGGCTGCATACAACGAGACCAAGCGCTACAACGCGAACGCGGTGCCCGACATTCGGCCGGCGGACATGGTCATCACTACTGCGGGCCCGAATCCGAAGAAGAGTCTCGAATGGGCCGTGCTTGCCAAGCGGGTAGTCAATCAGTGGCGAGGCAGGCTGCATCCAGGTCCTGTTGCGATCTCTGCCGACGACGCGCACTGGTGGCATGTCTCGCTGTTCGCGCATGCCGTCGTTACCGATCGGTCACAAGAGGGTGTGCGAGTTCGTAAGCGCGACAAGGATGCTGCGATCGTTCTGCTCAAGCGCGGCTTGACTGCTCTGCGACGACTGCGCAACGAAACCGAGGTTGTCGCGGAGTCCTACCGGTTGGCGACGCCGGAGCTGACGAGTCGGGAGAACTGGGCGCGCCTGTACTCCGTCGACGAGTAACGTCTCGGTGGGTAGCGGTCGCGTAGGTACGGTCGGGGCGGCGAGTTCGGTCGGAGTGTTCGCTTTCGTCCTCGGTGTGCTGGGCAGTTGGGTTCCGTCCCTCTGGTACGACGAGGTCGCGACGGTGTATTCCAGCCGGAGGTCCATCGGCGAGCTCATCGACTTTCTGCGGTCCACCGACGCCGTTCACGGCGGCTACTACTTCGGTATCCATCTGTGGGGCAGTGTTTTCGGGTTTTCCGAGTTTTCGGTTCGATTGCCGAGTGCGATCGCCGTCGGGGTGGCCGCTGCGGGAGTGGTGACGCTCGCCGCCCGCTTTTCCGATCTCGATGTCGCGGTGTTCTCCGGCGTGGTCTTCGCGCTGCTCCCGAGGGTGACGTGGGCTGCGGTCGAAGCGCGTAGTTCCGCGCTCACGGCCGCGGCGGCGGTGTGGGCGACTGTTCTTCTGCTCGTGGCGTTGTCGTCACGAGCGCGCCTGTGGTGGGTTGCGTACGCGGTCGTGCTGACGGCGTCGATCGTATTGTTCGTCTATCTGGCGACGGTCGTCGTGGTTCATTTCGCAATTCTGCTCATCTGCAGGCGCTTTCGCGTGTCGGCACTGCCCTGGGCCTTGGCGGTTCTCGCTGCGCTGGTCGTTGCTCTGCCATTTCTGCGTGTGGTGCAACGCCAGGCGGGCCAGGTCGGGTGGATACCGCCGCTGGATGCGAACTTTGCGCGCATCGTGTTCGAGTACCAGTGGTTTCTCGATTCACCGGTGTTCGGTGTGGTGTTCGGGGTCGTTCTCGTCGTTGCATTGGTGTTCACCGTGCGCAGTCGTGAGCGGTTCCGGTCCGATGGTGGCGCATGCATCGCGATCGCACTCGTGTGGATAGCCGTACCGATGGCGGTCATGGTTGCGTACTCGCTCGTGAAGTCGCCGATATATCTGGACAGGTATCTGACGTTCACCACTCCCGCGGTTGCACTCCTGGGTGGGGTTGCCCTGGGACAACTTCGGGCGGTGCGCTGGCTGCCGTACGTCGCAATCGCCGCACTTGCACTCGCGCTGGTCCCTGGATACGCGAGTCAACGTCTGCCCGGGGCGAAGCCGCTCGGAATGGACTTCAGCGAGGTGAACGACTACGCGAGGGCGAGCATCGGACGGGGTGACTGCGTGCTCTTCGGCCGAGCCGCATGGAATCCGTCGTCTCAGCGACTGGTGGAAGACGTAGACCCGAGCGCATTCGCGAACGCGCGGGATATCGGGCTCGCAACCGACGCGGCCGAATCCGGCCAGCTCTGGGACGTCGAGAAGCCGTTGTCGGACGTGGACCTCGATATGTGCACCGTGCTCTGGTACTTCACCGATCGTGAACGCGACGAGGTCGAGAACCTCAGGTTGACGTCGAACGACAAATGGGCGCTGCAGCCCTATCACTTCGAAGACTCCAGTGAATACGCGCTGCTGTCCTCGCGTGGCCTACGAATCGACAGCCGAGTGACCTTCGATGGGACCCAGGTGGTTCGGCTGGTGCGGTAGGGGGCTCCGCCCCCAGTGGCCTGGTTGAGTGCACGCAGGTGCACTCAACCATGCCACTACAGCGACGGCGCTTTCCGAATCCGAACCACGACCTGCTCGTTGTCCGCGGTGTATCCGAGGTAATCGAACTCCGTTCCGGTGCGACCGACGAACTCGGTCCACGCGCGGTACTCGTGGTTTCGCCAACCCGGGAAATTGAAGTACTCGTCGAACACGATGACCGTACCCACGGCCAGACGATCCGCGACGAGGTCCAGGACCGTCACCGTCGACGAGTAGAGGTCGGCATCGAGGTGAAGAAACGCCAACTTGTCCTTGCGGCTCTTCAGGAACTGCGGCAGCGACTCCTCGAACATCCCCGGGACTATCTCAGCCCCAGGCACCTTCGGGACGCTCTCCTGCTCGAACAGACCCTTGGGAAACCCGGTACGCCATGTCTCCGGTAGCCCGGAGAAGACGTCGAACCCTGCGACGACCGTGATGTCCTTCTTCGACGCCATCTCCTCGGCGATGATCTCGAGAGTCGTGCCGCTGGCGACGCCGAACTCGAGGGCCATTCCAGGGACGGACACCTCGCCGAGCGCGAAGCGCAGCGTTGCGTGCGGGCGGAGAAATGTCGGGGCCTTGGGCATGACCTCTTCCGCGAACTCGGCGCTCTGCGCGGCAGCCTCGACATCCGACGCGTACGGGATGTCCCGACGCATACGCATTTCGAGTCCTCGAATGAACGCGTGCAGGTCATCGATCTCGCGTCGTTGGCGTTCGAGGATCTCGAGTAGCTTTTCCTGCTGGTGTCCGGTCTGCTCGGCGAGCTGCGCCGTTTGCTTGTCCAGAACCTCACCGATTGCGCGTTGCAACTTCTCCCGCGCCGAATGCCGAATTCGATCCGTCAGCTTCCGAGGTTCCGTCATGCGCACACGGTAGCCGAGGAGTCCGGTGCGCGTCTTGACGGCTCGTTGCGAGGGCTCGAACGGCAGGGTGCGCCTCCGGCGCACTGGCACGGTTGAGCGCACCAGAGGAACCTCAACCGCGCCACTGGGTGCGGAGCGCCCACCTCAGCCCTCGGTGCAAAGCCCACCTCAGCGGCGAAAGTGCTCCCGACGCCCGAGCCGGCGAAGCCGAAACCACTCCGCCAGACCCTTGGGGTTGTGAGTGGTCACAAGGAAGAACCAGCCGAACCGAATCCACTCCTGCGGGAGGAGCTTTCGCATCCCGGGCTGAGACATGAGATAGCCACGGTTGCGGTACGTGAAGTAGCGCTTGGTCGGATCGTCCGGATACTGGGTGTGCATCCGACCACCTAGGATCGGCTTGAACTCGTCGGCGCCGTTCGGGTGCACGTACGCCGCGGTCAGGCAGGTACCGAATTTAAGCCCCGAACGCTGCAGCCGGCGATGAACCTCGACCTCGTCGCCGCGCACGAACAGCCGCAGATCCGGCACCCCGACCGCATCGATAGTCGACGCCTTGAACAGGGCACCGTTGAACAACGACGCGATGCCTTCGAGTAGATCGTCGTCCGGATTGCGCGGATCGATCAGCTCGGATCGCAGCCGACGCCACTCGACGCCGCGGCGCAACGGAAACGCGAGTCGATCCGGGTCGTCGATGTCACAGACGACGGGGGACACCTCGTCGAGGCCGTGCTTCAGGGCGCAGGCATACAGCGTCGCAAGCACATCGGGACCTTCGGGACGCCCGTCGTCGTCGGCGAGAAAGACCCAGTCCGCACCGAGCGAGAGCGCATACAGAATGCCGAGCGCGAATCCGCCGGCGCCCCCGAGATTGTGATGCGACCCAAGATAAGTGGTCGGAAGGTCAGCCGATTCGACGAGGTCGCGAACGTCGTCCTCGTGCGCGTTGTCGACGACGACGAGGTGGTCGAGCGGGCGGCTCTGGTGCGTGATGACGTCGAGCGATCGAGCCAGCAATTCGCGACGCTTGTGCGTCACGATCACCCCGATTATTTTCTCACTCACCCGCGTCATCGCCCGGTCGTGCCGCATCCCGGGCGAGCTCTTTCAGAATCGTCGCCACATGATCGCCCGCATCGTCGCCCTCGTACGCGCGCACGACGTCTTCGATGCCGCCTTCCTGACGGATCTGGCCGTGGTCGATCCACATCGCACGGTCACACAGCTGTGCGAGGAACTCGTTGGAATGACTGGCGAAGACGAGGATGCCGGAACGCTTGACCAGCTCCTGCAGGCGAATACGCGCCTTCTTCATGAATTCGGCGTCGACCGCCCCGATGCCCTCGTCGAGAAGCAGGATCTCCGGATCGATGCTGGTGACGACGCCCATCGCGACGCGTACGCGCATACCCGTCGAGTAGGTCCGTAGCGGCATGTCGAGGTAGTCGCCGAGTTCGGTGAAGTCGGCGATCTCGTCCATCTTCGCGAGCATCTGCTTGCGGGTCTGCCCGAGGAACAAGCCGCGGATGATGATGTTCTCGTAGCCGGAGATCTCGGGGTCCATGCCGACGCCCAGATCGAACACCGGCGCGACGCGACCGCGAACCGAGGCACTGCCACGGGTCGGCTCGTAGATGCCCGACAGCAGACGCAGGAGCGTCGACTTGCCTGCGCCGTTGTGCCCGACGAGTCCGATGCGGTCGCCGTCCTTCAGGTTCATCGTGATGTCGCGGAGGGCTTCGACGACGACGACGTCGGAGCTGTTCCGGTCGATCGCTCCACCCGCTTTGCCGAGGAAAGCCTTCTTGAGCGAGCGCGTCTTGGCGTCGAAGATCGGGAAGTCGACGCACGCGTTGTGGGTGCTGATGCTGACGGACATGAGATGAGCCCCTAAACCCAGTAGGGCACGCGGGCCCGGTACTTCTTGAGAGCGAGAATTGTCAGCACCCATCCGACAACAGTGCAGCCGATGACGATGTACCAGTGATACAGCTGCTGCGGTTCACCGATCATCGGTGCGCGCACGATGTCCAGGTAGTGGAACAGTGGGTTGATCTCGACGAGCCTGGCCCGCTCGGCAGCCTGCCCGCCCTGATTGATCAGACCCTGAGTGGTCCAGACGATCGGCGTCATGAAGAACAGCAGCGTGACCATCGATCCAAGGATCGGCGCGATGTCGCGGTAACGGGTGGCGACGATGCCGAACAGCAGGGCGACCCACACCGCGTTGACGATGAGCAGCGCGAACGCCGGTATCGCGGACAAATCGGACCAGTGGAACGACGGCCGGAAGATCGCGATGATGATGACGTAGACGATCAGGTTGTGCGCAAACAGCAACACTTGACGCCACACCAGCCGGTACACGTGCACCGACAGCGCCGACGGCAGCTGCTTGATCAGACCCTCGTTGGCGACGAAGACGTCTCCACCTTCGAGGATCGCGGCACTGATGAAGTTCCAGATGATCAAGCCGACGGCAACGTGCGGCAGGAACGTCTTCAGGTCCATGTCCAGCAGGACGGAGTACAGCAGACCCATCGCCGTGGCCTGGACGGCTGTGGCGATGGTGATCCAGAACGGTCCGATCACCGACCGGCGGTAGCGCTGCTTGATGTCCTGCCAACCCAGGTGCAGCCACAACTCGCGCTGCGTGAAACCCGTCTTCAGGTCGCCGAATGCACGTTTGAAGGTGTACGAGTCCGAAACGGGAACGGTCACACGCTCTCCTGCTTCGTTCTCGGGATTCTTTGCTGGGGCCGACACGACGATCGACCTTACCCGCACCCAACACGTCGTTCCGCAGGCTCCACTCCAGAGCCGTCTGGGTCATTCCGCAGGCTCCGCTCCCGGCGCTACAGATACTGCCCGGTGCCGCTGCCGCCAGTGTGGCCCACACCACCGGGATTGAACGTGACGCCGGGAGGGAGAGCGCCCTGCCTCATCTGCTCCAGCTGGGCGCGGGCGGCCATCTGCTGGGCGAACAGCGCGGTTTGGATTCCGTGGAACACGCCTTCGAGCCAGCCGACGAGCTGGGCCTGCGCGATCCGAAGCTCGGCGTCCGACGGGATGGAGTCCTCGCCGAACGGAAGCGCGAGACGTTCCAACTCCTCCCGCAGCTCAGGTGCGAGCCCCTGCTCGAGTTCGCGGATCGAGGACTCATGGATGTTCTTCAACCGCGTCCGGCTCGCGTCGTCGAGCGGAGCTGCGCGCACCTCTTCGAGAAGCTGCTTGATCATCGTCCCGATGCGCATGACCTTCGCCGGCTGCTCGACCATGTCCGAAAGGGGAGTTTCGCCGCTTTCTTCTCCCTCGCTGGCCGTCGCACGTGCCGCGGCGGCGGTTGCCTCTTCACGGCTCAGTGCGAGAGGCTGTCCGTTCGGGCCGATCACAACGACATGGTCACCGGCTTCGGGATTCGACTGCGAGTCCGATTGCGTCATACCGCCATCCTTACGTGTTGTGCGGGATTGCGCGACGAGCGGGGCCGATTATCCTGTTCAGGGCCGGGTATGGAGGGAAGTTTCGCGTGCTAGACAGCAATACAGTCGAGCCCAATAGGGGATGTGGAACACACGCTTACGAAATCGGCGCTTAGAGTGTCCGGCATGGGGTACGACGTCGCACGGGTCCGAGGGTCTATTCCCTCTCTTGGCGACGGCTGGATCCACCTCGATCCGCAGAACGGGATGCAGATTCCCGATCGTGTGTCGACTGCCGTGTCCACAGCGTTTCGCGGAAGTGCGCCGACTCACACGTCGGGCCACATGTCTTCTCGACGCAGCGCAGGGCTACTCGACGCGGCGCGGGCAGCCATCGCCGATCTCGTCGGTGGAGATCCTGCCGGTGTGGTACTCGGCCCCGACCGCGGGACGTTGCTCGCATGGCTTGCGGAGTCGCTGTCATCGCGTCTCGGCCTCGGAACCGGCCTCGTGCTGTCGAGGCTCGACGAGGAAGCGAACGTGGCCCCGTGGCTTCGCATCGCCAGCCGCTACGGCGCACAGGTCCGGTGGGCCGAAGTCGAGATCGATACGTGTGAACTTCCGAGCTGGCAGTTCGAGGAACTGATCACCGCCACGACGCGGCTCGTCGCCATGACTGCCGCGTCCTCGATCGTCGGCTCGGCCCCCGATGTGCGCGTGGCGGCAGATCGAGTGCACGCGGTCGGCGGCCTCATCGTCGTCGACGCTGCGGGCGCGGCGCCGTACGCGCATGTCGACATCGAAGAACTGGCTGCCGACGTCGTGGCCGTCCAGGCATCGGCATGGGGTGGGCCCCAGGTGGGTGCATTGGTCTTCCGCGATCCGAGCCTGCTCAACCGGATTCCGTCGATGTCGCTCAATCCGCTCGCCAAGGGCGCCGAGAGGCTGGAGATGGCGGGGCACCAGTACGCGTTGCTGGCCGGGGTCGTGTCATCGATCGACTATCTTGCCAATCTGGACGACGCCGCGACGGGCACGCGACGCGAGCGTCTGCAGCTGTCCATCGGGTCGCTGCAGGATTACCACGATCGACTGTTCGACTACCTGCTGCGTTCGCTCGGCAAGCTCGACCACGTCATGGTCCTCGGTGACGCGCCGAGTCGAATTCCGACCCTCAGCTTCACCGTCGCCGACACGTCGGCCGAGAAGGTCGCCGAGCATCTCGCACAGAACCGTATCGGCGTAGTCAGCGGAATTCACAGTGGCAGCAGGCTTCTCGACGCCTTGGGCGTCAACGAGGAGGGCGGTGCCGTCACCATCGGACTTGCTCCGTCCACGACGCGGTACGAAATCGATCAGCTGGTGAAGTGCCTCGCTTCTCTGACGTAGCGGCTACTGCACCCTCAGGATGACCTTGCCGATTGCATCGGCGTCGAGCA
Organism: Rhodococcus sp. EPR-157; assembly: GCF_001647195.1. Taxonomy (GTDB): domain Bacteria; phylum Actinomycetota; class Actinomycetes; order Mycobacteriales; family Mycobacteriaceae; genus Rhodococcoides. Next base: position 33,119 of record NZ_LVCV01000318.1, on the reverse strand, counting down.
TTCGATGTGCCTCTGCCGCTTCGGTTATCGGAAGTTCGGCGTGAACGATCGGGCTCACGACGCCTTCCTCGATCATCGGCCAGAGCCGCGCCGTCATGTCCGCGACGATGTCCGCTTTGCTCGACGGTCCCGTCTCGGGGCGTCCGCGTAGACCCGCGGCATGGATGGTTCCGCGTTTGCCGAGCAGTGCGCCGAAGTCCAATTCACCCTTCAATCCACCCTGCATACCGATGGTGATGAGGGTGCCGTCCATCGCCAATGCTTCGACGTTGCGCGGCAGGTACTTTGCGCCCATGTTGTCCAGAATCAGGTCTGCGCCGTGGGTGCTGTCGCGCAGAACTTCGACGAAGTCCTGCTCCTTGTAGCCGATCAGAATGTCGGCTCCGAGCGACGCGCAGAAGTCGAGCTTGGCTTTCGAGCCCGCGGTGACGGCAACGGTTGCCCCGAGTGCTTTCGCGACCTGGATTGCGTGCGTGCCGATTCCGCTTCCGCCGCCGTGCAGCAGCACTACATGCCCGGAGCGAAGGCCGCCGTACATGACGAGGTTGGACCATACCGTCGATGCGACCTCCGGAAGTGCTGCTGCCGCATGGAGATCCAGGGCGCCCGGAATCGGAAAGAGCTGTGTTGCCGGGACGGCCACTTGCTCGGCGTAGCCGCCTCCGGAGAGTAGTGCGCACACTCGATCGCCGACTTTCCAGTCGTACACACCCTCACCGAGTTCGGAGATGATGCCGGAGCATTCGAGCCCGAGGGTCTCGCTTGCTCCAGGCGGTGGGGGATAGAAGCCCTGACGCTGCATCAGGTCGGCTCGGTTGACCCCCGCGGCGGCGACGTCGACGATGACCTGTCCACGTTCAGGGCGCAGATCCGGCACCTGGGTCCACTGCATCACGTCGGGGGATCCAAACTCGGTCAAAGTGATTGCGTGCATACGACCACCCTATGCGGCGCAGCGGTTAGATATCCCAGAGGTTGATCCCGAAGTCCCTGGCGTGCTCGTCGATGGCCGTGAGCTCTTCGGCGGTGAAGTCGAGGTTCTCCAGCGCACCGACGTTGTTCTCGAGCTGCCGGACGCTCGACGCACCGATCAGCACCGAGGTCACCCGTGGATCGCGCAGCGCCCAGCTGAGGGCGAGTTGTGCGAGCGACTGGCCGCGGGCGGAGGCAATGGAGTTCAATTCCCGCAGGTGCTCGACGTGCTCGTCGGTGAACCAGTCGGGGTTCAAGGACTTGCCCTGCGTGGCGCGTGAGCCTTCGGGGATTCCGTCGAGGTACTTGTCGGTGAGCATTCCCTGCGCCAACGGAGAGAACGCGATCGCGCCCGCGCCGACCTGCTCGAGAGTCTCCAGCAAGCCGTCCTCGATCCACCGGTTGACCATCGAGTAACTGGGCTGGTGGATGAGCAGCGGAACGCCTGCAGCTGTCAAGAGTTCAGCCATCTTCGCGGTGTTCTCCGGCGTGTACGAGCTGATGCCGACGTAGAGAGCCTTGCCCTGCTGCACCGCGCTGATCAATGCGCCCGCGGTCTCCTCGAGTGGGGTGTCGTGGTCGGGGCGGTGGCTGTAGAAGATGTCGACGTAGTCCAGCCCCATCCGTCCGAGCGACTGGTCGAGCGAGGACAGCAGGTACTTCCGTGAGCCGCCGAATCCGTAGGGGCCGGGCCACATGTCCCATCCGGCCTTGCTCGAGATGACCAGTTCGTCGCGGTATCCGGCGAAGTCCTCGCGCAGGATCCGACCGAAATTCTGCTCCGCACTGCCATAGGGCGGGCCGTAGTTGTTGGCTAGATCGAAGTGGGTGATTCCAAGGTCGAACGCGCGTCTGAGTACGGCACGCTGGCCATCGAGGGGTGCGTCGTCACCGAAGTTGTGCCACAGGCCGAGCGAGATCGCCGGCAACTTCAGGCCACTGCGGCCGGTGCGGCGATACGGCATCGACTCGTAGCGGTCTTCGGATGCAACGTACGGGGTATCGATGTGTGGTTCGGGCATCTATCGAGACTATGCCGAGTCCGGCGAACGGACGTCGAGCACGCAGAGCTACTCATCGGTAAGTCGAGTGCCTAATATGATCGGGTGACGGCCGAACGATCCTTTGGTCCAGGGGGGGACCCGCAGTGGCTCGATACTGCGGAAATGAGAGCGTGGCGCGCCTATGTCGACGGCGGCCAACGATTGATGGGGGTACTCAACAAGGATCTGCAGGATGCGCACAACCTGACGATGGCCGAATATCGCATCCTGGTGATGCTGTCGGAGTCGCCGGACGGATCGTTGCGAATGAGCGAGCTGGCCGACGGTGTTCTGTCGTCCCGTAGCCGCCTGACACATCAGATTCGACGAATGGAATCCGACGGGATGGTCGAGCGCAGCACGTGCGTCGACGACGGGCGTGGCGTGCTGGCGGTCATCACCGACGAGGGCAGGCGTCGCCTGACGGAAGCAGCTCCGACGCATGTGGACAGCGTCAGGAAGCATCTGGTCGACCTGCTGACGGAACAAGAGCTTGCGGTTCTCGGCGACATCTTCGAGAAAGTCGACGCCGCGATGGAAAGATCCGACGTCAAGGGCTGATTGGCCTCGCCGTGCGCGGAGCGTTTAGTATCTCCACGTACGAGTGAGACCAGGAAGCGTGGCAGAGCGGCCTAATGCACTCGCCTTGAAAGCGAGAGACGTGTAAAAGCGTCCGTGGGTTCAAATCCCTCCGCTTCCGCCAAATGTTCGTTACTCAAACCCGACCCACCCGCAAGGGTGGGTCGGGTTTGTTTGTGCCGGTCGAAGCTGAGCAGCGTTGCTAGGTCGTTGGCCTCGATGTCTCACCAAACGCGAGGCCGAGCTGCAGCGCATCGAAGAGCAGAAATCGACGCCAACCGCGTTCGAACCAGCCGGGAGCGAACGGGCACGAATCCGGTCTTACCTGCCTGATCACGCATTCTCAGTCTGTGCTTTCGGAACCGCAGTTTCGGTCCGAGGGCGCAGGACGATCGCGGCGAGGACTGCCCCTGCGAGGGTGAGCGCAGCTGCGACCAATCCCGCGAGACGGAGGCCGGCGACGATGGAGTCGGAGGTCGCATCCGGACCGACCCCAGCTGTGGCCACCGCGACCAGGGCTGCGAGACCGACGGCCGATCCCAGATATTGGGCTGTCGAGGCGAGCGCGGAGGCGATACCCTGCCGTTCCAGCGCCACTCCGGTCGAGACCGACACAAACAACGCGGGAAAGGCGAGCCCGGCGGACGTTCCCCAGAGGAGCACACCCGGTAGCACTGCCCAATAGGAACCGTCGACGGACATGCCGAGCGCCAACACGACCATCGACACGGTCACCCCTGTCATGCCAATGACCAGGGTGGATCGAATACCGAGCCTGCCGAGAAGGAGGGGTACCAGCTTCATCGACGCCAGCAGGCTGCACACGCTGAGTGGCAGGAACGCGAATCCGGCCGTGAGCGGGGTGTAGCCCAGCACTGTTTGAAGATAGGTTGTGAACAGGTGGTACTGCGTTCCGACAGTACCCATGAACAAGAAAGCCCCCGTCGTCGCGGCGCCCACGTTGCGGTTGCGGAAGATGCTCAGCGGCAACAGCGGATCGAGGGTACGGGATTCCACCAACACGAACAGGCCGACCAGCACGACGCCGAGCACGACCGCTGCTAAGCCGCGCACCGTCAGCCAGCCGATTTCAGGGCCGGATACCAACCCGAGTACGACGAGGGTGAAGCCGGCGGTGGCGAGCACCGCGCCCGGCAGGTCGAAGCCACCGGGTCCCGTAGCGGCGTCCTTGCCGAGCAGAGCTGGTGCTGAAGCCAGCGCGATCACCATGAGCGGCACGTTGACGAAAAAGACCCATTCCCAGCCGAGCAGGCTGGTGAGGACTCCACCTCCGAGCGCGCCGACCGCGGCGCCGCTCGCGCCTGCGGCACCCCAGATCGCGAGTGCCTTGTTGCGCGCCGCCCCTTCGGCGAAGTGCGTGGTGACGAGCTTCAACGTGGAGGGGGTGAGCAGTGCCGCGCCTAAACCTTGCACCGCCCTGGCGAGCACCAGCGCAGTGGGACCCTCCGCCAGCCCGGCGGCAAGTGACGACAGACCGAACACTGCGAGGCCGGCGAAGAACGTGCGGCGCGCGCCCAGTCGATCTGCGGCCCTGCCACCGAGGAGCAGGAAGCCGCCGAGGACGACGGTGTAAGCGCTGACGACCGTCTGCAGCGACTGCTCCGAGAATTCGAGGTCCCGGCCGATCTGCGGAAGGGCGACGAAGACTATGTCGAAGTCGACCGCTGTCATGAACTGGGCGAAGGCGAGCAAGGCCAGGGTGAGCCCCGGCCGGGGGACTGAGCGGGGCGTGGGGCCTGACACGGGGTCCCTTTCGTCGTTATGATTTCCGACCACCCACCATCGTCTGTGCCGCCGATGAGCTGAAGAGGGAACATTTGCATTCACCGAGGAACAGCGATGTGACCGTCCTGCTAGTGCCGGCAGACAGAACAGCGGTATGGCGTAGATCACCGTGCGGAGTCGGTGACAATCGGAGGACCCTCCGATGGGCCGTTCGGGTCCATCCTGGTCACGCCCCATGACACCCACGCCCCATGACACCGTCGTACGGTGGCCCGCTTCGTCGAACAGGTCGAGGGATACCGGATCTGGCCGAAGTGACCGCCGAGCAGGTCGCAGAGTTATCTCGCCCGGAGCATCTACTTCTCGAGGTGCGGTCGGCCGCTTACGAGGGAGCGGCATCTCAGGCCCGTTACGTATGATAACAAGGGTGACTGATGGTAACGAAGGTATGGTCCGCCCGGAGAAAATCCACAAGGGGGCGACCGCCGCCCATGAGGCCGTCCGGCAGGTCTGCCCGCTCAACGAAGTCCTGGATCGGGTGAGTGGGAAATGGGCCATCGGCGTGCTCACGCTGACCGGTGCGGAAGAGGTCGTACGATTTACCGAGTACGAACGTGCCATCCCGGGCATCAGTAGGCGGATGCTAACTCTCACACTGCGAAATTTGGAGCGGGACGGTTTGCTGCACCGCACGATCTACGCGACGGTTCCGCCCAAGACGGAGTATCGACTCACCGATGCGGCTCGGGAACTCGCTCAGACCCTCTCATTGATCACCGATTGGGCGAAACGCCATCAGGCCCATATTCATACTTCCCGCGTCGATTACGACGACGCCCGCTGACATACCGGATTGGCCTATCAGAAGTTCGTTTGCTCGAATGTCGCGATCATCCGGTCAGGATCGGGATTGAGAGGCACTGATGGACTGTCGGCAGGCGTCGCGTTGAAAGTAATCGAGTAGCTCGCCGCACCACCACCAACTCTCGCCTACTTGTCCGGACTCACTCGCTGGTAGACAGCTGCAAACCAACGATCTGGTTTCGAAGCGATTGAAACGCGCATGATCTGGCCATGACCCGGCGGTGTTGTCGCCATGACAACATCCAGCCCCGTCACCGTGTACACCTCCGCGCGTGCTCGTGGATTCGCTAACGCCATCGTCGCTGGACTCGCGGCACGAACACACTTCGACTCGCAGACCATGGATCGTCGACTCCTCGCGCAGCACGTCGCAACCCGCAGCACAGCGGTCGTTCTCCTGTCGCGCGGAGACATCGCGTGGGATCACACAGAGCTTTCGGCGATTAGGGATGCGATCCTGATCGGCGGTCTCGATAGCAGCGCATCATTGATTCGCGGCCTCGCAGGCGGCGCCCAGACGGCGATCAGTGCTCACCTGCCGTTCGAAGCGCTGCTCGATGAACTGCACACCGCTCTCGACCCACGTGACAGTCGTGCACGGCGAGACAATTTTGCACTGATGCGGCGCATTCGGATCCGCGCCGAGGAAGCTACGCGCATCGATGACCTGACCGACCGCGAGTTCGAAATCCTGGGACTCGTGTACACCGGCCACAACGCCGACACCGTTGCGCGGATAGCGCATGTCTCACTGACCACAGTCCGAGCCCACGTCCGACACATCCTGCACAAGCTCGATGTCCACTCCCAGGTCGAGGCGTGCGCGATGCTCCGTCGGTCTGGTCGCGGTACTCGCAGAGACCGGCTGGAAACCCAGATCGGCCGTTACTAGCCATCGCCTGTGCCCGGCACGCAACCAGCACACGCCGGGTTCCGGGCGTTCGGATCGGACTTCCCGTCCGTGAAAGTCGTCAATGGTGACGATTCGCAGACCAACAAGGACGTCGAGAATTGGAGCTCGCACGCCACCGAAGCAGCGTGGCGATTCCGAAAGGTCCGCTACTTCAATGGAATACGTAAGAACTGTCCCGCGCCACCTGGTTCACCGGCATGCTGTCGCAGAAGTGTTCGTGACGGACTACCGTTTCGAACCCGAAGCGGCGTACGAGGTAGGCATACAGCTGCCACCCGCTCACCGAATCTTCGATACATCCAGCGGGCACCACGACCCGCTCAGCGTGGCAGAGGCATTCCGGCAAGCTGTAGTGCTCCTCTGCCACACTCGGTACCACATCCCTTCGCACCACAGCTTACTCATGGAGACATTCAGCCTGAACATGCTCGGATCGCATGGCATCCCGACGACATCCGCCCCGCTGGCATTCGATCTGACCGTCAACAAGCTGAGCTACCGCGACGATGCAGTCTCGGGAGTCGACGTGTCCGGCACCCTGAGCGATGGATCGAAGGACATTGCCAGGTGCAATGCCGTCGCACGAGGGGTGAGCCCCGACGGGTATCGACGCATCCGGCGTGGCCGCGAGAATCAGTACCCGAGCCGGCGCACGACCCCGCCAGGGTCTGTCACCGTCCGCCCCGGCCGGGTAGGACGCCTGTCGGAACCTGATGTGCTGATCAGTGCCAACGATGCTCGACGAGTCATGTTCTGCGACCCGGACCCCCAGAACTCCGCCCTCCTGGACCACCCCGTCGACCACATTCCCGGCATGGTGGTCTTCGAGGCCGCCCGGCAGGCTGTGCGGTATCGCTCCGGCAACCCCGCAGCTCAGATCCACACCCTTTCCGCAGTGTTCCCCCAATTCACCGAATGGGAGACCCCTTGTGAGATCTCCACGTCTGTCCTCGCCGCATCGGCGCAGGAGCCGACTCGGTACTGCATCCGGTTCACTCAGGATGATGCACTTACGGCAGAACTGGAACTCTCCGTTGAAGACAGGTCATGAATGTCCTTGGTGGTCGGTCGATATCAAGCGGTCAGCGGCTCCCACTTGCGCGGGGGAAGTGCTGCCAGCTGCAAGACGTGAGCCAATCTGTTCTTATCGACGATCGTGGGCAACACCAAGGCCCACAGCTGGCTCAGCCGCTCGTACAAATCAGCTCTGCCCGTCAGCATCTCCGAGAGGATCTGCACGCCGGTGAACGACCCGACGATGAACCGGGCCAGCGCATCGATGTCCGTACCTTGGACGATATCGCCGTCCGAAGCAGCTTGTTCCGCCACCTGTCGGATGGAGTCGATCCAGTCCAAGTACGTTTTTTCGATCGGACCTTGGATACTGCCGATCTCCATCGTCAGACGCATGCCGCCTCGCGCGATGGGCTCGGTCACAAGCTGTCGTGCCATTTCCTGGGAGACGAACACCAATGTCTCGATCGCGGAATCGGAATGCGCCGCCACGAGTTGGGCGCCCTCCATCGCCATGCCGTGCTGCGCATCTATGACTGCGTGCGCCAGCTCTTCCTTCGACGAGAAGTGAAAATACATCGCGCCCTTGGTGACACCGGCGTGTTGCAAGATCGTAGTCAGGCTGGCGGAGTAACCGAACTTCTCGAAACTCTTTGCAGCTCCCAAGATCACGGCCTGGCGCGTGAGAACAGCACGCTCCTGCATTTGTTACCCAACTCTCTTCACCGATGGCTTGTCTCGCAACGATACGTTGGGAGACATCCCAACAGGACCTTCAACACGGACACACCGTGGTAACACTCGTGCTCGGAGCTACTGGGTTCATCGGATCTGCCGTCATACGGCAGTTCGCCGCTCGCGATTATCGCCGTGTGATCGGCTTCGTGCGGACAAAGCGCGACGCCCAGGAGCTGGCGGCCGCTGGAGTGGCCGCATGGATCGGAGACGTCAGTGACGTCGATTCCCTGCGACGTGTCATGGCTCAGGTAGAGACTGTCATCAGCTGCGTGTCCTACGTCGGCCACGATGAACAGCGATGCATAGACGTCAATCAGCGAGGTACGCAGAACATAGCGACCATCTCGGCGGAAGCCGGCGTCGATCGGTTGCTGTACGTGAGTACCGCCGCCGTATATGGGCCCGGCCCATTTCGAGACCTACCCGTAGACGGTGTGCCAATCCGACCTCGGTCACCCGCTAGCCGAACGAGAGCGGCAGCAGAGGTGTACGTGCGTGACGCAGGAGGACTGGTCATCAGACCCCATCTCGTCTACGGGCCTGGCGACAAGTGGTTCTGGCCCGGTCTGCGGAACATGACGGACAGGATGGGTTTCATGATCGACGACGGATCCGCGCTGCACTCCACGATCCATGTTGACCATCTCGCCAAAATCATTGCGGATCTGTCCGAGAAGGGCCCAGTCGACCACGGTCGGACTATGCACGTGAATGAGTCACGGCCGTCGCACGTAATTGAGATTTTGAAGCAGATCGGCAGAGCGACAGGATGGGATTTCCCGAGACACTCGATCACGCGAGAGTCAGCACTCTTGCGCGCTGAGGAGCTAGGAATCGATACCAAAATGATCAACCTTATTAGCCGAGATCATTGGTTCCGCTCGTTGGATGATGTCTGACGCTTGGCAGGCTGGGTCATGAGACGGCGACGAACTCATTCATCAACGCAAGTCTCAAAGTCTCTGCGCGAGTGAGGTTATGTCCGTCTACGCTGGCAGGCGACAATGCTCACTCCCCGGAGTGCGCTCGCACAGAAACCGCTATTGCAGTAGGCCTCGCGCAGGCGCGGCGGGCGTTCCACTACGGAGTAGCCCCATTCTGGTGACCTCTGGTAGCAACTGCGTGCTATTCCCTCACGGTCCGACGTCCGAAGGTTCGACACGTCTTCGACGCGGTCGGTCGGCAAGCGAGTTCGCCGTCGGACGTCGAGAATGTTCGTCATGGCGCAGCGACTCCGTGGTCCGGTGAGCAACCTGAAGACCCGGCTGTGGACCAATCCGCCCTTTGCCAACGTCACGTCGCTGGCCGCTGCGGTCGTCGCTGCCAGCGGCGTCCTCGACGCTGTCACGTCGGACCCGGGCGTACTCGGGAGTGCGTGGACGTGGTTGTGGACAGGCGTTGCTGCTGTGGCTGTGTCGATCCCGGCTGTGTTGGGAAGCAGGTTCCCGCCGGTCTGCGCCCTGGCCGGGGGCTACCTGTTCATTGCGGTCACGGCCGTACAGATGGCTGTTTCCACGCAAGGATTCGTCGCGATCAACAATCTGATCTTCTACCCCATGCTTGCGTGCTATCTGGGGTGGTTCTTCAGCCGTCTGACTGCGAGATCGGCGACGGGCGTCGCCATCACGGCATCGGGTGTAGCGCTCGCGTTCAACCCGACCAGCGCACTCGTGGTGACATGGCTCAACTTGATGCTCGCGTCTCTGTTCTGTCTCGAGGCCGCGAGCTACCTGCATCGGCGGCTACAGCGACAGGTCGAAACGGATCCCCTCACCGGTGCGCTCAACCGCATCGGGTTCCGTCGGATCATCGCCAAACAACTGCGCGATTTCGAGAGGACGACGGTGCCGCTTGCACTGGTGATAGTCGACTTGGATCACTTCAAACAAGTCAACGATCAGCACGGACACCACGTCGGCGATCAGGTACTGACTCAACTCGTCGCCGAGGTGCGCGCCAATGTCCGATCCACCGATGTGGTCGCCCGAATCGGCGGCGACGAATTCGTCATCGTCTTGCCAGGTATCGACGAACATGATGCACGGGTGATCGTCGACCGACTTCACGCCACTACGACGAGTTCCTGGTCGTCGGGAATGGCCTTCAGTCAACACGGCGACACCGTCGACACTGTTCTTGCGCGCGCGGACCTGCAACTGCTCGTCGCCAAGCGTGCGTCACGTTCTCTCGACTGAGGTTCGCAACCGGCGACGGCGAAAACGAACCCGGCAGGAAAGATACTTTGTGTTCATTCCAGCTGGCACGCAAATCGGTGCATTGTTCGCTACGATCCACACAATTGAGTAGCGACGAGCAACTCCAGCAGAGAAACCATGGTGAACCGCGTTGGCGCCTGGAACGGACTCCGAATACTCTGCACGTGCCCGGTCATCTACTCGAAAGCGATTGCTGTCGGCGGGAATTCAGTCGAAGCTGTTGGTGATGCTCCTCAGTGTGAGTGTGGTGTCCGTAGTGGTGGTGGGGGCCGTCGGTTACGTTGCCGGCACCACTTCGCTCCGCGACGCTGCTTTCGACCGAATGACGGAACTTCGCGAATCACGAGCTCGGGAAATAACCGCCAAGTTCGATGCGATCCGCAATTCCGCGGCCGTGATCACGCACAGCCGGACAACAATAGATGCTGCCGACGAATTCGGCTCAGCATTCGATGAATTGGCAGAACGAACTTCGACTCCGGCGCAAGATGCCGGACTCGATACCTATTATTCGGATGTATTCGCGCCGGCGCTCGAAGAAAACACCGGAAAACCGGTCGATCCCGCTCTTTTCATTCCTCGCGACCCGGCCGCACGCTACTTGCAGAGCCTCTACACAGTGCCCGCGAACGGTGATTTCGACCAGGCGATCACCGTGGACACGGCGGGCGACGACAGTGCGTGGTCGGCGACGAATGCGCGCTACCAGGGCTTTTTCGAGGATCTCACCGTCAGGTTCGGATTCGACGATTCGATCATTCTCGATCCAGCAGGCAACGTCGTGTACAGCGCCTACAAGGGCGTCGACCTCGGCACGAACGTGCGCACCGGGCCGTACTCCGCAACGAATCTCGCCACCGGGTTCGAACAGACTATGCGGGCGAGTTCGGTCGACGACACGCTCGTCACCGACTTCGAACGCTATGCACCGTCGTACGACAAGCCGACTTCGTGGGTGATGACACCTATCGGTCAGGACGGCGTCATCTCGGGGGTGCTCGCGCTGCAGTTGCCGATCGAATCCATCAACAAGGTCATGACGGCGGACAACGGCTGGGCCGACGACGGTCTCGGCGAGACAGGTGAGACGTACCTGGCCGGCCCCGACCGGCTGATGCGTTCGGTGTCTCGGCTACTGACCACCGACCCCGAGGAATTCCTCGACACCGTCGTCGAGGCAGGCACCTCACCCACCGTGGCCGAACGAGAAGTCGAACGCGGCGGCAGTATTCTCCTGCAACCGGTCGACACCCTCGCGGTGAACAAGGCGTTGGCCGGGGAGACGGGCGTCCAAGTTGCGGACGACTACACCGGCGACGACGCTTTGGTTGCCTACACTCCGCTGGATATCCCCGGAATCGACTGGGTCCTGGTGGCGAAGATCGATTCGGACGAGGCTCTCGCGCCGGTGGATCGCTTTGCCCGCAATCTCGCGCTGTCCACTGCAGCGATCGTCTTGCTCGTGTGCGTGTTGTCATTGCTACTCGCCCGGGTGTTCACGCGTCCGCTCAAGCAGCTGGCGGGCGCAGTTCGCGAAGTCAGCGCAGGCAACCTCGGCATCGGCGTTCCGGTGACCAGTGACGACGAACTCGGCGATCTGGCCGCGGCATTCAACGATATGAGCCGCAGCCTCGCCACCAAACAGCAGCTTCTCCAGGCGCAGCAAGAGGAGAACGAAAAGCTGCTGCACAGCTTGATGCCCGAACCGGTGGCCAAACGCTACCGCGAGGGAGAGGAGAACATCAGCGCTGAGCACCAGAACGTCTCGGTCATATTCGCAGAGGTCGCCGGGTTCAGTGACTACGAAGCTACGATCTCCACCGATCAATCCGCCGCAGCGTTCAACGCCCTGATCCACAGCTTCGAAGAAGCGGCCGAGCGCCATGGCGTCGAACAGGTGCGCAGCTTGCGCAATGGATTCCTGGCCAGTTGTGGGCTGGTTGTTCCGAGGGTCGACCACGCCGAACGGGTCGTTCGATTCGCGATCGAACTCGGCGAGATCGTGACGCGGTTCAATCTGCAGAACGGCACACGGTTGACGTTGAGGTCCGGCATCGACAGTGGGCCCGTGTCGAGCGGTCTCGTGGGACAGAGGTCGATGGTCTACGACTTGTGGGGTGACGCACTCGACCTTGCGCACCGCGTGCACCAGGTTGCTGGGACGCCAGGGGTATTCGTGAGCCAACGTGTTCGTGACGCACTGTCCGGCGCATACAACTTCACCGCGGCGGGCACTGTCACGAGTACGGCCGGCACTGAGCAGGTCTGGTCGTTGGACGGAGGCCGCATCGATGTCTGATCTGCTTTCCCAATCCTGGTTCTGGCCGGCGGTACTGGTCGTCGCCGTGTTCCCCGTCGCGTTGTTGATCCTGACCGAGGTTCACGCGTCATTGCAGCGACGCGGCAGCAGCTTCGCCAAACCGGTTGTACTGCTGCGGAATTACGTGTTGCCCGCGCTCGCTCTTCTGCTGCTGATCAGTCAGGTGGAGAGTGCGTCGGTCGAAGCCAGTTGGTCTCGAATCATCGCGACCGCCCTGGGATTCCTGATCATATTGTTCGTTCTGTCCGGGGCGAATGCGGTGCTGTTCTCCAACGCATCGTCGGGAACGTGGCGCAGCCGCTTACCGTCCATCTTCGTGGATCTCGGCCGCCTCGTTGTCATCGTCATCAGCCTCGGGGTGTTGTTCTCGGTTGTGTGGGGCGCTGACGTAGGTGGGTTGTTCGCGGCGCTGGGTGTCACGTCGATCGTGATCGGGTTGGCTCTGCAGAACGCGGTCGGGTCGATCATCGCTGGACTGCTGCTACTTTTCGAGCAGCCCTTTCAGCTCGGGGACTGGCTCGATACCGCACCAGCCAAAGGCCGGATTGTCGAGGTGAATTGGCGTGCAGTGCATATCGATACCGGAAACGGACTGCAGATCGTGCCCAACGCGTTGCTTGCGACCGGGTCGTTCAAGAATCTCAGTCGGGTGCAGGGTGCGTCTTACAAGGCCTCGTGCACAGTGACGTTCTCGGCAGATGATCCGCCGGACCGCGTCGTCGAAGTGTTGCTGGCGACCGCGCGCGACGTCCCGACGCGAGCGCCACTGCTCGAGCCGAGCGCAGCGCCCATCGGTGAGGCGCAGTATCGGGTTGCTATCCCCCTGTCTTCGCCCGCAGATGAGTCGGCGGCGAAAACAATACTGTTGCAGCGTCTCTGGTACTCGTCGCGGCGCGCCGGCCTTCATCTCGACGATGCCGCGACACCCGACTCCGGTGACGAAGTCGAAGCAGAGGTGGCGCGAGTCGCGAGCGCGTTACACATCCCGGCGGGAGACATTCAGCTTGCGCGGGGCGAAGCTCGGTTGGTGTCCTACGCCTCTGGTGAAGTGGTGCAGCGCGTCGGCGACGTCCCGAAGGCGCTGCGTTTCATCAGCCGCGGCCACGTCTCCCTCGTCGTGAACACCCCTGACGGACATGTCCTGTCGATCGGAGAACTCGGTCCGGGCGAGTACTTCGGACTGACCGCTTTGACCCGTCAGAAGGTCATTTCGGGTGTGGTCGCGTCGAGTGAGACGACGATACTCGAGGTCTCGCGCGAGACGATGGACGTCATCGTTCGTGCCCATCCGCACTTGGCCCGGCGCCTCGGTGAGGCCATCGATGTCCGACGCCGGCAGGCGAGCGCTGCGCTCAACCAGCACCCCGACACGGTGGACTCCGCGTAATCGACCTCCGCTAGTGCCACCGCTCGAGGGTTCGTCGCGAATCGAACCGGCGAACGGCGCCCGAGAGCGGGTCGGTGAATTCGAGTGTCGAAGCCAGGAGTTGGAGTGGGGCTGTGAAGTCGTCGACGGGCCGCTCGGTCGGCTGTGGGTAGAGGTCGTCGCCGAGAATCGGGATGCCGAGCGAATTCATGTGCAGCCGCAGCTGATGGGTGCGCCCGGTCCGCGGGTGCAAGCGGTAACGCCCGAGGTCGCGGTGTTGGTCGATCAGTTCGATCCGCGTTTCCGCATTCGGTTCGCCGTCGACCTCCCGCGCAGCGAAGTCGAACTTCTCCTTGACGATACGACTGCTTACCATGAGCGGAAACTGCAGCGTCGGATCGTTGGGTGCGATCGCTTCGTACACTTTGTTCACTTTTCGGTCCTGGAACAGTGTCTGATACGCGCCTCGGAGCGCCGGATCGACGACGAACAGCACCAGCCCGGCGGTCACGCGGTCCAGTCGATGGGCCGGGATCAGATCGGGCAGATCCAGCTCGAGGCGCAGACGTACGAGTGCCGTCTGCAGAATGTGGCCACCCCGCGGAATGGTCGGCAGGAAGTGTGGCTTGTCGATCACGAGAATGGCGTCGTCGCGGTGGACGATGGAAATATCGAACGGCACAACGGATTCCACGGGTAGGTCTCGGTGGAACCACACCGCGTCACCGGGCACGTACGGAGAAGTGGACGTGACAGGCCCCTGCATGTCGACGACGACGCCCTCGTCGAGCATCTCGTCGATGCGAGTCACGGACATGCGGGGGAGGGTGTCGATCAGGAACTCGCGGACGGTGTTCCACTCGCCGTCCTCGGGCATCCGAATTCTCGCGGGATCGAGGCCGTGCCTCTTCGGCAGCGGCGGTTGCTGCCGTCGTCTCACCGAGTGAGCTTATCCGGCCGCCGAGTTCGCACTTGTGCAGGGAAAAACCCCGATTTCTCCTGCACAAGTGCGAAGTCGAGGACTACTCGCAGCCGATTCCGTCGTTGTCGCGATCCAGGTGCTGACCGTAGCCGTATTCTCCGCGGTACACGGGTGCAGCGCCGGCATCGCGAGCCTCGGTGCAATTCTTGTACTCGAACGCACTCGGCGCCGGAGCAGGTCGCGGGGCCGCCTGGGGTGCCGGCGCAACCTGAGGTGCAGGCGCGATCACGGCCGGGCAGAACTGCGACGATCCGGAGTTGCAGAGGAAGTCGGTGACGGGATCGGCCGCGGCGACGGCGGGCATGGTCGCCATGGCTGCAGCGACGACGAAACCGCCGAGGCCGACGCGAACGAGGGAGGACGAGCGAATCATGTGGAGCTCCTGACAATGTTCTCGGGTCGCGGAAAAACCCCGGATCCGAGGAGGGGTGAGGTTCGATCTTGCGTCCGCGGTCATTGAACAGTCAATTGATGTCATTCGTCCGAATTAGCGGGTTTGGAACGCACTGCATGGGCGTATACGAACGTATGAGCGAAAATGAGCAGGTAAACCAGAACGCCGAGAAGGATCCCGAGAAGTGGGTCACCGGCGACGAGCCGATCACCGGACCGCAGGAGAGCTACCTGAACACCCTCGCGCAGGAGGCCGACAAAAAGGTCCCCGACGGCCTGACGAAGGCGGAAGCGTCGGAGCTGATCGGCGAACTGCAGGGCAAGACGGGTCGGGGATAACCATCCTCGACGGGTGACGACGGGGTCGTCCGGCTAGCCGACAATCGGTGTATGACGTCCGCTCTCGACCGTGACTCCCGACGTAAGCGCGGCAAGTCGGCCAGGCGATCTACGCCGCTCGAGTCGCTGGCCGCGCTCACAGTTACTTCGCGCGATCCGGTGGCACTGCTCGAGACGCAGGCGGCGACGCGTGTGCCCGAGTTGGTGCCTATTCGGTACGGCAGGATGGCGGCCTCGGAGTTTCCGTTCTTCCGCGGGGCCGCCTTGGTGATGGCCGACGACCTGTCGCGGTCGCCATCGTCGGGCATCACCACTCAGCTCTGTGGCGACGCCCATCTGAGCAACTTCGGTGTCTACGCAACGCCGGAGCGCCGAATGGCGTTCGATATCAACGACTTCGACGAGACCTATCGTGGCCCGTTCGAGTGGGACGTCAAACGCCTCGTCGCGAGCCTGGCCGTGGCAGCGATCTCCCGCGAATTCACCGCTAAGCAGCGAAGGCGCATCACCGCATCGTGTGCAATGGCATATCGGGAGACAATCAGGCGCCAATCGGAACTGGGCAACCTCGAGGTCTGGTACTCGCACGTCGAAATCACCGACGAACTCGAAACCATTCAGCACGAGCTCGATGCCACGATGCGTAAGCGGACGAAAGATCTTATCCGGAAAGCGCGCTCCAAGAACAATATTCAGGCGCTCGACAAGCTCACGGCGGTGATGGACGGCCGAAGACGCATCATCGCGAACCCGCCATTGATCGTGCCGGTGGAAGACCTCGTCGACGATGTCGCCGGAACCTATCGGCAGCTCGATCGCAGGTTGCAGTCCTACCGCGAGACCTTCCAACACGACAAGCAGCTTCTGTTCGACTCCTACCGACCGATTCAGCTCGCCCGCAAGGTCGTCGGAGTCGGCAGCGTGGGCACACGTGCGTGGATCATCCTGATGGAGGGCGCCGACGAAACCGACCCATTGTTCCTTCAGGCCAAGGAAGCGCAGGCGTCGGTCATCGCGTCGTACGTGGACGGGGAGACCTTCGACAACCAGGGTCGACGCGTCGTCGAGGGGCAACGGCTCATGCAGGCGTCGAGCGATATCTTTCTCGGGTGGGCTCGAGGTATGGATCCCGACGGTGCAAAACGGGATCTCTATCTACGGCAATTACGCGACGGCAAAGGTTCCGCGGTGATCGAGGTGATGTCGCCGAAGGGGATGGAGTTGTACGGACGGCTGTGCGGGAGGGTCCTGGCCTACGCTCACGCGAGGGCGGGAGATCGCGTCGAGATCGCGGGCTATCTCGGTTCGAGTTCCGCGTTCGAGAACGCGATGAGCGAGTTCGCCGACGCCTATGCCGTCCAGAACACGTCCGACCACCGCGCGCTGGTCGACGCGATCGACAGCGGCCGGGTGATTGCGCAGGCCGGAGTCTGAGTGCGCTGGAGTGAATCGGTCGGCATCAGGCGTGAGTCCGGCGGTTTCGTGGTCGGCTCCCTGTTGTTCGGGCTTGCAGCGGTACCTGGATACGGGCAGTGGGTCGGAACCGACCTCGACAACATCACGTACTTCGTCGGATCGCTGTTCTTCACCGCCGCAGGATTCATCGCCTTGCGGTTGAGTGGCCGCCCGGTACCGGACAGCGAATCGGAACGAGTCGAGCTGTACGACTGGTGGGCTGCTGCACTCCAGTTCGTCGGCACGCTGCTCTTCAACGTCAGCACCGGAATCGCGATGGTCAGTGGTCTGACGTCGTCCGAGGCGGACAGATGGGTATGGCGGCCCGACGTCTTCGGTTCGACGGCGTTCCTGGTCGCAAGTGCTCTGGCCGTCGTCGCGACGACCGAGACCGACAAATTGTGGGATCCGCACGCGCGAGATTGGCGCAGCACGTGGCTCAATATGATCGGCTCGGTCGCATTCGGGGTATCCGCGGTCGGAGCCTTCGTTCGTCCCTCGACCGGTCAACTTGCGGACGCCGAAGTCGCGAATGTGGGCACATTCGTCGGTGCGCTGTGTTTTCTCGCTGCAGCCCTGCTCATGCGGCCTTTGGTACGAGTCCCAAACATTCGATAGAACTTTTGGTACGTCATTCGTTGCGACTACTGTGAGCGGTTCCACAGCTTGCGGGGGTCAACCTACTCGTGAGTTAGGTTGGGAAACGCATGTTGTTCGTGTTGCGCCGGGAATCGGCGCGGCGGGGGAGGATGGATAAGTAATGCACCGTCGAGTTATTGCAGCGCTGGGGACCAGCCTTGCGCTGTCGATACTGGGAACCGGTGTGGTGTCGGCCCAGCCGCTCCCCGGTACAGGCAGTTCGGATGGTGCCGCGTCGCCGTCTGCGCAGGCTGCGCCGTTCAGGCCGGCCCGCATCGATCATGTCGACATGCTCACGGACCGACGTGCAGCCGTATTCGTCGAGTCTCCTGCGATGAACAAGATCATCCAGGTTCAGGTTCTTCTCCCGGCCGCGCAGGCAGTGTCCCGGCCGACTTTGTACATGCTCGATGGCGTCAGTGCAGGTAAAGAGTCGAACTACCTCGAGAGCACGTGGACGCAGAAGACCGACATCGTCGACTTCTTCGCTGACAAGAACGTCAACGTGGTTCTTCCCGTCGGTGGTTCCAGTAGCTACTACACCGATTGGAACGTCCCGGATCCGATCCTGGGCGTCAACAAGTGGGAAACGTTCCTGACCTCAGAGCTGCCTCCTCTGATCGACGCCCGGTTCTCCGGAAACGGCACCAATGCCATCGCTGGTGTCTCCATGGGCGCTCAGGGCGCGATGGACCTCATCACCCGTCACCCGAATTTGTACACCGGTGTTGCGGGGCTGAGCGGGTGCTACGACAACTCCCAGAACAATCTCAAGGACGCGGTGCGCGCAACCGTCGCCATGAACGGCGGCAACGCAACCAACATGTGGGGCGAGAACGCAGACTTCGGGTGGGTGGCACACGACCCGTCGCGCAACGCCGAGGCGCTCCGCGGCAAGGACGTCTACATCTCCGTCGGAACCGGGTTGCCCGGTCCCTACGAGCTCGGACCTGGTGGAACTGGCTTGCAGGAAGCAGCCCAGGGCGGCCCGCTCGAGGCTGCGGCGTTGTACTGCACCACGCTGTTCGACACGCGGCTGCGCTCACTCGACATCGATGCCACCGTCGTCTACCGGCCCTACGGCATCC
Source organism: Rhodococcus sp. EPR-157 (assembly GCF_001647195.1). Lineage (GTDB taxonomy): Bacteria > Actinomycetota > Actinomycetes > Mycobacteriales > Mycobacteriaceae > Rhodococcoides. Next base: position 14,452 of record NZ_LVCV01000318.1, on the reverse strand, counting down.
ACCAGTGGCCCTACTGGCAGGACGATCTGCGCGAGTCCTGGCCGACGCTCGAACGGGCCCTCGGCCTCTAGCCCTGGCTTCCTACCGTCGACTCGACGCCGGCGAAGTGTGCGAGCACATGGTTCGCAACCGTGTCCGGCTGTTCGAGTGAGACGGAGTGGCCGGCAGCGTCGACTCTTCGGTGTTCTCCGCCGCAGGCGGTAGCGATGTTGACGTCGGAAATCGGTGGTGGGTAGGCGTGATCCTCCGTTCCGGAGATTGCCAGCACGGGCACGGTGCACCCGTGCAGCTCCTCGACGATCCGCTCGCGGTGAATGACTTGGTACGCCGATCCGCCGATGGTCCGGTCGAGCGCAACCATGCGCTCCCGCCAGTCCTGGACGGACGGCGTGTCTGTCGACAAGCTCGTGTCACCGAACATGATGTACATCAGGGTGTCGATCGAATCCGATGCGCCATGCTCGCTCAGTCGATCGACCAGCGGTGCGAATGCCTCCAGCTGATGTTCCTCCTCGGCGGACGATCCGACCGCGACTGCGGAGAGCAGTAGCTCCGGTCTGCGTGCGGCCAGTCGCAGCGCAACGAAGCCGCCGAGGGAGTTTCCGAGAAAGTGCACCCGCCCGAGCTGTAGTTGCTCGATCAGCGCGGCGGCGTCTTCGGTGAGGGTATCGACGCTGACCTCGTTCTGCTGGTGGACCGAACTCTGTCCGTGATTGCGGTGGTCGTACGTCACGACCCGGTGGCCGGCGGCCACCAGAAGCGATGCCAGCTCGTCGAACATGCGGTGGTCGAAGAACAGGGAATGACTCAGCACAACGGTCGAGCCGTCGGCCGGTGCTGAGATTTCGTACCAAATGGATGCGGTGCCGATGGCTAGGGTGCCGACTGCGGTGGTGGCCATGACTGTCTCGATTCTGCCCGAGGCTCCGACTGTGATGCGGAACACGTGTACCGTACGAACGGTAGGGCGCAGCGGAGGTGCCGGTCTGCCGGTTGCGCGCACGGAATCGGCCATCGCGCGCACAGGCCCGACTCCTGCGTGGGAGGTACGTATCGATGAAGGCATCGACCGGTTACGACGTGTCGGAGACCGACACCGCAGTGCTGCCGGCCTCCGATCGTCGCGACTTCTGGTGTGACCATGTTCGTGCCAACCACGGTGGCCTCGAATCACGCTTCGATCGAGCCGAGGGGTTCACCGGCAAGACGGTCGTTCAGCGATCCTTCGGTTTTCAGTTGATGGAGTTCTCCTCCGACGCAGTCGAATACGAACGTCGCCAGTTGGATGTGCGGCGAGACGACGATCGAAGCCTGAGAGTCCTGATTCCCCGCGCCGGGCTTTTTCGCATCGGGCATGGCCAGGATCGGGACGTGATCGGACCGGGTTCTGCAGTGGCATTGTCGATGTCGTCGCCATTCACGCTGGGGCATGGTGGTGATGCGCGAGCGTGGGTCGTCAGTGTCCCGGAATCGTCGTCGACGACGCTTTCGTGTTCGCCGCGGATGCTCGACATGACTTCCGGCGTCGGGGCAGTCGCTTCGGCAATGTTGCGGCAGCTGTCGATCCAGCGGAACTCTCTGTCCACGAACGATTTCCGCGAGATCGGAAAGTCCGTCACGATCTTGATTGCGACGCTCGGTTCCGACGTCGGTCGGTGGCCGGGAGTGGCGCAGTCGGCGTTCGAATACGTGCGTGCGCAGTCCGACGATCCGACTCTGACGCCGGTCACTCTTGCCCGACGGCTTGGATGGTCGGTGCGCCACATACAAGCTGTTCTGGCCTCGGTCGAGACCACTCCGTCGGACTTGATCAGGACCAGCCGTCTGAATCGAGCCAAGGCACGCTTGGACGATCCGGCACAGCGGCACCGCTCGATCACCGAGGTCGCATACGCGTCAGGATTCGGCTCGGTCAGTACCTTCAACTCGGCATTCCGTGCCGAGTTCGGGTTCAGTCCGAGCGAGTCTCGCTCGGCGAGGGTGCGGCGGTAGCGGCGTACTTCAGGAAGGCGTCGTTCTCGTCCGGATCACCGATGGTGATCCGCACTCCGTCGCCGGTGAAGGCGCGCAGAAGGACTCCTGCTTCGGCTGCGCCCTCGGCGAAGGGCGCAGAACGATCACCGAGCGGCATGAAGACGAAGTTCGAGTCGGACTGCGCGACGTCGTAACCCAGTTCGATGAGGGCCTCACGTACCCGCTCTCGCTCGATGACGAGCGCGTCGGTGCGGGCCAATAGTTCGTCTTTCGCCGCGAGTGACGCCAGGGCAGCCCGCTGGGCAACGGAGTTGACGGCGAACGCGATGCGCACCTTGCCGAGAGCGGTGATGATCGACGGATCGCCGACGGCGTATCCCACCCGCAGCCCGGCGAGTCCGTAGGCCTTCGAGAACGTCCGAAGGACCAGAACATTACGACGCCCGCGTGCGAGCTCGACGCCGTCGGTGTACTCACCCGCGGGGTTCTCACGGGCGTATTCGAAGTAGGCCTCGTCCAGTACGACGAGTACATGCGCGGGAACCGCGTCGAGAAACTTCTCGAGTGCGGATCGCCTGACGACCGTGCCGCTCGGGTTGTTGGGGTTGCACACGAACACGACGCGGGTGCGCTCGGTGATCGCGGCGAGCATGGCGTCGAGATCGTGCACGTGGTTGTCGTCGAGTGGGACCTCGACGGGAGTGGCGCCCGCGACGCGGGTGATGATCGGGTAGGCCTCGAACGAGCGCCACGCGTACACGACCTCGTCGCCGGGGCCACACGTGATCTGCACGACCTCCTGGCACAGCGCGACGGATCCGTTACCGGCAGCGACGTTCTCGGGTTGGACCTTCAACATCGCGGCGATCTCGGCGACCAACTCGGTGGCGCGAATATCCGGGTAGCGATTGACGGTCGAAACCGCTTCGGCGATCTTCTCGCGCACGCTCGGCAGCGGTCCCTGGGTGGTCTCGTTGCTGGCCAGCTTGATCACTCCGGGGAAACTGCGGCCCGGAACGTAGGCGGGGATGGCGTCGAGGTCGGTGCGGATACGAGCAGTCACGGCTCACATTATGCGCTTCCCTTCATGTGGGATTTCTGTGCGTCCGGCGGTATTGGAGCGGGGGGCGCTCGACAGCACTATTTTGGATTCATGTCGGGAATCTTCACGGATGTGGCAGTGCTCCGAATCGATGTGGAACCGGGGGTCGACCCGGACGACACCGACCAACCTCGTGCGGTTCAACAGAAGGTGCCGCTCACCGCAGTCGCACCCGAGGGCAGTGTCCGGGGCGGGATCGTCGTGCTTCACGAGTCCCGGGAGATTCCGCCGTCGCTCTTGGCCCTGCTGCACGCGCTTGCGCTGGAAGGCTGGCTCGCGGTTGCGCCCGATCTTTTTCATCGCGACTCGGTCGTGGACGGCGAAGAGGTGTTCGGTGAGAATCTGTTCGCCGATTTCGACGCCACGTTCGACTGGCTCACCTCCCGCGGCGTGTATCCGGATTGTGTCGGGGTCATCGGGTTCGACGACGCGGGAACCGCGGCTCTGATCGTCGCCACCAATCGGCCGATCGGGGCGGCAGTGAGTGTCGCTGCGGCGGGGATCACCGAACCGCTGAACGCCGACGCCGTCGCGTTGGTCGAGGCCGCGCCGTCGCTCCAAGCGCCCTGGCTCGGTCTGTACGGCGAGGATGACCCTCGGGCCCCAGCAGAGCACATAGAGAGGCTTCGTGAGGCAGCCACACGGGCGTCCGTGGCTACCAACGTCGTCAGCTACAGCGGTCGTCATCACCGAGCGGACGCGCCGCCGTCGCCAGGCAGCGCCGAGGACGGGGATCCGGGGACAGCTGCTCTGATCGAAGCGCAGACGAGGATCTTCGACTGGTTCGACTCATTCCTCAGGTGAACAGAAGGTTGACCAGCCGTTTTGCGCTGACGGCTTCGGCGTGTGTAATCTCTTTCCTCGGCGGTCCGAGAGGGCCGGCAGCCTAGGAGGCGTGCCAGAGCGGCCGAATGGGAGTCACTGCTAATGACTTGACCCTTCACCGGGTCCGGAGGTTCAAATCCTCTCGCCTCCGCCACGGTCGGTAGAGTTTTACCGGCCAGCTAGATGCTCGACCACAACAGAACATGCGCCCGTAGCTCAACGGATAGAGCACTTGACTACGGATCAAGAGGTTAGGGGTTCGAATCCCTTCGGGCGCACAGGAAAAAGCCCCCGATCTGCGAACATTCGCAGATCGGGGGTTTTTTGTTTGTGTTGGATGTGCCATCTGCTCAATAGAAACGACCTGTGCGGTAGCGAATGTGTTGAGCGTTTCGGTCGCGTGTGGATGTCGGTGGCCGATCAGGGGATTTCCTCGTCTGATGCCACTTCGCTTCCAATATCGGATTCGAGTGTCCAGAGGCGTCCGTACGGTGCCAGCTAACTCTGTGTGGAAACACGGCTTCGGAACGAAAGTGTTGACAACTGCACTCTGCACGATCGTCGGCCTCGAGCTGGAGGTCCCGCCGGCCGTCGCCAACGTTCGGTACTTGGATGGCGGCGATCAACCACCAGCACCGCACCACCGGGCATTGGTCTCCGTCTGCGCACGAACTCGTCACCGCGACCCTGTCGGTGATGAGTCGAGACGCGTCGTGTGCCAAGGTCTTCGACCCCCTCTTCCGGGGGTAACGAACTATGACACCGATCACATAGCGTCTGGATTCGTCCCCACATCACATGTGTCGGCATCGATCCCAATGGAGAACCCATGACTTCAATTTCACCCGACGACGCGGTAACTCGTACGTCTTCGGCGCCTTCTGCGGCACCCGGCACCAGCGTTCGCAAAGTAGCGATCGCGAGTGGAATCGGCACGACGATCGAGTTCTACGATTTCTTCATCTACGGAACTGCCGCAGCACTGGTGTTCCCGACGGTCTTCTTCCCCGCCCTGGGAGCGACTGCGGGAACCGTCGCCTCCTTCGCCACGTTCGCCGTCGCCTTCATCGCCCGTCCCGCGGGCGCGGTGCTGTTCGGCCACTTCGGCGATCGAATTGGGCGTAAGAAGACGCTGATCTCCACGCTGCTGCTGATGGGTATCTCGACGTTCGCCATCGGCCTGCTTCCGGGTGCGGAGACTATTGGTGTTGCCGCCCCGATCATCCTGGTGCTGTTGCGGTTCGGGCAAGGCTTCGCAGTCGGAGGAGAGTGGGCTGGAGCGACCCTGCTGACGGCGGAGTACGCGCCCGCGAAAAAGCGTGGTTTCTACGGAATGTTCCCGCAGCTGGGACCGTCGGCCGCGTTCATTCTGTCGAGCGCGACGTTCCTGGTGACCGGAGCGGTCTTTGGCGATACCAACGAGGTGTTCCTCGACTTCGGCTGGCGAATTCCGTTCCTGTTCAGTGCGGTTCTGGTTCTCATCGGCCTCTACATGCGGTTGGCGATCGAAGAGACGCCGATCTTCCGTGCAAACAAAGAGGTCGAGAATCGCTCCGCTGCGCCTGACAGGCTCCCCATCCTCGAAGCCTGGAAGGTCCAGAAGAAGGAAATCCTCCTCGCCGCAGGCGCACTGGCATCGCTGTTCTCCCTGTTCTACATGGGCACTGCGTACCTGACCAGTTACGGCACCAAGACTCTCGGGTTCGACCGGCCGTTCGTGCTGTGGACAGGCATCATCGCCGCGGTCGTGTTCGGAATTGCGATAGGCATTTCCGCGACGTACTCCGACCGGGTCGGTCGACGGCGAGTCATCATGACCTCCTGCGCAATTGCTGTTCCGTGGGCACTGGCTCTGTTCCCGTTGCTCGATACCGGCAACGAAGTTGTCTATGTCGTGTCGATGTGCATCACGCTGGGAATCTTCGGGATTGCCTACGGCCCAACCGGTGCTCTGCTGCCGGAGCTGTTCCAGACACGCTTCCGTTACACCGGAGCCGGGTTGGGCTACAACCTCGCCGGCGTTCTCGGTGGCGCGATTCCGCCGCTGCTCGCGGCGCCGTTGACCGCGCAGTATGGAAGCATCGCAGTCGGCGTCATGCTCGCTCTCTTGTCGGTTCTAAGCCTCGGATGCACCAAGGCTCTGGTCGAGACCAGAGAAGTGAGCCTGGCCTGACATTTTCGGACCAGCGGCTCGGGAAGGTGTCTCTCACACTGCCCGAGCCGCTGTTCACTACCCAACTGTTCGACCTCCGCGCCCGATCTCACTGCGGGTGGCTGGGTGCTAGTCGTAGATGACATCGGCTCCCGTTCGCCTCAGTTCTTCCAGGCCTGCCCGGAACTGGTCGAGGTATTCGGGGGAGTGCCCGACCCAGTCGAGCATCTCTCCGACTATCTTCACCGGGTTCGGGCTTTGGAAGGACTGAGTCGGGTTGCCGGGGAACTTCTTGTCGGTGACGTTCGGGTCGTCTTCGACATCGCCGTCCGGCTCGACGATGTACACACGGGGACGTCCCGGTCCGGCCGCCATCTCTGCCGCGAGAACCGCGTTGTCCAACACTTTCGTCATGTAGACGTTGTTCGAGATGAGCTCGGAACGGTAGTTGGAGCGATACCCCGGGGCGAGGAAGTCCCCGACCCGCAGGTCCGCTTTGGTGCCGTGAAAATACGCACCCGATTCGTGTACCTGGAACTGCGGTGGTGTCTCCGTTGTGTCTGCCATCGATAGCCCCTTCGTGTGCTGATGTGCCGGGCGGAGAAGAGCAGCGCGTGGTGCGCGTCGACACGTCGGTGCTGACACCTCTGGGGCGCATAACGGGCCGTACTTCGGAGATAGGTGCGGCTCCGGGCGGAAGGCGGACTCGTTCCGTCAGATCAGACCTGCCCGGTGGGCGACGATCGCCGCCTGAACACGATTGTCTGCGTGGAGCTTGACCAGGATCGCGCTCACATGGGCCTTGACGGTGCCCTCCACCAGGTGCAGCCGCCGTGCGATCTGGCCATTGGACAGGCCTTCCCCCAGCAGTGTGAGGACGTCCCGCTCGCGGCTCGTCAGTCGTTCGACTCTCGACTCGATCTGCCCGAGGCCGGCCAGGTCGTCACGTACCTGGCCGATGACCCACTGGGCAACAGACGGGGAGAGGTAGGCACCACCCGCCGCCAACGCGTGCACCCCGGCCAGCAGTTCACGGGGGTCGCCCGACTTCAGCATGAAACCCTGGACCCCCTCGCCGAGCGCCCGCGCGACGTACTGGTCCTCTCCGAATGTGGTGAGGATGCATGCTGCCGTCTGCGGGACTGTTCGCCCGATCTCTGCGGCAGCGGAAATTCCGTCGAGGGCTGGCATGCGGATGTCGAGTAGGGCCACGTTCGGCTGATGGGCCTGAGCCAGCGCAATTGCCTCCCGACCGTCCAGGGCCTGCGCCACGACCGTTACGGCGGGATCAGTTGAGAGCACAGCACGCACGCCCGCGAGAATCATCGGCTCGTCGTCGGCGAGCAGAACGCGGATCATCGTGCGTCTGCATGAGGGACGCGCGCTATGAGTCGAAACCCTCCGTAGTGAGGCCCGGCGGACAGAGTGCCGCCGCACGCCTGCAGTCGTTCCTGTAGGGCCACGAATCCTGTCCGTGAGCCGGGAGTGCGACGGAGCGACGTGTTGGGCGGTGTGTTGGTGACCGTGACCTTGGTTTCCTGGGCGCTGCTATCGATCGTCACGGTGACGGCAGATCCGGGGGCGTGGCGTGCGGCGTTTGTGATGCCTTCCTGGATCACGCGGTGGATGCAGCGGGCCGCGGGGAGAGCCGCGTCCTCCGGACCGTTGCGCACGAGAGTTACATCCATGCCGGCGTCAGCCGCTCGTCGGACCAACTCGGCTATGTCGGGTCTAGTCGGTCCCCAGTCCACCGGCCCGTCGCCGCGCAGCATTCCGATGACCGCGGCGAGCTGAGTGATCGCCGCGGAGGCGCCGACCCGGAGCTCCGAAGCCGCAGCGTGATGCGTCGTCGTCAGGGTGGTGTCCATTTCGATTGCACCGGCGCGCAAGGAGAGCAGGTTGAGCTCATGACCCAGCGAGTCGTGCATGTCCTGCGCGATGCGACTGCGTTCCTCCACGCGAGCTCGCTGGGCCGCCTCATCGGCCAGCGCGTCCTGCTGGTGCAGGTACCGACCGCCGAGCCAAGGGGCGCCGCACGACAGGCCGACGACGAGCAGGGTCACGCTCCAGGACGACCCGGTGACCACGCTGAGCGCGATTGCACTGACAGCCCCCGCTCCGAGGATCGCCGCCGCACCGCCGACGTGCCTGGCCCGTCGTCCGGCGACGCCGGCAACGGCCGCGGCGACGACGCACAGCGCGACGGTCCATGGCGGGACCACACCTTTCATGCTCTGCCCAGCGCCAAGACCGAGTGTCACGCTTGCCACCAGCCACACCTGTGGGTAGACCCCGGCCGCGAGCACCCGCGTCGGCTGACTGTCATGCCCGCTCATGGCGACGATCCTAGGCCCCACGACGGCCGATCATCTGAAGAGAGCGGAGTCTCACCGCCACCACTACTACGCCGGTCATGGTCGCGACCCCGAACCAGATCACCAGGGCCGGTGAGTACAAGAGCAGCTGCTCGTGCGTGAGGTCTCGACCCCCACCGATCCACGATCCCAGCAGCCGGGGCAGCGCGATCAGCAGCAGCAACGGTACGAACCACGCGGCGAGCCGCAGCGCGGTCGTCCACCACTGGCGGCGGGAGGCCCTGGCAGCCCACGTCCCGGCACGTCCTACCGTGTACACCCCAATTCCGATGCTGATCAGTGTCAGGGCGGCCAGTGCCAGGTCGATGTAGAGACGCGTCGCGGCAATCTGTTGCGGCTCTTTGCCTTCCAGGATCGTGGCGACCCCGTCAGCCAGGAGGTACGGACTCTCGTTGCCCAGGCCTAGACCACTGTTGCTCATGATCGCGATGCCGTGCCCCGATGGCAGCAGCATCTGGTACGCCGTATACGTGAACCAGACGCCGCTGTGGCCCCATCGACCCTTCTGATCCCGATCCCACCCCAGGCCGTACGGCTGATCGTTCGGCGTCGAGCGCATGAGGTCGATGCTCTCCGTCGTCGCGAGACGTTCGCCATCGGTGGCTATCCCCTCGTTGTTCTGCATTATCAGCCACTTCGCCATGTCGTCAGCGGTCGTGATCACGCCGTCGGAGCCGCTGACGAACCTCTCGGGCTCGGTCGCAGCGACGGACATGCCGTACAGATAGGTGTGTCCGTCTCTCACCCCTTCTGGCAGGTCGTCGGGCGTCGTGTCGATGGAGGTGCTGTCGTTCATGGCGAGCGGATCGAGCACCTTTTCGCGAAGGTAGTCGGTGAACGGCTGCTGGCTCACCACCTCGACCAGACGGGCGGCCAGGTGATAGTTCGTGTTCGTGTAATGGCGACGCGTCCCAGGGGCCTCAGCGAGGGTCGCGTCGCGGGCCCGCTGCTCCGCAGCCTCGAGACTGTGCGGTTGCGGCAAGCTCTTCTCGCGCAGGGTCTCGTCGCTGATGCCTGACGTCTGGCTCAGCAGTTCTCGGACAGTGATCTTCGAGCTGCGGGGGTCGTCCACCTGGAAGTCAGGCAGGTACGACCGCACCGGTTCGTCCAGCGCCACGTCCCCAGACTCGACCAGCTGCATGACGGCGAGCGCTGTGAAGGACTTGCTCACCGACGCCACCGGCATCGGGGTGTGCGCCGTCATGTCCGCGCCGGTGGAGTCGTGCCCGTAGCCCGCAGCCAGGAGAACTTCTTCACCCTGGGTGATCGCGATCGAGACCCCTGGGTACCCGGCCCGGTCCATGTAGTCGGTTACGTACTGCTCGATCTCGGACGGATCGAGCTGGGTGGGCGCTGCCTGCGCCGATTGCGTCGGCAGCAGGACCGTGGCTACCGCCAGGGTCGCTCCGAGTAATCCTCGGACGAGTCGAAGTCGCATCCTTGAACGCTACGAATTCGGTACCGCCCGCACCTGACCCGAAAGTCGGTCGGCACCCCCGACCTTCGTCAGGGTTCGGTCGACGATCGCCGCTTCCAGCAGCGTCTTGGCCCGGCACCTCAACTCGGCCCGACACCCTGGAAACTCATGAGCTGACACCCCACCGCGATGAGGGAAACGACCGCGCCGCACACTGCTTCCGCAGCTGGGATGACTCTTCGTTCTATGTGAGACAGATCATTTGGACGCGAAAAGGACCTGGTAGGGCGCGCGTTCGGTCGCTCACCGACGCACATTGGATATTTTCCGGTGGTACATTCCTCGCGTTGTGACCGAGCACAATTGGTTTCGACATTCGCAGGTCCATCGGTATCCCGTCGGGGGGTACTTCACATCAGGGAGACAGACTATGGGCTTCATCGCATCGATCATTGCTGACGTCATCTTTCAGCTGATCACCTCCGGTAGCGCCGAGAGTGGAACCACCGCTGCAAGTTCCGTTCTCGGAGCCTGAGAAGAGGGGCTGCGCCGGATGTGTATGCCGGCGTAGCCCGTTCCGGCCTTCACGCGAAGAACGCCGACGTGTCGAGGTCGAGATTTCAGTCGCAGACGACACTATTCATATGAGGTCTACGCCATGGTCGCCTGCGGGTAAATGTTCGGCAATTGATCGGCAGTGACGTGGAGCCCCTGGAATCTGGTGTGAGGCATCGAAACCTACAGCCGTTACGATCTTTTGGCCGAATTCGTCGAAAGTATTGGGTCCGATGTCGATGTCCCGCGTCGGGTGAACTGCCGCGCTCTTCTTCGCAGTGCCTGTGGAGCGCAGCGCCGCAGACGGTGGGGCTAGATCTACTCCGAGTACACGGGTCTGGCCTATGCCTTCGTCGTCGTGCTCCGGGTGGAATGGAACTATGAAAAACCACCTTCGAGCAAGTGTCGCCGGAATTCTACTGGCAGCTGTAATTCCAATGTCAGGGTGTTCGGTCAATTCGGAGCAGCGAGTCGAGTCGTTCGAGTTCAGCGGACCACGTTTGGACGTCGTGAATTCGAATGCACACATGCCGGTCATCGCCGCCGAGCAGCCAGGCAGTGACGAGGTCGTCGTCACGGTGCAGACCGAATCGATGGTCAAGAGCGCAACTACGCCGGCGTGGTCACTCGACGGAACCAGCCTGAACCTGGGGACGCCATGCGGCGAGGGCATTGTCGGGTACTGCGAGGGCAGCTATTCGATCGTGGTACCGGCTGGGACCGAGGTTTACGTCAATGGTGCGCCCGTGACTTCTCGCTAGTCAGCCTCGTTCCTGCGCACGAAGGTAAGCCAGAACTGCTGATACTCTTCGGTTCTGGTCGCTGTTCGGGGGAATGTCGAGCTTCATCATGATGTTTCCGATGTGTTTGACGACGGCGGCCTCGCTGATGAACAGCGCTCGCGCGATAGCAGCGTTGGAGTGTCCTTCCGCGACCACCACGAGTACGTTGCGTTCACGTGGTGTGAGGCGCTGCAGCGGATCGCGACGTCGACTGATCATCTGGGTGATGACAGCGGGATCGATCACGGTGGCACCGGAGTGAATTCGGTGAAGCGTATCTGCGAAGTCTCGGACATCGCTGACACGATCCTTCAGGAGGTAGCCGATCCCGGTCGCGCCCGTCCCGTCGAGCAACTCGGCGACATAGCTCTGCTCGATGTACTGGCTGAGTACGACGATCGGCAGATTCGGCTTCTCCTGTCGAAGCTGCGAGGCTGCCGCGAGACCTTCGGAGCCGAAACTCGGTGGCATCCGGACATCGGTAATGACGAGGTCAGGGTCGTGCAGTCGGCAGGCTGCCAACAGTTCCTCCGCTGATCCGACCGCTGCGACGGTAACGAATCCGTTGCGCTCCAACAACATCTGTAGTCCCTCGCGCAGCAGAGCGTTGTCCTCGGCAAGTACGACACGCAGCTTTGTTGCGGTATCGGAGTTGGAGCCGGTCATTTCGTTCTCGGGTTCGGAAGTTCGACAGTGATAGTCGTCGGCCCACCGAATGGTGAGTCGACGGCCAGAATTCCGCCCAGGGATGCGAGACGGTCGGTGATCCCGCTCAGCCCGCCGTCGTCACGGCCTCGCGCGCCAGCTCCGCCGCGTCCATCGTCGTGAACGCACACGCGAATCAGGTTCGGTGTGGGACGGTGCAACATGACTTCGGCGCGGGTGGCGGCGCTGTGCTTGACCACATTCGAGAGCAGTTCGGATACACAGAAGTAGAGATTGGTTTCGATGTCGGGAGGCAACCGAGGATCGAGCTGGTCGTCCACTGTGACAGGGATCGAGAAGTTGTCTCCGATCTCTCGCACAGCTGAACCCAGGCCGTGGTCGATCAGCACCTGGGGATGGATGTTTCGCACGACCCGGCGCAGGTCGTCGAGGGAATTGCGGGCTTGCAGTTGCGCGCGGACGACGTCGTCACGTCCGGGGGCGTCTTCCGGGAACGCAGCGAGCGCGAGGCCCAATGTCATGCTCACCGATAGCAGCTGCGGTTGGACCGCATCGTGCAGGTCACGCTCGATACGGCGGCGCTCGACATCGAAGGAACGGACCAGTCGGGCGCGGGAGTGCGCGGTTGCGGCGAGATCGTGCCGAAGCCATTGCTCCGGTCTCGGCAGCACCTGCTGCACGAGTCGGACATGTGCGCGGGCAATGACAGGCGATGACCACACCAACAATGAAAGAAGAGCGGCCCCCACCGCGGCAGCGACAAGGCTCTGCGTCACCGTCGTGATAGTCACTGGGCCGAGGACAGCGGTGTCGCCGGTGACCGCGAGGTAGGGGCTGAACAGTGCGACCAGCGAACCGATCATGACCAGCCATCCCGACACCGCTAGTGCGCCACCTAGCGTGAGCATGACGACACTGTAGGCAAGCGGGCGTACGAGCGTTTTCGGCTCGCGCAGGTGAATTTGAGGTCGATTGGGCATTGCTCCGTCTTGCAATGCTGCCGCGCCGGCCCAATCGGTTCGAGCCAGTACAGCTGAGACGATGGGAAGTCCGATTCCCAGCAATGCAAGTCCTGCCGTACAGAGCGCGGCTGTGCGTTCTGGACCAAGGGATCCGTCGGTAGCCGTTATCAGGATCGGCCCTGCAAGCAGCGCTGACGCAGCCACTGCGAGCAATGTTCGAGTCGCGACTGCGGTTACGTACGATGCTGCACGCCAACGCGCAATGGTCTTCGGCTCAGAAGCTACCGACAATGGGCTCACACGTTCACTTTAGGTTCCGGCCTCGAACTGAACAGTAGAGCCAGCTCTACTGTGGTTTCGCTGTTCAGGTCGACTGACGCGAGCGGCGCGGCGAGGTGAGGTAGAGGAATGATCTCACCGGAACGGTCCTCTACTGTCCTGCAGCTTCAGGAAGTCACACGCACGTTTGTTTCTGGTGCGAGTGCATTCGTCGCACTCGACAGCGTCACGCTCGGATGTCGCCGAGGGACGTGGACAGCGATCATGGGTCCGTCAGGTTCCGGAAAGTCCACGTTGATGAGCTGTGCCGCAGGACTCGAGAGTAAGGACTCGGGCCGAGTGTTTCTGAACGGCACTGACATCAGCACACTGAGCGACGACCAGCTGACCCGCCTGCGACGTAGCGACATCGGCTTCGTATTCCAACAGTTCAATTTGGTTGCCGCACTGACTGCACAACAGAATGTCAGCCTTCCACTGCGGTTGGCCGGCGACTCACGCGCGGACTCGGCGGCGCGAGACGCGTTGAAGATAATGGGTTTGGCCGAACACATCGACCGGAAGCCTCGGGAGTTGTCGGGCGGTCAGCAGCAGCGGGTAGCGATTGCGCGAGCGCTGGCGACACAGCCAAGCATAGTGTTCGCGGACGAGCCCACTGGAGCTCTCGACAGCTCCTCGGCCGCAGTCGTTCTCGCCCTCCTTCGCGAGCTCGTCGATCGAGGGCAGACCATCCTCATGGTCACGCATGACCCGCGAGCGGCTTCTCGCGCCGACCACGTAGCGTTCCTGCGCGACGGCCGTCTGGTCCGCACACTGAACGCTCCTGACGCGGCACAGATTGCCTCCGCCCTTACCGACTTGGAGCTTGCTCCGTGACCGCGATGGCGGCTCGTACCTTGCTCGATCGTTGGTCTCTGTTCGTGGGGACAACGGTTGCAGTCGCCCTCGGTGTGGGAATCGTGCATGCCGGGATGACGATCATTCTTGGTGTGGAGAACGCAACGCCACCGGTTGGCGCAACGCCGGCCGCGGCCGAGGCCTTCCGTCAGGCAGCCAGCGGCGCAAATACCCTCACCGGAATGACCGTCATGCTGGGAGCATTCTTGACGGTGTTCGTGGTCGCATCGACGATCGGCTTCGCCGTGGACCAACGTCGCCACGATCTCGCAACTCTGCGCATCGCGGGAGTTACCGCAGGGCAAATCCGGCGATTGCTGCTCGGTGAAGCACTGTTGGTCGCAGTAGTGGGGGCCGTTCTCGGCGCAGTGTTGGGACTCGGGCTCACACAGCTTCAACGCGTGATCCTTACCGGTGCGCATGTGCTACCGGCCGAAATCGAAACCCCCGTGGCGCCCGCTGTACT
>NZ_LVCV01000317.1 GCF_001647195.1 Rhodococcus sp. EPR-157 | reverse complement strand
GAGTTCAGGTGTTCTTCTCCGCTACCAGCGGAGGGATGCTCATCCCCTTGCTATTGGGACTCGGCATCATCATCACCGCCTCCGTGGCGATGAGTCGCCTCGCGCCCCTTCTCGTGCCTGCAATCGCAGGTGTTGTCGATATTCTCGCTCCTCGACGTCCAGTTTCAGCGGTAGCCGTTGCTAACCTGCGTGATTCGGTACGCCGTACCGCCTCGTGCGCGGCGCCGATGATCGTGCTGGTGAGCATCGTGATGGGTTTGCAGGGAATCCTCGACACCCAGACCGCAGCGATAGAGACAGAGCAAACTCTCGTTCGAGCCGATCTCGTTGCATCCGGAGCGGCTTTCGCCTTCGATCGAGCCGAACAGATCGAGGGTGTCACTGTCGCTGCACCTGAAACGGTAGTTCCACTCGCGGTCGGACTCACCCGAAACAGCGTCACCCGCGATGGTCCAGGAACGGTCGTTGCGGTCGATCCGGATCGTTTCCGCCAGACCAGGCTGCTGACGCCTGCATCCGGCACTCTCGATGACTTCGGTCCTGACACAATCGTATTCGGCAGCGGTCTGGACAGCCTGACCGTCAACGGGCAATACGAGGAAGTCTCGTTGCAGGTCGACGGAAGGACCCTCTCTCTTCGGCAAGCCGCCAGCCTGCCGGAAACGTTGGCCGGATCAGAAGGGTTCTATATCGACCGCTCGATTTTGCCCGTCTCGATGCTCGATCGGAACACAACCGTTCTCGTACAGTTGGCGCAGGACGCCGATGTCAACAAGGTACGTTCCGAGCTTGCGGCATTGGGCGCGACCGATATCGATACACCGTCGGATCTAGTGCGGGAGGGCGCGTCGACGAAGGCTGACGAGAATCGCGTGGTGATGGGGGCGATTGTCGGCCTTGGAAGTCTGTATGCACTGATCAGCGTCTTGAGCACTGTCGCGATTTCGATCGGGCAGCGGCGCGCCGAGCTAGCTACCTTGAGACTGTCCGGCATGACGAAGCGCCAGGTTCAGAGCGTTGTGGTTGCGGAGACATTGACTGCGACGCACATTGGACTACTACTCGGCGCGATCGCCGCAACAACTGCGTTGGTCGGGCTCTGGATCGCTACGTTCCGCGCCTACGGCACGCCGGTCGTTGCCATTCCCTGGGCGCTCTTGGCTGGAATCACCGTGCTGACGATGGCACTTACTGCGGTCACCGCGGCCACTTCCACGGGTTCCGCACTGCGTGAAAGTGCTGTCAGGGCAGTCGGTGCCCCGGACTAGCACTATCTTCCTCTGATAGATGCGCTTTCAGCATCTGAACGTCCAGGTGGCCGAGTTGGACGGTCAAGATGGTGACCTGCGGTGGTCAGGCCACCATCCTGATCGTTGCCGCGATCACTCCGGTTCACTATCATCTGACCGCCGACGTAGCCCTGGACGTGGCAGCGTCGCGCAAATGAACGAGTGTGCCGTCCCACTGCGAAGGTCAGTGATCCGTGACCAGCCGGTTGCTCACCGAGCCCAGGTTGTCGATCTCGACGCTGACGTGATCTCCCGGCTTCAGGAGCAGCTGGGGCTTGCGGCGATACCCCACCCCGCCAGGGGTTCCGGTGAGGATGACGTCGCCGGGTTCGAGCGTGGTGAACGTCGAGATAGTCGCGATCAGATTGGGCACCGTGAACAGCAATTGGGACAGATTCGACTCCTGCACCTTCTCGCCGTTGACGATTGTGCGGATCCCGCAGCCTGCGAGGTCCACCTCGGCTGGGCAGACTATGCGCGGTCCGAGAGGCGTGCTCGCGTCCCAGGCCTTGCCCTGCATCCACTGGTGGGTCTTGTACTGGAAGTCGCGCATCGTGATGTCGTTGGCAACGGTGTAGCCCAGGACGTGATCGAGAGCGTCCTCCTCGGTGATGCGGCGACCCCGTCGCCCGATGACCACAGCCATCTCGCCCTCGTAGTCCACCTCGGAACTCTCGGGCGGAACGACGATGTCGTCGTAGGCGCCGATGAGGCTGGATGCGTACTTGGGAAACATGACCGGGTACGTCGGGAAGTCGCGCTTGGTCTCGACGATGTGGTCGCGGTAGTTGAGTCCGACGCAGATCACCCGCGCAGGGTCGGTGACCACCGGTAGCACGCGAACCTGGTCGAGGGCGAGAGCATGGTTCGTCTTCCGCTCCGCCGATGCGAGGGTCTCGATCGTGGTGCTGCGGCCGATCTCGGAGATGCCCTGCAGCGGAATCAGCGACTCGCCGTCCACCTCGCCGACACCGCGAACACCGTTGTATTCGTAAGAGACATAGGACATGTCAGATCTCGCTTTCGCTCGTTTTGCGCCAGCTCGCGAGCTGGCCACCCCACAGGTTCACCGACGCGGGGACCGGCCGCCAACGGCGCGGTACGTATTCGACCCGGTCGTCGTGGAACTTCTCCATCTCCGCCGACAGCT
>NZ_LVCV01000316.1 GCF_001647195.1 Rhodococcus sp. EPR-157 | reverse complement strand
CCGAGATCGGTCAGCCGATCGCACCAGGACTTGAAGTCCTCCCACTCCGCCAGATCGTAGGAGTAGTGATCGAGGTCCCCCGGGTGTCCGTTCTCGACCACGGCCAGGGTGTGATGATCACGATCGCTGCGCAGCCAGGCGAACTTGCCGTCGTCCAGTTGATCGGAAATACGGAACCCCACGGTGTCGACGAAGAACGAGACCATCGCGACGACGTTGTCGGTTCCGAGTGTGGTGTGCTGGAACTTGATTGGGCGTCGTCCTGGATCGGCGGCATTCTCACCCTGCCGATGCACTGGGCCGTGGAAGTGCACCGGAGTGCCGTCGGGGTCGAGCACCGAGATTCCCGACGGCGCCCCGACGGCATTGTCGACGACCGTGGGGTCGAGTTCGGTCACCTCGTGCCCGGCAGCGACGAGCCGTTTGGCGATGCCGTCGATTCCGTCGACATCTCGGACCTCGAATCCATAGTAGGCCAATCCTTTCGGTCCTTCGAACAGGTCGAGGACGTGGTGCCCGAAGCCCCAACCCAGCCGAAGACCACCGCCTGCCAGATTGTCCTGGATCGTCAGTCCAACGGTGCGGCCGTAGAAGTCCGCGGCATCATCGACGTCGGGAACGGTGAAGCCGATGTGCGACACTGCTGTTCGAGTGAGGGTTCCTACGGCGCCGCGTTCCTGCAGGGTGACGCGAGTGGGTGCGTGCATGTCAGAGTTCCGCCTTTCGGGGCGATGGTCGGGAGGGGTGTGCAGTCATATCG
This sequence comes from Rhodococcus sp. EPR-157, assembly GCF_001647195.1. Classification (GTDB taxonomy): domain Bacteria; phylum Actinomycetota; class Actinomycetes; order Mycobacteriales; family Mycobacteriaceae; genus Rhodococcoides. The sequence goes on along the minus strand of NZ_LVCV01000316.1, from coordinate 14,685 downwards.
GTCTCCTGTTGGTTGCGGACGAACGGTGGGTCTTCCGGGCTCCGCGGGATTCCGCCCGGTATGACGAGGGCAATGAGCGCGGCGAGAACGCTGGCTCCCACACATACGTAAATGCTGGTGTCGAGACCGAGTTCGAGTGCGGATCGGGCGAGCGGAGCGACCACGTCGGACACAGGTCCGAGGTCGGCGTTGGCCACTGCCAGTGGCCCACCCTGTTCGTTGACGCCGGTGGCCACGCTTGCGACATCGGGCGGCAGCGATCCGTCGGACAGGCTGGATGTGAGGGTTGCACCCGCGACTCCGAACGCGACGGCGCTGACGATGGCCGGACCCAAGCTCTGACCGGTTTCACGGACGAGACTGGTTACTGCGCTGGCCATCCCGGCGTAGTCGATGTCCACCGCGCCGACTGCCACGGCGGTGAGTGCGGTGAACATGGTGATGAATCCTGTACCGAGCAACAGGATTGGACCGGTCATCGCCAGCAGTGAGGTGGAATCGCCGGGTAGCTGAGCCATCCAGAATTGACCGATCGCGAGAGCCAACAGCCCGGTCACGAGCAGAGTTCGGGCCGCGATGCGCATCAGCAATCGAGGCAGGAGCGGCGTGAGCAGAAGGGGGACCGCCTGGATCAGCGCGAATGGCAGGGCAGCTTGCAGTGGACCGACGTGCAGTATCGCCTCCAGCTTCACGCTCAGTGCGTACGCGGTTCCGATGAAGCCGAACATCGCGAGTAGGCCGATTGCGGCCGCAGCGGCGAACGACGGGGTTCGAAACAGATTCAGGTCGAGCATCGGCGTACGAGCACGTCGCTCGCTGACCACGAACAGAATTCCTGCCGTGATGGCTATGACGAATGCAGCGATGATGGTCGGGGTGGCGAATCCATCGACGGATCCTTGAATGACGGCGTACAGCAGGGCAAGTAGCGACACCGCGATGGTGATCTGACCTGGCCAGTCGAGGCCGCGCCCTGCGGGATGGCGCGAATCGACGATGACGAGTGCACTGACTGCGGCGGTGACGAGCCCCAGCGCGGCCGGAACGGCGAAGGACCAACCCCAGCCGAAGTGCTCGGCGGCGAAACCGCCGATCAGCGGCGCGATCATGGCTCCGAACGCGAGACTGACGGCCCAGTACGAGACTGCACGCGCGCGGTCTTCTCGCGCGGGAGTGGCGGAGACCAACATGGCCAGGGACGTGGGAAAGATTGCTGCAGCGCCGAGCCCTGCGATCGCCTGCCCGGCTATGAGCTGCGTGAGTGTTCCCGATGTTCCGGCGACGACGTCGCCGGCGAAGATGAGGACGCCACCCCAGACGAGCAATCGTTTGCGGCCGAACATGTCACCGAGCACGCCGAAATTGAGTTCGAGTATTGCGGTGGGGAGGATGAATGCGGCTGGAATCCAGGCGAGTGCTGCGGCGCTGGCGCCGAGGTCGCGCTGAATGACTCCCAGCAGGGGTGCCGCCAAGGACACTCCCATCTGCGCGACACCGATTGCGAGGCAGCACGCGAGGAGCGTGCCCCGATCCAGCTTCTGAGCGTGGTTGGCGGGGACGCCGCCCGATCGTGTGGATGTCATGGGGTTCCTTGTGGGAGATGGAAGATGATGTCCTAATAATCAGGACGTATGTTCCTCAATATAGGACAATAGTCATGGCGCAGATCACTTCTGTCAATAGCTCTCACTCGGAAAATCCCGTATGTCGATTGCGTGTTCCTGTAATTCAGGAATACGGTGGTGAAATGGCAACGGATTCGAGCGGGTACCGAGAACGCAACAGCACGGCAGATCGGGCTTTGGTCATCCTGGGTCTGTTCACCGAGGATCGGCTGCAGATCAGTGCGAACGACGTCGCCGAGGCGCTCGGCAGCGCCAGGTCCACCGCGTACCGATACCTGCAGACGTTGGTGGCGGCCTCGTTCCTCGAGGAAGCTCCGGGTGGCGGATTCCGACTCGGTATCGGCGTTCTCGAGTTGGCCAGGCTGGCCCGGCGTGGGTACGGGTTGACCGCGATCGCGCAACCGGTGATGCGCGCGCTCGCGGACGAGGTCGGCGAGACCGTCCTTCTCACGCGCCTGGTGGACGACACCGTGGTGTGCATCGAGCGATGCGAGGGCGCGAAGCAACTCGTTCGGCTGAGCTACGAGCGAGGCAGTCGGTTGCCGATCAATGCGGGCGCATCGGCGCTGACTTTGCTGGCGTGGTTGCCCGAGAAGGAAATTCGAGAGCTCCTTGGCCGACATGCCCTCCAGCGCTTCACCGAACGAACGCTCACCGATGTCGATGTGCTCGTGAAGCGCCTCGCGGAGATTCGGACTGCCGGCTACGGCATGACCGTAGCCGAGGTCGATCCGGATGCAACTGGAATCGCGGCCCCGATCTTCGACGACAGCGGCGCAGTGGCAGCCGCGCTGAGCATTGTCGCCATTCGTCGACGTGTGCCGGAAGATCGGTCGGAACTGCTGGTCAACGCCGTTCGCGCCGCCGCCGAAACTCTGTCTCGGAAGCTGGCGGTCGTGAGATCGTGACTTCAGATAGTCCTATTTAGCAGGACTCTATTCCTATTTAACGTGACGCGCGCTACGTTGGGGTGGTGAACATGCCAGCCGACACCTCCTACGATGTGGCGATCTGCGGTGCCGGACCGGTCGGAATGACGGCGGGGCTACTGCTCGCGGCGCAGGGGCTTACCGTGATAATCCTCGAGCGCCGATCGACCACCAGCAACGAACCCAAAGCGATCAGCATCGACGACGAGGCCCTACGTGTGTACCAGCAGGCCGGTGTCGTGGACCGTGTCCTGCCGATCGTTGTGCCCGGTACCGGAACTCGCTATTTCGACAGCAACGACGAACCCGCGTTCCATGGCGGGGCCGCCATCCCCTACCGGCTCGGCTACCCCTTCAAGAACCCGTTCGCCCAACCGGACCTCGAGCGAGTGCTGTTGTCCGCGCTCCGAAATTCGCCCAACGTCACCGTGTGTTTCGATACCGAAGTCACCTCCATCTCGCAGCATGCCGACACCGTCGAACTCCAGGCCGGTGGCCGTTTCTTGTCGGCCCGCTACCTGCTGGGGTGCGACGGTGGACGGTCGACGGTCCGGTCCCTTCTCGGTATCGGGATGACCGGACGTAGCCACCCTGAATTGTGGCTCGTCGTCGACACACTCGGTGACTTCCACACCGAGCGCTACGGAATGCACCATGCCGATCCGAAGCGTCCGCACGTCGTGGTGCCCGGACTGAACGGGCGCTGCCGATACGAGTTCAGGCTCTTCGACGGCGAGGGCACGGCGACCGACGCCCCGCCCTTCGAGCTCATCGAAGACCTCGTGTCCCGCTACCGCACCATCACGCCCGACCAGGTCGAGCGGGCCGTCAACTATCGCTTTCACGGACTGGTTGCTGATCAGTGGCAGAGCGGTCGATGCTTCTTGCTCGGCGACGCTGCTCACATGATGCCGCCTTTCGCCGGCCAGGGCCTCAACTCTGGGATTCGGGATGCGGCGAACCTCACCTGGAAGATCGCGGGAGTTCTTCGAGGGGCGTTGCGCGAGACCGTCACGCAGAGTTACGAATTAGAGCGTGCGCCGCATTCCCGTGCTGTGGTCCGTGCGTCCGAGAGGCTTGGCCGGGTGGTGATGACGACGAACGAGCGGCTCGCGCATCGCCGCGACGCGCTCATCGGCGCCGCACTGAAAACTGCGGACGGTCGACGATTCTTCGAGACCATGGCGTACAGACCCGCGTACGAATTCACCGACGGAATGATCGTTGCCGGCACCGGTGTCGGTGTCGTGGTCGGGCAGCCTCGGACGTTCGATTCCTCGACCCGAACGATCGAACCGCTCGACAACGTGCTCGGACCGGGATGGGCGCTGGTGGGAGTCGACGTGACCGATCCCGCCGACTGGACGCAGGCATCGCGCGTCGCCGATGTCTTCGACGCGGCGATCGCGATGGTTCCCACCGACCATACTGTTCCCCGACTCGACACCGTCAACGTGCTGCTCGATGTCGATGGCCGACTCGACGCCGAATTCGCGCGATATCGAGGGCATTTCGTTCTGCTTCGACCCGATCATGTCGTTGCCGCAGCGTGGAACCCGACCGAGACCGACCGCGTTCTTACTGCAGTGACGGCATGGACTCCGAGCTGTGAAAGAACCCAGACGAAAGGCGCTGACCATGCGTGATCTACCGTCTCCTCTCCCGACGACCGTTGTTCGGCGTAACGACCCAGCCGCACCGCGCCGCAGCGCGGACGTCGACTGGAACACCTCGAACAAGTTCTTGAACGGACCGTTCGCGCCATGGCAGGAGGAAACCGAATCGTTCGATCTACCCGTGCTCGGGAAGTTGCCGGACGATCTTGCCGGGGCACTCTTCCGAGTCGCGAACAATCCGCGATTCGAACCACTCGACACCGACCGCTATCACTGGTGGGAAGGCGACGGAGGCGTCGCGGGGACATACATCCGCGACGGCAAAGCATCGTTCCGCATGAAGTGGGTCAACACCGACTCGATGAAGGTCGAGGTCGAAGCCGGTGAAGCTCTGTACAGCGGATTCGTCAACGGTTCAGGCAAAGCTCGTCGGGACCTTCCGGAGGGCGCGCCGCCGGCAAAGAGTGTCGCGAACACCAACGTCGGGCTGTTCGCCGATCATCTTCTCGTGTATTTCGAAGGGGGACTGCCTCATTCGATGCATCCGGAAACACTCGACACGCAGGGAACATACGATTTCGGAGGTGCGCTCGACATCCTGTGCACCGCGCACTACAAGATCGACCCGGCTACGGGGAACATGCTCTTCTATGCGGCAGTCGGCCCGAGCTTGACGTGGTACGAAGCCGATCCGACGGGATCTGTGACAGACACCTTCTCCTTCGACATGGGCTGCCCGGCAATGGTTCACGACTACATCGTCAGTGAGCACCTAGCGATCTTCCTCATCTCGCCGAATCAATTTCGACTCGACCGGATCATGGAGGGCCGCCCGGGTGTGCTCTGGGACGAATCGGCAGTTCCGGGCGGCAGTAGGTTTGCGGTGCTCGACCGGCGGACCCATGAGGTGACCTGGTACGACACCGGGCTCATGCTCGCGCCGACGCACTTCTTCAACGCGCACGAGACACCGACCGGCATCGTGGTCGATCTGCACGTCATCGCTCGCTTGGGCAACCCCGTCGACGATTCCGACGAACCGCTCGACTCGCACTCCTGGTTCCCACCTGCCATGGCCTGGCGATTCGTGCTCGATTCCGCGACGAAGACGACTACCCAGCAGATGCACAGCGGTATCGCCGGCGAGTTCCCCAAGATCAACGATGCCTGGCTCGGCAAGGAAAACCGGTTCGGCTACTTCACCACCACCCGGAATCTGTCACCGTTGACCATGACCGACGGTCTTGCTCGTCACGACTTCTCGACCGGCCAGACGATCGTCCTGGAAGGGCCCGACGGTCTGACGAGCCCCAGCGAACCGGTGTTCGTCCAACGCCGCGGTGGTACCGAGGAAAACGACGGCTACCTGCTGACGATCTGGTGGAATCCCGCGACCGGCCTGTCCGAACTGCTGGTTCACGAGGCGAGCGCATTCGTCCGCGAACCGCTGGCGCGAGTCAAACTCCCCGTCCGAGTGCCCTTTGCCTTCCACGGATCCTGGGCCGAGGCAGAGGTGCTCGACACGGCGGTCGCCGCGCAGTCCGAATAGACAAACACTGTAAGAACCGATTCGACGAGAGGCAAAGAACATGGCAAGCACAACGGCGTGGGCGCACAAGATCTTCGACGGCGAGTGGAGGACAGGCGGAGGTGGAACCTTCGATGTCGTGGCGCCGGCGACGGCCGAGGTGATCGCCACCGTCGGGGCCGCAGATGTCGGTGACCTCGATCGTGCGGTCGCCAAAGCGGTGTCCGCGCAGCGAGAGTGGGCATCCAAGCCCTACACCGAACGTGCCGCGGTGATGACTGTGGCTGCAGCGTTGTTGTCGGCCGATCCGGAGCGACTGACGCGTTGGCTGGTCCCCGAGTCCGGGTCGAGCCAGGGCAAGGCAGGTGGCGAGGTTCAGCTGGTGTTGGCGGAACTCGTGGAGGCCGCCAATCTTGCTTCACAGCCCTACGGGCAGGTGCTGCGCAGCGCGAAGTCGCGCTTTTCGGTGGGCCGCTACGTGCCGGTGGGTGTGGTGGGGGTGATCAGCCCGTTCAATTTCCCTGCGGTGCTGTCCATGCGGTCGGTAGCCCCGGCTCTCGCGGTCGGCAATGCCGTCGTCCTCAAGCCCGACCCGCGCACCCCCATCTCCGGGGGACTCGCACTCGCGGAACTGTTCGCCGAAGCCGGATTGCCCGACGGATTGCTGCACGTACTCCCGTCCGGAGCCGATGTCGGGGCCGCGCTCGTCGCACATCCGGATGTACCCTGCATCTCCTTCACCGGATCCACCGCGGCCGGCCGTCGCATCGGTGAAGCGGCGGCACCATTGCTGAAGAAAGTCCATCTCGAACTCGGTGGCAACAACGCCTTTCTCGTACTTCCCGACGCCGACATCAGCGCGGCCGCGTCGGCGGGAGCATGGGGATCGTTTCTGCATCAGGGCCAGATCTGCATGGCGTCGGGACGACACCTGATCCCGGAGCATCTCGCCGAGGAGTACATCGGCAAGCTCGCCGAGATCGCGACTCGCATAACGGTCGGCGATCCGAGCGACCCGTCCAACGCGCTGGGGCCGATCATCGACGAGAACCAGTTGAAGCGCGTCGACGGGATCGTGCAGGCGACGCTGACAGCCGGTGCGGACCTTGCGGCCGGAGGCACCTACAAGGGTCTCTATTACCGGCCCACCGTGCTCGGCAATGTCCCGAAGGACTCGCCTGCGTTCACCGAGGAGATCTTCGGCCCGGTTGCGCCGGTCGCCACGTACCGAACTGTCGACGAGGCCATCGATATCGTCAATTCTTCGGAGTTCGGGCTCTCCGTTGCGATCCTGACCGCAAATCCGTTCAAGGCCTTCGAGCTGGCCGACCGCATCCGTTCCGGAGCGGTGCATATCAATGATCAGACGGTCGACGACGAAGCGGTGGCTCCGTTCGGTGGAGTCAAGTCTTCCGGATCAGGTGGGCACTTCGGATCGACCGTCAATCTCGATACGTTCTGCGACATGCAATGGGTCACGATGCAGTCCGATATCGAAAAGTACCCCTTCTGAGCGAGGAGATCGCTGCCGTCATAGCGTCGCTCGTTCCACGCGGGACCGAGCCCGTTACCGGGTGGGCGAGCGCGGCGTGTCGACAAGCGGAGACGACGCTCGGCGCCAGCGCGGTGGCCTGGGCTGTGCAGGTAGCCGGCGATCTCGCGTCTCGAACTCAGGTCGAGCACCCGGAAGGGTTCGTGCCGGTTCAAGCCATAGCCGCTCGAGGTGAAGTGCTGGTCCTGCAGGTTCTTTCGACGCTGGCTGCAACCGGCGGATCGGTGGACATGGCAGCGGTGGACATCGCAGCGGAGGACATGGCAGCAATGGCAGAGGAGCCGATCAGGGCGCTCATCGCAGTTGGAGCTCCCTTCGAGCGGGTCGCGGAGACGATACGTGTCGCGCACGAAGTGGTGGTGCGGGAGTTGTTGGGAGCGGGCATCGCCCTGGAGGTCTCCGCCGCGACCCTCACCGCGATCACGGTGTCGGTTGCCCGTGCGACCGACGAGGTGCTGGCCTCCCTGGCGAAGCGCTACACACAGGAGGCAGAGCGGTTCTCCTCGTCGGTACAGCATGCCCGGCACGAGCTGATCGATGCGCTGCTCGACGGGCGGCCGGTCGACGAACATGCCGCGGCCAGAATCCTCGGAGTGTCCATCAGCAACTATCACCGCAGCTTCGTCATCTCCGGGTCCCCGTCGTACCCCCATGCCGATGCGCGGTCGCTACGTCGCGCTGCCGATGCGATCAAGAATCGACTCGGTGCACGGACGGGTGTCGTTCGTGAGCACGCGAATCTTCTGTGGATGTGGGTGTCCTCCGAGCGTCCATTGCTCGTCGACGAGTCGGTAGTCGCAGCTTGGATCGGTGACGAGGTGCGGGTCGGGTTCGGCTCGGTGCAACCGAAGGCGACCGGTTTTCGTCGTACGCATCTGGAGGCGGAGGCCGCAGCGCGGTATGGGACTTCGACGGGGACCGCTGTGGTCGACTATGCCTGCCACACACTTCCGGTACTGCTGAGTACCGATGCCGAGAGGGCTCGATGGTTCGTCGAGTCGGAGCTGGGGGAGCTGGCGGCACAGAATCCGCGCAGTAGGGAACTCGTGACCACATTGAGATGCTACTTCGACTCGAAGTTACGAATCGCCGTCGCTGCGGAACGTCTTCACGTTCACCGCAATACCGCGATTCACCGATTGGCCGCTATCGAGTCGATTCTCGGTCATCCGGTGACCGAGCGTCTGGCCGAGGTGCAAGCAGCGTTGTCGTTGCTAGACGTCATCGGCGATCCACCGGACGAGACCCCATGATCGTCGAACGCCTCGTCGATCATGGGGTCTCGTTCGATCAGACGGTCTGAGACGACACCGCGGCCTCGATGGCAGCACCATCGATCCAGTTGCCGTGGAATCCCATGGGGACACGCTGATTGAGCTTGATCCGCGCGACCGGTTCTGCGTCGAAGTGCAGCGCGTCGTGGATCAGCATCTCGGACAACCGGGTGAAGGGATTCCACCACAACGACATCATCCAACCGTCGTCCTCGCTGGTCGCATTATCGCGACGGACGAAGACCGGCTCCGACGGTGAGACGAGCTCGGCGTTGGGGATCGTCGTGGTGAGATCGCCTCGATAGTCGTGCTTGGCCAATCCGTCGGTGAGCCATCGGTCGGTGCCCTGTGTCGTGGCGTAGTAGCCGAAGCGATGCTCGCGCAGTGCATATTCGTCGTTGATTCTCGGGAACTCGCCGACGACGTCGCTGGTCTGGTAGTCGCGGGTAAGGCGCTGCGAACTCAGGTCGATCACCCACCGCCATGGTTTCGCGATCATGGAGTCGAACCACTCGTTGCAGTCCTGACCCGGCTCGATTGCCGCCGATTCCTCGCTGAGCCAGCCCCACCGATCGGTCCGGTGGCCGTCGATGACGATCGAACTTCCTTCTTGGTAGGCGTTGTAGAAGTGCGTGCCGGAGTACGCGCCATCGCCGTCGATGAATGTGACTGCGCCGCTGTGGCGATCGAGTACCGCGAATCGTGTTCCGTTCGAGGTCTCTGGGTCCCACACCACCGTCGGCTTACCCGCCATCAGGTCCTCGGGCCCGGTGAAGAGGGTGGGCGTGATCATGAAGACGGCGTAGTCCTCGGTGACGATGAAGTCGTGCAAGAAGCACGCAACACCCATGTCGAACTGATGGCTGTCGAGAAGCTTGCCGTGGGAGTTGGCGTGATACCAGGTCAATGTCGAACCGGAAACACCGTAGAAGAGCATGTCGCCGTTGCGCGGATCGGTCTTCCAATGCGCAGTGACGGGCCCGGACACATCGCCGTGGTAGTCGTATTGGCCCCGTGTCTCCAGCGTCGTCGGATGCAGTTCGTGCGGGAGGTCGACCTCGGTGAAGACCAACAGTCGATCATCGAACAGGGTGACGTGGGTATTTGCGGGGTTCTTGAGTGGCGGATTCAGGGAAAAGTCTACTGGAACACCACCATTGAGGATGCTGCCGTACACCGCCTTGCCGTTCTCTTCTTCGACCTTGAACGCTGCCGTCCGCACCCAACGGCTCGAGGCGTGAGCTCGGCCGTCGCGGAGGAAGACGCCGTAAATCATCCCGTCGCCATCGAACCAGTGGTAGCGGTTCGGGTGCGGGGGTCGCACGTGCGGATTGGAACTCGTGCGATACAGCGCTCCGTTCAGTTCGCGCGGAATCTCGCCCACCACTTCGAGATCGAAGGTATCGGCTTCTTGATGCCATGGCTCGAACGGTCCGTTCAGCGACCTGTTGTTCTCGTCCCACATGATGCTCGTCCTCTGCTGTCGGGGCACGTCCAGGCGTTCGCCTGTCCTCTCCTTCGAGAATGGACTCGCTGGCGGCTGCGGGCATCGGTCGAAGCGCACACCATTGTGTGCGCCCACTGGGCACTGTGCCCTTGGCTGCCGCTCAGCGCTTTCGTACCGCAGACGGGGCGAAGGCAGGAGGGGCGATGGCAGGAGGGGCGATGGCAGGAGGGGCAACGGCAACGGTGCCGCCTCCGTTGCGCTTCGCCTCGTACATGGCGACGTCCGCGTCGCGGATCGCGTCGAGCAACTGCTCGGTGCTCGGGGGCGCGCAGCCGGCTGGCAGAATCGCCGCGCCCACACTGAAGGTGACCGGTGGTGCGTCCGCTCGCGGTGACACGAAGGTCGGAAACGACGCCACGATCTGGTCGACGACCGTATGCGGCCCGGTGACTATGGCGGTGAATTCTTCGCCTCCGGTGCGCGCCACGATCGCGTCCGGTCCTGTGTGGAGCGTCAGCTGTTGTGCCACACAGGTGAGGACCGTGTCTCCGACAGCGTGGCCGTAGTTGTCGTTGACCGATTTGAAGGAGTCGATGTCCACCACCACGGCTGCGACGGTGGCGCGACCGAGAGGTATCACTCCGCTGGCTAGGTCGTCGAGTCCGTCGGCGAGCCCGCGCCGGTTGAGCAGGCCAGTGAGCGCGTCCCGGCGTGCCAGCTGGGACTGTCGAATCATGCGTGACCACAGTGCTTGCAGAGATGCTGGGCCGCCCAGGGCAACGGTCACCACGATCTGAGCCCGGACGACGATGGTCGTGACGGATTCGGTGCCATCTTCGAGCGCGGCGAGCGTGAGCACTGTTACCGTCGCGAGGACCACCGCGCTGTGCACCACGAGACTCTTCTGGCCCAGCGCGAGCAGCAGATAAAGGCCGGGCGCCATCAACAGGGGAGCAGCGACGAGCGCCTCCGATGGCAATTCCATGAGCAGCAGAATCGCCACTATTGCCGCTTCTGCCCAGAAGCCGAAGAGCAGCGCAGTACGTGAGCATCGGCGCACTTCGACGATCATCCAGGCCGCGGCCATCGCCGAGTTCAGTACGAGGATTGCTATCACCACCCAGGCGCCGTCCTCGACGAATATCTGACTGTCGGTCAGAGCAACGGCGCCCATGACCGAGGCGTTCGCGGTCGAAGCCGCGATCAACCGTCTGGTCCGGACGCCGAGGAACGTGGCGGGGTTGGCTCGTGCGTGTGACGTCCCGCTCGCGCGTGACACAGTCCCACCGCGCCGCCCGGTCCCGAATGCCGGGGGTATGAGTGTGATCACGCCCGCTCCGTCCCCTCGAGTCGAGGTGGAGTCTTCGCCGGCTCGGCGAATGCACGGCTCCTGCTCGATGTGTTCGATACTAGCCTTAAGGCTACGTTCGCTAGCATTAACGGGGAAAACGGCCGAAAAGAAGTACGCGGTAGCCTTCACCCGATGGTGTCGATCAATGCAGGCCCGCAGCCGGACCCGACCGCCCGGAACACGGAGGTCCCTACCTCGGAACTCGCCGCATCCGGCGAGCAGCGATCGACGTCGAAGCGACCAGGTGGTCGTAGCGCGCGGGTACAGGAGCAGGTGCTCACCGCCACGCTCGCTCTGCTGACCGAGCGCGAGATCGATACCATCTCGGTTGCCGACATCGCGGCTCGCGCGAACGTGGCCGAGACCACGGTCTACCGCCGATGGGGTAGTCGCACCGGGGTGGTCAGCGAAGCAGTGATGAAGATGACCGCGGCCAACAATCCTCCGCCGCGGACCGGGAGTCTGGCCGAGGATCTCATGACGCTCGCCAAACAGGTGGCAATGTTGATCGGCCGACCCGAGGTGCGGCGATTGTTGCGGGCCGTGTACGCGCTGTCGGGTGACCCCGAGATCGACGAGGCTCGCACGGCCTTCTATGCTGCGCGCTTCGCGATTGCTCGGGACATCGTCGAGCAGGCGCAGCAGCGCAACGAGATCGGTACGGATATCGATTCCGACGATGTGATCGAAAGTCTGGTTGCACCGATGTACTTCCGAGTTCTCGTCAGCGGCCGTGAGGTCACGGAGGAGTTCGTGGAGCGGTGTGTTCGCGACACCCTGCTGCTCTTCGCCGGGAAGTAGCTGCCTCCCATTATCGGTAGTTCAGGAGTTCTTGCGACGGTACATGTCAGCGTCGGACTCGACGAGAAGAGTTTCCAGCAGTCCTCCGCTTGGCGAGTAGGCGGTGCCGATACTCGCGCGCACGGTGCACAGCAGGCCGTCGATGTCGATGGGTCGATTCATGCCTTCGGCCACCGCGCGCGCCAACTTGCGCATCCTGGAATCGACATCGGGTCCCCGAAGCACGATGACGAATTCATCTCCACCCGTGCGTATCACGACGTCGTCAGGGCCGGCCGCGTCGAGTAGTCGGTGCGCGGCGGATTGCAGCACTCGGTCACCGACAAGGTGTCCGAAGCGGTCGTTGACACCTTTGAAATTGTCCAAGTCGACGACCACGACCGCGCTCGACTCCTGGGTGGGTCCTTCGGTCAGCTCTTCTTTCAATCGTGCGTGGTTCCAGAGTCCCGTCAAGGGATCGTGCCTTGCGGCGTAGCGCGCTTCGGCTTCCCGCTTCTGGATGTCGTCGTGTATCTGAGCGTGCTCGATGGCGAGTGCGGCGTGATCGGCGAACAGCTCGAGAATCTCGCGTTGCTCGGGACCGGGTCTGAGGCCATGGACGGGCAAGTCGACTGCGAGCATTCCGAGCCATCGTCCGGTCGACCCGTGTAGCGGTGCGAACAAAAAGTCCATTGGATGCCATGCGTCGGGGCTGTCCGAGTGCGTTCTAGTGCTCGTCCAGATGCCTTTGTCCATTTCCGTGACCGTGGGGTTTTCCGATCCGTCTATGAAGCGCAACCTGCCAAGCGGGCAGGAGGCCGCCGTCATCCGGGTCCAGAACTCCTCCGTTTGCACGGTGTTCATCAGCGATCTGCGGGCGTCCTCGTCGCCGACGACGGAGACCACCTCTGTGCACCCGTCTGCTCGTACGAAGTTCATTGCTGCAACCTCGAACCCGGCAGCATCGACCACGCCCTGCGTGATCGCGTCGAGTGTCGTATTCAGGTCGAGGCTGTGATGAATCCTCGATGTCACGCCATGCAGCGCGCGAAAGGCCGCGACGTGCAGAGACGGCGGCAGGCGTGCTGCTTTCCAGGGGGACAAGAGGTCGTCTTTTCGTGGTGGACAATCGGGCATTTTCGGCGAACTGGCTAGGACAGCGTCTGAAGGGTTTCGATTGTAGGTGCAGAATCCACGCACCGGTCGTGTGCCGCCGTCCCCGAGCGCCTCATTCGCCGGAAGTCTCCCACACCGTCGATCTTCGGCAACATGGCTTGGGAGACCCTGTTACCGGTCTGGCTGGCCACCGGAGGCGCCGACCTCGATCGCGTGCAATACGACTGCTGCGGTCTCACTGACGAGTTCGTTGTCGAACTGCGCTGCGGGATCGTTCTTTTCGGTCAGGATAGTGATAACGACGGCTGAGCGTTCTGGTGGTGTGACGACGGCGATGTCGTTGCGAATCGGCCCGGCGCCACCGGATTTGTCGGCGACGACCCATCCGGCGGGTGCGCCCGCGCGAACGAGGGGATCTCCGGTTTTGTTGCCGCTCATCCAGTCGAGCAGAATCGAACGGTTGCTCGAGGTCGAATAGCTGGTTTGTTGTAGGGCGGTCATGCTCTCGGTGAATGCGTCGGCTGTGGTGGTGTCGTCGATCGAGCCGGAGGTGATGGTGTTCAGTTCAGGCTCGTAGTTGACGACTTCGGTGGTGGCGTCGCCGAGCAGTTCCAAGGCGTCGTCGAGGCCTTCGGGTCCACCGATGCGGTCGAGTACGAGGTTCAGCGCAGTATTGTCGCTTTCGCGGACGGCTGCCTCGGCGAGTTCTGCGGCGGTCAGTCCGGTGTCGAGATTTTCGGTTGTCACCGGTGAGTAGCCTGCGCGGTCGATGTCGGATCGAGTCCACCTCACGAGTTCGTCGCGGTCTTCGGTGGAAGTCTGTCGTAGAAACTCGGCGGCCGCGAACGCTTTGAGTGTCGACGCGAACCCGAATCGTTCCGAGCCGCGATAGCTCATCGTCGCTCCGGTCTCGGTATCGAAAGCGCTCACTCCGACTCTCGCGTCGAATCGTTGCTCCAGATTCCGAATAACAGTCGATACGTCCGCTGACGCAGGCTGGTGCGTCCGAGCGGCCGACGACGCTGGGGTAGGACCGGATGGCTGCGGTGGAGCTGATTGCGGTTCGGCGCATGCGGTGAGCATCAACGCGAGTGCGGCGGCTACAGGGGTGAGGCGACGAATCCTGGAGTGCATGTTCAGCGACTACTTTCTTCAGACGAGCCGACATCGACAGCGGGACAACGAAGATGACGCTCGCCTGTGCATCGGGTTTCCCGGGCGAGTGAACCCTACCTCCCGAATCGGGACGACGCGGCCAACCGCGTGCATTCCGATCTGGGTCGCGGACGCCCGTAGAACAAAGTCGCTGCCGCGGTGAACTCCTTCCTGTTGATCTCTTGCAATCGAACATATGTTCGACTACTCTTGGTTGTCATGGGGATGCCGGGGGGCGATATGGACGACAGGCGACGCGACACCGACGTGTGTGTGTCGGGTTTGCTCGACGGTTTGTCCGATGCCCGGCGG
>NZ_LVCV01000315.1 GCF_001647195.1 Rhodococcus sp. EPR-157 | reverse complement strand
GATGTACTGGCTGCGGCGTATCGCTGCAATGCCAAGGCGCTGCGCGAGCGGGTGTGGAGTCACTGGATCGACCATGACGAAGCCGAGGCGAACGCGGCACGAAAAACCGCCGAGTCCGAGGAACGGTGCGCGCACATCACACGATGCGATGATGGAATGGCCGCGTTGTTCGCGAAGATGACCGCGCTCGAAGGCGCCGAATGCGACTCCATCCTCGAAGAGTTGGCTGGGACGGTGTGTTCGCGTGATCCGCGGAGCAGGAAGCAGTTGCGCGGGCATGCGTTGATCGCGCTGATTCACCGCGAGGACACGATCGCGTGCCTGTGTGGCCACCAGGAGTGCGCGGTGCGTGGTGCGGCAGATCGGATGAAGCCTCGCAGGCAGCATTTGCTGCAGATCATGATCAGTATCGAATCGTTGCTCGGTCTGAGCGGTGAGCCGGCAACTCTCGGTGATGGGACCGTGCTCGACCCGCAGACCGCACGCATGATCGCCGGTGACGCGCGTTGGCAGGCATTTCTTACCGACGTGCTCGACGCTGCTCGGGCACAGGCCGACCCCGCCCGCGATGCAACCGCGACAGATACAACCGCGACCGCGACCGCGACAGATGCAGCACCGCCGGCACCCAGCCCCGAAGCCGATCTCACGCCCGAGCCCGAGCCTGAGCCCGAACCGGAGCCGGAGCCTGAGCCCCCGTCCGATCCCGAGCC
>NZ_LVCV01000314.1 GCF_001647195.1 Rhodococcus sp. EPR-157 | reverse complement strand
GGAGTCCGGACCGGTGCCGGCATCGGAGACGGCACCCGACAGCGACACCGCAGGCAGTGACACCGCCGACAGTGACACCGCCGACAGTGACACCGCCGACAGTGACACCGCAGGCAGTGACACCGCCGACAGTGACACAGGCGCACCCGATTCGGCTCCCGAGCCCGGTGGCGGCGTCACCAATTCCGGATCGGCGGGTGGGCCGCGTGCGTTCCGGATCATCGCGCGCGGCCGGATCCGTCCTGCCGCGCCGCTTCCCGATCCCACCACCGACAACACCCGTTCACCGGCGGCACGTGCAAGGCGTGAGCGACCCTCCGCAGGACGCGACGTGGCACTGTCGGAAGCAATC
>NZ_LVCV01000313.1 GCF_001647195.1 Rhodococcus sp. EPR-157 | reverse complement strand
GCTGCTTTCCTCGCCGCAGCCGCAGCGGACCCCTCACTCGCGGCGGGAATCTACCCGGACGGGCACGGCGGTATGAGCGAACCGCCGCCGGGGGCACTGACCTACCGGCCATCAGCAGAACTCGTCGCGCTCACACGCGCAACACACTGCACGTGCACATTCCCGGGCTGCAGTGTGCCCGCAGCACGCTGCGAAATCGACCACATCGTCCCGTTCGACCACAACGACCCGAGAGCCGGCGGCTGGACGATCACCTCGAATCTGCAACCACTGTGCCACTACCATCACCAAGCGAAGACGCTCAAACTCTGGGCCGCAGCCACATTGAGTGGAGACGGAATATTCTGGACCTCCTGTTCGGGTCTGCGCAGGATCACCCCGTCGACGTACGGGACGGTCATGGTTCCCGACGACTTCGTACACAACCGGCCCCCGACACCATCACCGGACCCGTCAACCGATCACTACTACCAGCACGTCGACGACGGACACGCTCCCGAATCCACGCCTGCCGAATCCACGCCTGCCGAATCCACG
>NZ_LVCV01000312.1 GCF_001647195.1 Rhodococcus sp. EPR-157 | reverse complement strand
TATGCCGCCGTGGTGTCGACGCCGATCGCCGCGTTCCCGGTCAGTCCACTCACCAGATCGGACCCCTGCAGGGCGGCGTCGGCGTTGTCGCGGACGACGGGTACCGCGGCGTCGACTATTTCGTCGCCGGGCTGGCCGGCGAACGACACCTGAAGCGCCGCGGCCCGTCCATCCTGAGAAAGCGACTGGGGCGTGGCGCTCACGCTCACGACGCCCGGAATGTTCTCGTTCTGCAGCGTTGTTGCCAATCCTGTCGCGGCCTGCTGATCTTCCGGAGACAGCGCCGCCCCATCGGATCGCGTCACCACCAGGCTTCCGGTTGCGCCGGACAGCGTCGGAAAGTACTCGTTACCCGCTGCCTGGGCCTGCGAGGACTCGAACGAACTCGGCAGGAACGTCTGCTGATTTCCTGTCGTGTAGTCCTCGAGGCTGGGCGAGAACACGATGGCTGCAGCGGCGAGAACCAGCCAGGCAGCGATGACCTTCCACGGGTTGGACACGACGAACCGGGCTAAGGAGGCAAACATCATTCCCCGCTTCTGGAGAACACGGCCGGGCATCGAGCGTGGGTGACAGTCCCGGCATGCCTGCCACCGATCGCTGAAGCGCACAATCGAAGCTTGTGCCGTTTGACCAGGTCATTATGCTCCAAGCGCATCCACGCCCGCAGGACTTCCGCCCGACGTGACTACCCGCTCACGGGGGGTGCAGCCGCACTCAGCTCCCAGGCATCGTGAAGACCCGCGAAACGCCCGTGCACCGCGATGAGATCTGCAGGCGAACCGTCCTCGACGATTGCGCCGTCCTCCATCACCAGTACACGGTCCGCGATGGCGACGGTCGACAACCTGTGCGCGATGATCAGCGCGGTCCGGCCCTGCAGAATCGTCTCGAGAGCGCGCTGAACCAGCCGCTCGCTCGGAATGTCGAGGCTCGAGGTCGCCTCGTCGAGCACGATCACCGCGGGCGCCGCGAGGAACACCCTGGCGAAGGCCACGAGCTGGCGTTGACCCGAGCTGAGCCGTCCACCGCGTTTGCGAACATCGGTGTCGATTCCGTCCGGCAAGGTCGCGATGAACTCCGTCAGCCCGACGGCTTCTGCGGCAGCGGCCACCTCGGCATCGGTCGCCGACGGTTTGCCGAGCCTGATGTTGTCGGCGATGGAACCGGAGAACAGGAACGATTCTTGCGTCACCATGACGATGTGCTGACGCATGTTCTCGTCGTCGAGCCTGCGCAGGTCGATACCGTCGAGGCTCACGGAACCGTCGGTCGGGTCGTAGAACCGGGCGAGAAGTTTCGCCAGAGTCGACTTTCCGGCTCCGGTCGCGCCGACCATCGCCACCACCTGCCCGGCCGGGATGTGAAGCGAGAACTTGGGCAGAACGACGCGTTCGGCGTTGTACGCGAACTGAACGTCATCGAAATCGATGTCGCCTCGCGCGCTGTCCAGCACTATCGGATCCGTCGGCGCCTCCACCGACGGCTTCTCCTCGAGGACACCCGAGATCTTCTCGAGCGCAGCAGCAGCCGACTGGTAGGCGTTGAACACCTGAGCCAACTCGTCGAGCGGACCGTAGAACCGACGAAGGTACAGAACGTAGGCCGCGAGAATCCCGATATCCATGTGACCGTTGATCACCCGATAGCTACCGAACACGAGGATGATCGCGAGAGTGACGTTGCCGATCCATCTCACGATGCCGGTGTAGCTCGCCATTCCACGCAGCGCGGACGTCGTCGCATCCCGGTATTCGGTGTCCTCGGCGGCGAGAATTGCGTTGTTGCGCGTCTCACGACGGAACACCTGTACCGCACGGATGCCGCCCATCGACTCGACGAAATGCACGACGACCTTCGCGATCGCGACGCGTGTTCGCCGGTAACCGGCACGCTGCTGGCGCTGCGACCCCCGCGTGACCAGCACCAGCGGAACGAAGCCCGCCAACACGATCAGGGCAAGGGGCACATCGAGATACACCAGGATGATGGCGATACTGACGATGGACAGGATGGCGGACAAGGCGTCGTTGAGGGCACTTTCGAGCAGCGTCTGCAGCGATTCGACGTCACTGGTGAGCCGCGAGATCAGTCGTCCCGAGGTGTACTTCTCGTGGAACGACAGGCTCAACTGCTGGGCATGGCTGAACACTCGGCCTCGGAGATCGAAGAGAATCGCCTGGCTGAGGCGGCCTGACACCATCAGGAACGTGTACGTCGTGATCGCTCCGAGTATTCCGAATGCGATGTAGCCGAACACCGTCCACGCCAGCGGCGCCCAACTCCCGTCGGCAGCCGCCGAGATACCGTGATCCAGCGCGTATGCGATGAACAGCGGGCCCGCAACGAAAGCGAGGTTGTCGACGAGGATGATCGCGAGTGCGAGCAGGGCTTGCTTCCGATACGGCCGAACGAGCGACATCAGCAGTCGCCTCGACCTGCCCGCGAGAATCAGGTTGCCCGTGGAATCGACGGTGGAATCTTCGTTTCCTACTCCTCGCCAATCATTCTCAGCCACCTCCTTCTCAGCCACCTCTCTCTCAGCCATCGATAGATCCCATCACGTGACGGTATTTCGCCGAGGTCGCCAGAAGACGCTCGTGCGTACCCTGTTCCACAACTCTTCCGTTCTCCAAGTACAACACTCGGTCTGCGAGTGCGGCGGTGGACGGCCGATGCGCGACGAGCACCGTCGTCGAATGCGGTAGAACTCGTCGCAGATCGTGCTGAACCAGCGCTTCGGTGCCCACGTCGAGCGCCGACAGCGGGTCGTCGAGCACGAGAATGCGAGGTTTGCCGAGTACCGCACGTGCCAGCGCCAACCGCTGGCGCTGTCCACCGGACAGGCTCATGCCCTGTTCTCCGATACGGGTGTCGAGACCCCACGGCAGCGACGCGACGAATTCGCGGGCGTGCGCAATACCGAGCGCCTCGTCGACATCGGCGTCGGTGGCCTCGGGGCGCCCGAGTGCGATGTTCTCTCGGACGCTGGCCGAGAACAGAACTGGGTCTTCGAACGCTACCGACACCACCGAACGCAGATCTGCCAGCGCGAGCGTCCTGATATCGATGCCGTCGATCGTCACCGACCCCGACGTCACGTCGAACAGCCGCGGAACGAGGTTCGTCAGCGCGGTCTTACCGCTCCCGGTGACGCCGACCAACGCGACCGTCTCACCCGGTTCGACCCGGAAGTCGACGTCGATCAGCAGCGGCGACGAGGCGTCGGGAAACGTGAAACCGACGCCTCGGAATTCGAGGACACCGCGGATATCGCGGGGCATCGGAACTGGATGCTTCGGCTCGGTGATCGTCTCCGGGGTGTCCATGATCTCCCAGTAGCGATCTGCCGCGGTTCGAGCGTTGTTGAGTTCGGCGAGAAGGAATCCGAACGATTCGATCGGCCAGAGCAGGAACGCCACGATCGCCATGGCGGCGACGAGCATTCCCGCTGTCATGGTGCCCTGCACGATCGAGTACGCCCCGAACGCCAGCATGACGCCGATGCCGACAGGCGGGATGCCGACGATCAATTCCCACACGATGGCGAGGTAGCGAACCTTCTTCATCTCGGTACCGCGGAGCGTTGCCGCCTCCCGCAGGAACCGCCGTCTCAAATGCGCGCTGCGACCGAAGGCCTTGAGCACCCTGATGCCCTGAATGGACTCCTCGACGGTTGTGGTGACGTCGCCCGCCTGATCTTGAGCATCACGTGCGACGACGCGGTAGAGCGTTTCGAATCGCGCGCAGACGATCACCAGCGGGACCGAGGTGACTGCCATGATCAGACCGAGTTGCCAGGATTGAACGAACAGAACACCCAGCCCGACAACCAAAGTCACAGTGTTGATGATGATGAACGGACCGACGAACGCGACGAATCGACGCAGCGACGACAGGTCGGCAATGGCCCGAGAGAGCAGCTGCCCCGACTCCCAGCTCTCGTGCGCCGAGACCGACAGTCTCTGCAACTTCTCGAAGACCGCTGCGCGAGCCGAGATCTCGAACTGACTCGACGGAGCCGACACCAGATAGCGACGTACCCAGATTCCGACCGCGTCGACTGTTCCGAGAAACAGCACGAGCGCCGCGGGCCACCACACGCCGGCGAAATCACCGTCGGTGATCGGCCCGTCGATGACGCCCTGCAGTACCAGTGGGATCACCAGGCCTGTCAGCGTCGCGATCAGAGAGATGACGATCGACGCCGTGAAGTGCCACCGGTACGGCCTCAAAAACGGCAGTAACCGGGCCAGCGAACTCGGTTGCTTGGTGTCGGGGTTCGACTCATCGAGGGTTGTCGTTCGATCTTCGAGCACACCCGTGGACACTGACTTTCTCCTCACCTGCTGTGGAATGCATGGTTTCACTCCGACAGCCCTTGAACCAACCGATTTTTCTGCGGTCGCATTCCATCGTCGAACCTCGACCATGGTTGATGTCAAGGTCGGGTACTTCTGCTGATGGATCGGCACTACCGTCGGGGTGTGGATGCGGCGTGAGTCGAACGGGCGCTGCTACGCGGTTGACTGCTTGTGGCGATTGCGATCGGCCGGCCGCGTGGCTGGCGAAACCTGTCGGAGTTCTCGAGTAACGTTCTGCACAGAGTTTTGGCTTCGGGAGAGAAGGATGCGCGTGGGTTCGCGATCGATGGTGGGGCTGTTCGCCGGGATCGGCGGGCTCGAGTTAGGGCTCTCCGGGCAGGGGTGGTCGACGGAACTGCTGTGCGAAATCGACCCCGGCGCCGGTGCCGTTCTCGGCGCGCGCTTTCCCGACGTCCCGCTGCATCGCGACGTCACCAAGCTGCGTGGTCTGCCGTCGGGCACCGAGCTCGTCGCGGCGGGATTTCCGTGTCAGGATCTGTCGCAGGCCGGTCGGACGGCAGGCATCACCGGTGCAAGATCAGGACTGGTCGACGAGGTATTCCGGCTCGTCAAACGTCGCAACGGCCCACGGTGGCTGCTCATCGAAAATGTTCCCTTCATGCTGCAGCTCGGCCGCGGTGCCGCAATGAGGCACATCACCGACGCATTGTCCGACCTCGGCTACATGTGGGCGTATCGCGTCGTCGACGCCCGGTCGTTCGGGCTTCCACAGCGCCGCCAGCGGGTACTCATGCTGGCCTCTCGTACCGAGGATGCACGCGAAATTCTGTTCGCTCAGGACGAGGGGCCTCTTCCCGACGGCGACCCGTCCGAGCAGCCGTGCGGCTTCTACTGGACCGAGGGCACGCGCGGTCTCGGCTGGGCAGTCAACGCGGTCCCGACGCTCAAAGGCGGTTCGTCGATCGGCATCGCCAGTCCCCCGGCAGTGCGGCTTCCCTCCGGGGAGATCGTGACGCCGGGGATCGTCGGCGCCGAGCGGCTGCAGGGCTTCGATCCCGATTGGACGGCTCCGGCCCTCTCGCTTCCCGGGGTCCGAGCTGGGCACCGATGGAAGCTCGTCGGGAACGCGGTGAGTGTGCGCATGGCGTCGTGGGTGGCATCTCAGCTCGATCATCCGCAACCGCACGACCACTCGGACGACGTCCCGATTCTGCCGGGTCAGGCCTGGCCGGCCGCTGCGTGGGGCGCGAAGGGCACGGCGTTCCGGGTGCATCGGTCGACGTGGCCGGTCCACGAACCGTACGAGAACCTCAGTGACTTTCTCGACGACTCACGCCTGCTGTCGGCGCGCGCCACCGCAGGCTTCCTCAAACGCGCGCAAATGGGCAATCTGCGTTTCGTGCCGGGATTCCTCGACGACGTCGAATCACACCTCGACCGCATGGGCGGGCACCCGAACCCGAGAGCCGCATGAGCGATCAGCTGTTTCCCGATCCGCCTGCGCTGGCCAGACCTCTCGCGCTGGCGGGGGCCAAGCCTGCGCCCGACGCCGACCGAAGCGACAAGAAGAACTACGCGCAACGGCTTTCCAATCACCTCGCACAAACCGTCGCCGACGCCCTGCGGCCGCACTATCCCAACATCACTCCCGACGCGATGGGCGTCGGGCAGGAAGCGCAGGTCGACGTCGCGAAGGGCCGCAAGAGGCTCGACGTCAAAGCCTTGGATCCGACGCTCGGTTTGATCCTCTGCGTATCCATCAAGACGTACAGTTTCCGCGATTTCAGCCCCCGAACCGGCAAGTTCGGCCGCTGGACCAAGAACATCGTCCGCAACGATCACGAGTTGCGCGGTGAAGCGATGGTGCTGCACCAACGCCAGCCGTACAGCGTGCTCGTCGCCGTCATGTTCGAGCCGTTCTTCACCTGCGACGACGGCGACGCCTCCAAGGCCAGTGACATCGGAAAGTCGTCGTTCGCGCATCACGTCACGACGTTGTCGAAGAGGTCGGGACGCGGCAAGCGGGCCGTCGTCGGCGGTACTGGAAAGATGTGGGTCGATCTCGGCGCCGAGGACACTCGGTACGACCTGTTCGAAAAGGTGTTCATCGGGCTCTACGACACCGACGGTGAAGTCCGGTTCTTCGACGTCGACGAGTCCCCTCCTCGCAACGGTCGACCGACCAACGCCCAGACCCTCTCGTTCGAGGAGTTCACCGCGGTCGTGCATGGGGAGGTCGAGCGGCGCAACAAGTTCGCCCCGACCTGGTCCGAACCCGAGGACAGCGAAGACGGGTAGTTTCGCGCTATGTCCAGGCCGTTGACCGATGCTGCGACCAGCGCGCGGCTGAGCAAGCAGCGCCGCCGCGACACCAAACCGGAGGTCGCGCTTCGTCGTGAACTGCACCGCCGTGGGCTCCGGTACTTCGTGGACCGCGCTCCCTTCAAGGGCCTCAGGCGTCGGGCAGATCTGGTCTTTCCTCGACGAAAAGTGGCCGTCTACGTGGACGGGTGCTTCTGGCACAGCTGCCCCGAACACGCCACCAAGCCCCGCAACAACGCACAGTGGTGGGCCGACAAACTGGCCGCCAACGTCGCCCGCGACCGCAATACCGACGAACGCCTCGAAGCCGAAGGGTGGGCCGTCGTGCGGGTGTGGGAGCACGAGCCGGTCGCCGATGCTGCCGACAAGGTCGTCCGGGCGCTGGGGTGATCGGGCGCTGGGGTGACCGCCCGGTGACCGAATGTCCATTTCGGTCTCCCCGGCGCAGCGAACGGCTGGTTCGGTCACTCTGAGTGTGCGAATGTCTGTTTCGGTCTCCCCGGCGCAGCGAACGGCTGGTTCGGTCACTCTGAGTGTGCGAATGTCTCATTCGGTCACCTCAGCAGAGCGAATGTCTCATTCGGTCACCAACAAGACCCCCGAGCCCCACTACTCTGATACGCGTGGGTCAGGAGTGGAATACCAGCAGAGCATGGGCACCGCGGACGGTAACTGTGCTGCTGGTCATCGCCGGAGTTCTGTACTCCGCTTGGGTTGCGGAGTTCTTTCTCGACACCGGCCTCGACCCTGCGGTGTCGTTTCTCAGCGAGCTCGACGCAGCCGACCAGCCGTATCGACACTTCTTCAGCACCGCGGACCTGCTGACCGGAATCATGCTGATCGCAGCGGCAGCCCTGGGTCTCGCCACGTTCACGCGCAAACGACTGACGGTTACGGGTTGGATCGCGATCGGAACTTTCGGCGCAGCTACGATCGCAGACTCACAGCTTCCGATCGAATGTGTCGCCGCGAACGACCCGTCCTGCCCTGTCGAGCCGAGTGGCTTGTTCCCGCAGCTGCACCACATTCACGCGCTGACCAGCACAATCGCGGTGTTCGCCGTCTTCACCGCGATGATCGCCTTCACCGCCGCGGCTTACCGCTACCGAACGCTGCCGCTGCTCCGAACCGTGGGCCTGACCGTGCTCGTCATCACCTCACTGGCCACTGCCTGGCTGATGATCGCCGACAACCTACCCGGCTCGTCAGGCCTCGGGATCGCACAGCGAATCCAGGTCTCCGGGATGTCGGCATATCTCGTCGTACTCGGGTTGGCAGTTCGGATACGCAGAGTGGCGCTGACCGGGTAATTTCCTGAGGTATGTCGGGTAAAGATCGAATTCTGAGCTTTCTGAAGACGCACTGGGTGCCGATTCTGCTGGTGATCCTCGCGGCAGTGTTCATCGCCGAGAATCGATACAGCACCACCATCGAGCTGTTCTGGCTGAGGATCACCTCGCCACTGTGGCTGATCCTGCTCGTGCTGTTCGCCGTCGGCTTCGCGGCCGGACGCCTGAGTGGTCGACGGAAGCCGGTCAAGAAATAGACTCGCCCATATGTCGTTCACCGCTACCGCCCTCGAAGGCACGAAAACCGAGCAGTACGCGCAGCTGACGCAGCAGGCCGCCGCGCTCACCGCTGGCGAACCGAACCGGATCGCCAACGCGGCGAACATTTCTGCGCTCGTCTACCACGCCCTGCCCGAGGTCAACTGGGTCGGCTTCTACCTGTTCGACGGCACCGAACTCGTCGTCGGACCGTTCCAGGGACAACCCGCGTGTGTGCGTATCGCACTCGACAAGGGTGTGTGCGGTGCCGCTGCGACGACCCGCGAGACCCAACGAATTGCCGACGTCCACGCTTTCGAAGGCCACATCGCGTGCGACGGCGCGACCCGATCCGAACTCGTCGTTCCGCTGTACGACGGTGACACCCTCATCGGCGTCTTCGACCTCGACAGCCCGATCCCGGACCGCTTCGACGCCGACGACCAGGCCGGTCTCGAAGCTATCGCCCGGGTCTACTTGTCACCGAGCCTCTGACGCAGCTTCGAAAAACCACGCCATCACCAGCGCACCCGGATCTACGACGCCTCGAGCCGCGTCACCTACGTACGACGCGCGGCCTCTGTTGGCGGTAAGGTGCTCGGTTGCCTGAGCCCCGGTCGTCGCCGCAGCGGCTGCGTCGCGTAGACCTTTGTCCATATCTGTTGCGGCTTCGAGCGCTTCCACTGCCGGGGCGATGGCGTCGACCATCGTCTTGTCACCGATGCGCGCACCGCCGAGGTCGGTGATGGTGTCGAGACCGCTGCGCGCGGCGGCGGTGATCGATCCGAGGTCCACCGATTCGAGGCAGGTGTAGAACTGTCGGAACCAGATTCCGAACAGCGCGCCGGAGGTTCCTCCTGCATGCCCCAGGTATGCCTCGGATACTGCCTCGAATACCGTTTGTGCGGAGTAGGTTTCGCGGATGCTGGCGAGGTCCAGTTGCTCCAGAGCCGAGACCATGTTGGTGCCGAAGTCGCCGTCGCCTGCGCGCCGGTCCAGTTCGGTCAGCGCGGGTTCTTCGGCAAGCACCCGCTCGGCCCACGAGGCGATCCAGGAGGATACGAACCCGTCCTGAGGTGAATCACTTTCGCTCGGAGCGAAACTCGGACCGAAACGCTCCCGTGCGCCCAGTGTCGATGCACTCGTCGCGGGGGTGTTGGGCCAGGCGGGCGCGTCGGTCTGCGCATCCCACAGCTCGAGGATCTCGTCGTCGACGCGCACGAGCGTGATGGATGCGCCACCCATGTTCAGCGCGGTGACCAAGCTTCCGACGAGCGGGCGAGCAATGTCGATTCCTTTGTCGGCCAACAGCTCTGCCAACTCTCCATACAGGAGATGCAGCTCCATCGGGTGGGTCGCACCGAGCCCGTTCACAAAGGCGATGACGGATTCGCCTCGTTCGAGGTCCAGCGAGTGGACGACCGGCTGGGCCAGCTCCGCAACGATGTCCTGGGCAGACATCGTCGGGACCCGCGTCGTTCCTCGTTCGCCGTGAATCCCGATGCCGATCTCGATTTCACCGTCGGGCAGGTCGAACGAGAACTCGGTGGATCCGGGCAGCACGGACGGCTGCAACGCGACGGCCATGCTTCGTGCGTTGGCGGCGACCCGTCGACCGATCGCGACCACCTGCTCCATCGTGTCCCCACGCTCGGCGGCAGCCCCGCAGATCTTCTCGACGACGACGGTAGCTGCGGTTCCACGTCGGCCCGGGCCGTCACCGTCGGCGCGTTCGGTGGCGACATCGTCGTCGACCAGAACGAAGTCCGACTCGATACCGTCCTCGTGCAACAACTCTCGCGCAATGCGGAAGTTCATCACGTCGCCGGTGTAGTTCTTGACGATGTGCACCACTCCACCGCCGACACTGACCGCCCTGGATGCTCGGTGCACCTGCAGCGCGTTCGGCGAGGTGAAAATCAACCCAGGGCACACTCCCGCAAGCATTCCGGCGCCGATGAATCCCGCGTGCATCGGTTCGTGACCGCTGCCGCCGCCCGACAGAAGCGCGACCTGCCCTGCTGGTAGCGGTTCGCGTCGCGTCAGGAATCCTGGATCTGCGTGCCATGCGATGTCGCCGGTGGAGGCGATCAGGCCGCGAACGGCATCGGATACGAAGGTCGAGGGGGAGTTGACGAACATGCCTCCACCCTAGCCAGGCATCGGCGGTGGCGGCAGGCGGTAGCCGACGGGCGTCGCCGAGAAATCGATCGGGTTACGCACACCTGCGCTTGTAGCGCCCGGAACCTCTACGCGCGGATTCAATCCCAGCGCTTCCGCGAACGCGAACGCCTCGTCGAGGGAGTTGACGGGACCCGCAGGGACGTGGCGTTCGGACAGAGCCCGGTACCAGTCGTCGGCAGATCGGGTCGCGAACCGCGCCGTCAATTCCGAGACCAGGGCATCGCGGTTCGCCACCCGCGCGGAGTTGCCGATGAATCGTGAATCGCTCGACAACCACGGCAGCGAGACGACGTCCGCCAGAGCGGCGAATTGCTTGTCGTTGCCCACCGCGAGGGCAAGCGGACGATCCGCGGTCTCGAACACCTCGTACGGGACCACAGACGGGTGCTTGTTGCCCATCGCGGTCGGCACGACCCCGCCGCCCAGGTACGCGGCCGATTGATTGCTGAGCGCGGACAGCACGCACGACATCAAGTTCGTGTGCACGTACTGGCCGAGGCCCGACTGCGAACGATGATGCAGCGCAGCAAGTATCCCCGCCAGTGCGTGTAGACCGGTGACGATGTCCACCATCGCGACGCCGACCTTGGTCGGGGTCTGCGGGTCGGGGCCGGTGACGCTCATCACACCTCCTACGGCCTGGACCAGCAGATCGTATCCCGGTAGTGCAGCCCCTCCACCGGTACCGAAGCCGGTGATGGAGCAGTAGATCAAACCAGGCCGCTCGGCCGACAGCGCGGCATACCCGAGCCCGAGTTGATCCATGGTTCCCGCTCGAAAGTTCTCGATCAGAATGTCTGCACCGGAGATGATCTCGCGAGCCTCGATAAGTCCGGCCTCGGTCTTCAGATCGATCGCCCGCGAGGCCTTGTTGCGGTTCACCGACGCGAAATAGGTTGCGGTGCCGTTCGAATCGTAGGGAGGTCCCCAGGATCGGGTGTCGTCGCCGTCACCGGGTCGTTCGATCTTGATCACCTCGGCGCCCATGTCGCCGAGCATCATCGTCGCGTACGGGCCCGCGAGGACCCGCGAGAAGTCAGCGACGACGAGCCCTGCCAGCGGACCTTCGATTCTCGATGATTCAGCCATTCGGCCATGGTGACACAGTCAGAGAGCCTGTCAGGCCAGGGGAACGCCCGTCGCTGCCTCGACCTGCTCTCTCGTCACGCCCGGCGCGAGCTCGGCCAGCGCCAACGTCCCGTCACCCACGACGTCGATGACGGCAAGGTTGGTGACGATTCGGTTCACGACGCCCTGACCCGTCAGCGGCAGCGTGCACGCGTCGAGAATCTTCGGGTTGCCCTCACGGTCGGTGTGTTCCATGACCACGATGACGCGGCGTGCGCCGTGAACGAGGTCCATCGCACCGCCCATCCCCTTGACCATCTTGCCCGGAACCATCCAGTTCGCCAGATCGCCGGAACGCGATACCTGCATCCCGCCGAGTACTGCCGTGTCGATGTGGCCGCCGCGAATCATGCCGAACGACAACGACGAATCGAAGAATGCCGCACCGGAGTTGACGGTGACGGTTTCCTTGCCCGCATTGATGAGGTTCGCGTCGATGTTCTCCTCGGTCGGGTACGGGCCCGTTCCGAGGATGCCGTTCTCCGAATGCAGTACGACTCGGACTTCGGACGTCAGATATCCGGGAATCAATGTGGGCAAACCGATTCCGAGATTGACGTATTCACCGTCGATCATCTCGGCCGCGGTCCGCTCGGCCATCTGCTCACGGGTCCAGCCTGCTATCGCTGTGGTCATGCTTGTCCTCCTACACTGACCGTGCGCTTTTCGATGCGCCTGTCCTGGGTGCCGGTGTTCACGATGCGCTGAACGAAGACGCCCGGCAGATGCACTGCACCCGGGTCGATCTCGCCGGGCTCGACAAGGTGCTCGACCTGGGCGATCGTGATCTTGCCTGCCATCGCAGCAAGCGGATTGAAGTTCATTGCAGTCTTGTCGAACACAAGATTGCCCTCGGTGTCGCCGATCTCGGCGTGCACCAGCGCGTAGTCGGCGGTGATCGCTTCCTCGAGCACGTAGCGCTTGGCACCGAACACGCGAGTCTCCTTGGGCGGTGACGAGATCGCAATACTGCCGTCGGTGTTGTACCGCCACGGCATTCCCCCGTCCGCGATGGGGCTTCCCACGCCGGCAGGGGTGAAGAACGCTGGAATCCCGGTGCCGCCGGCGCGCATACGCTCGGCCAGCGTGCCCTGCGGGGTCAGTTCGACTTCGAGTTCACCCGCGAGGTATTGCCGCGCGAACTCTTTGTTCTCGCCCACATACGACGCGGTCACGCGTCGAATTCGACCCAGTGCAAGCAGAATTCCCAAGCCGTGGTCGTCGACACCGCAGTTGTTGGAGAACACCTCGAGATCCGACGCGTCGGTCTCCCCGATCGCCTGGATCAAGGCGTCGGGAATCCCGCAGAGCCCGAACCCTCCGACTGCCACGCTCGAGCCGTCACCGATATCCGCCACGGCGGTTGCCGCTGACTCGTACACCTTCCCTGCCACTGAAGCCTCCTTCTCTGTCCACACAGCGAACGCGCTGCATCACTGCACTCAGTAGACGCTGAACTGTGGATTGCAGGAAGGGGGTACCGAAAATCGACTCCGAAGTGATCGCGTGACGAACCATCGGACTCTATGCGTTCACTGGACGGACGCTTGCTAGAGTCGGGATGTGCCCTCGAATGTCGCGCCGAATGTCATCGCCCGCACCGCGGCGCTTCTGCGTGCTGTCGGTGCGGCCGAGCCCGACGGCGGATCCACCACCGAGTTGGCCCGCGCCACCATGCTGGCTCGCCCGACGGCGCATCGGCTGCTGACATCCCTCGCAGACGAGGGGTTTCTCGACCGAGATGCCGCAACCGGCAGGTGGACGCTCGGGCCGGAGATGTACCTGCTCGGATCGGCCGCCGCGGGCCGCTACGACATCACCGACCAGGCTCGACGCGTCGTACACACGCTTGCCGCTGTCAGCGGTGAGAGCGCATTTCTGTCCGCACGCCGCGGCGACGAGACGGTCTGTCTGCTCCGCGAGGACGGGAGCTTCCCGCTTCGCTCTCATGTCCTGTACGAGGGCATCAGGTTTCCGCTCGGTGTGGCGTCGGCCGGGATGGTGATACTGGCGCACCTTCCCGACCGCGAGGTCGTCGACTATCTGAAGAGAACCGACCTGCAGTCCGACTGGGGACCCGAGCATTCGTCGGAGGCATTGAGGCGGCGTGTCGACGCGACCCGCGTAACCGGGTACGCCGTCAATCCTGCGTTGCTCGTCGAGGGCAGCTGGGGAATCGGCGCGGCGGTGTTCGATCGCACCGGCAAGCCCGCATGGGCATTGAGCTTGACCGGCGTCGAGACGCGCTTCCGGCCGGAACGCCACCACGAACTCGGCACCCTGTTGCTCGAGCAAGCACACATTTTGTCCGGCCTTCTGCGGCCCGAACGCTGAACAGGTAGCGACGAACGTGCGCGAGGTGTTCAGGCTATGATTGCGGCTGGCGATGGATCTCCGCCTAGATCGCCCGTCAAGGGTTGTCTGAACCGCCCCAGCCCGGGGCTGATGGCTCCTTTCCCTGAGTGGAAGGAGTCTGCCCGTGGACGGTCACCGCGATCCGAATCCGACCTTGCCGGTCGATCCCGATACCGCACCTCGAACCCGGCGCCCGCTTCATGTGCGGCCGTCCGCGATCACCGCCGTCGGTGTCGGTGGATTGGCCGGGGCGCCACTCCGATACCAGCTCGGACTGTCGCTTCCCCCTGCCGCGGGTGGATGGCCGGTGACCACCTTCGCCATCAACATCGTCGGGGCTTTCCTGCTCGGTCTGTTGCTGGAAGGACTGGCTCGCCTGGGTCCGGACACCCGATGGCGGCGACAAGTCCGCCTGTTGGTGGGCACCGGGACGCTCGGTTCGTTCACCACGTACAGCGCTCTCGCCGCCGATACCGATCTTTTTCTGCGTAGCCATCAGTGGTGGGCCGCCGGTAGCTACGCGGTCGGCACCGTACTGGTTGGCCTGATGGCCACCACCGCCGGAATCGCGATCGCCGCGCGACTGCGGTCACGACCCACAGAGGCAACGCAATGACGACACTGTGGATCGCCTGCGCGGGTAGCGCGGGAGCAATCGCACGCTTCGTGCTTGACGGAGCTATCAAACACCGCCGGTCGTCGGACTTTCCCTGGGCGACAGCGATTATCAACGTGACCGGATCACTGCTCCTCGGATTCGTCACTGGACTGTTCCTCTTCCACGGTCTTCCCCGGGAACTTCAGCTGATCGTGGGCATCGGGTTCTGCGGCGGGTACACCACGTTCAGCACCGCCAGTTTCGAGACGGTGCGACTGATCCAACGTCAGAATTACATTGCCGGCGTGGTGAACGCGGTCGGCACCCTGTTGGTGACCGTCGCTGCCGGCGGTGCCGGTCTCGTCCTGGCTTCCGTGTGAGGAGAATGCAATGACCGAGAACGAACGCGAACACACCACCCGGGACGAACTCCGGAATTGGCTCGCCCCGCTGCGTGTGGACGGCCCTGCTGGCCCGGTACCACCCGTATGCCACCTCGTCGTCGGCTTCGACCGGCACCCCGCCAGCCGCGCTGCCTTGTCCTATGCGATGGACCTCGCCGACCGACTGAACGCGTTCCTGCACGTCGCGCACATCGTCGACACCGACGACCTGCCGATCGACCCGGACAGCTACGACTGGGAACAACGTATCGCCGATGCGGTCGAACAAGAGCGCCAGGAGGCCTGCACCATGCTGTCCACCCTGCCCGGGAACTGGGCTTACTACTCGAGGGAAGGCGTACCTGCCCAGCTGCTGACCACGATTGCCGAAGCCAATGACGCCCTGATGATCATCGTCGGCACCACGCGCGGAGGGGTGATGTCACTGATCGAGAGGGTCCTCGGAGAATCGGTGTCCTCGACGCTGGCCCGCCACGCTCTCCGCCCGGTACTGCTCGTCCCAGCAACCGAGAATAATCATCTGTGACCGGACCCGACACCTTCACCACACCGCCTCGGCCCGCAATGGGTGCGTGGCGGTTCGTCGTGGCATTCGGCACGGTCAGCCTGCTCGCGGACTTCGTTTACGAAGGCGCACCCGGTCACCATCGGTGCTGTTGCATCCTCCGATGCAGCGACCGAGGCCGGCATTCGGTTCCACGACCGTATCTCCACCCATCGCACCGGCTGGGCCACCGTCCTCGCCGAAGTGGCCACCGACTGTGCACAACCCGTCGTCGGAGTCGTGGTGGCGATCGGCGTGGCGGCCTGGTTCTTCAGAACAGGGCGACGAGTCGATGCGGTTCGGGCGCTGGCAGTGATGGCAGGAACCCTTGTGGTGTCCACGATCGCGAAGTACGTCATCCGCGAACCCCGTCCCCCGCAACGACTGTGGCTGATGAGCCCCGACACCGTGTGGTCGTTCCCGTCCGGGCACACCGCCGTAGCTGCGGCTCACCGTCCGGGTAGGCGCAGCGGTGCGGCGGGTCGCCCGCACAGCGTCGGTGTTGTTCGCGCTCGCGGTCGCTACCTCCCGGCTTTACCTCGGCGTGCATTACCCGATCGACGTCGCGGCACCCGATCGACGTCGCTGCTGGCCTCCTCGCGCTGTGGGCCCTCTTGTCGTTCCCTCCGATCCGGAACTTGGTGAGCGACCGTCTCGAACCTAACCACCAGGCAGCCTCACACGGCTGACTGCACGACTCCCCTGCACGCACTGGCACTTCCGCTGCGCGAGAGCGGCCTCGGTCCCATACTGAGCTGATCTTGCTGCTCGTCCCACGAAAGGCGCATATGGGGATCAGTATCAGTGCGATGGTCGGGTGGGTTCCCGACGACTCGGGACGCGACGCACTTGCGCTCGCCGCGAGGCTTGCGGCCTCGGGGGACGTCGCGGTCCAGGCCTGCACGGTTCTCCCGCAGTCGTGGCCGTTCCCGTCGATGGCCAGGGTCGATGCCGAATACCAGCGCTGGCTCGCCGAGCGGGGCGTCGCCGCCGTGAAGGCTGCGGAGAGCGCGATCGGCGAGTTGGGGCTCACGCCCGCCGACCCCGCTGCGTTCTATACCAGCAACACAGCCGAAAGCGCCGGACTGAACGAGGTAGCCAAGCAGTACCACGCGGACATCGTCGTATTGGGTTCCACCGCAGGCACACCGGGACGGTTCGCACCGGGCAGCACGACCGATTCACTGCTGCATTCCTGCGCCGTGCCGTTGGCGCTCGCACCGATCGGCACCCGCGAATCGGTGAAGCCCCTCGATCGCATCAGCTGCGCCTACGTGGGAACGGCTCAATCGGAGGACGCGCTGCGGACGGCGTCGACTCTTGCCGATGCCTGGTCGCTCCCATTGCGACTCATCGCGTTCGCACCCCGCGCCTCCACCACTTTCCCTCCCCTCGGCGGGTACGGCGCCGAGGACGTGGTGAGCGCGCGGTGGAAGGAGCAGGCCGACACTCTTCTCGGGCAGGCCCGAGCCGCTCTCGAATCGTCCCGGCCCGGCCTGGTCGTCGACACTGCAACGGTCGCCGGAAACGGCTGGGAGGCAGCGGTCGATGCGGCCGCCTTCACCGACACCGACCTCCTCGTCGTCGGTTCGTCCCGCCTCGGGCCATTGGCCCGGGTCTTCCTCGGCTCCTCGGCGTCGAAAATCATTCGGTACGCTCGCGTGCCGATGCTCGTCGTACCCCGCGGCAGTTCACTGCATGCCGGCACCACTACGGAGGATCAATGAGTACACTGCTGCGGCGCAAGCCGATCGGCGACATCGCTGCCCTCGAATCCGACCACGGTGGTACGCAGCTGAAGCGGAGCATGAACACGTTCCAGCTGACGTGCATCGGCGTCGGGTCGACCGTCGGCACCGGTATCTTCTTCATCTTCAGCAACGCGGTGCCGTTGGCGGGTCCGGCGGTGATCTTCTCGTTCATTCTCGCCGCGATCACGGCGGGACTCACGGCCCTCTGCTACGCGGAATTGGCGTCGAGCATCCCGGCGTCGGGGTCGACGTACACCTACGCGTACACAATTCTCGGTGAGTTCGTCGCGCTGCTGGTCGGTGCATGTCTCATTCTCGAGTACGGCGTGTCCACGGCTGCAGTGTCGGTGCTGTGGAGTCAGTACCTGAACGATTTGTTGAACCGCCTGTTCGGCTTTCAGATTCCGGACGTGCTGAGCCACGCGCCCGGTGACGGACTCGGATTCGGGATCAACGTTCCGGCAATCGTTCTGGTCGCCCTGTGTGCGCTACTGCTCATTCGCGGCACCAGCGAATCCGCTCGCGTCAACGCGATCATGGTGGTCACCAAGATCGGCGTCCTTGCAATGTTCGCCGTCATTGCATTCTTCGGCTTCGACATCTCCAACCTCGAGCCGTTCGCGCCCTTCGGAGTTGCGGGCATCGGGGCCGCGTCGGGCATGATCTTCTTCACCTTCATCGGACTCGACGCCGTGTCGACGGCGGGCGAGGAGGTCGAGAATCCGAAGAGGACGCTGCCGATCGCGCTCATCACCGCGCTGATCGTCGTCACGGTCATCTACCTGGTCGTCACGTTCGCGGCCATCGGCGCACAGAAATACACCGAGTTCGAAGGCCAGGAAGCCGGACTGTCGGAGATCCTGCAGAACGTCACCGGTACGGACTGGCCGTCGATCATTCTGTCCGCAGGAGCTGTCGTGTCGATCTTCTCGGTCACGCTCGTCACGCTCTACGGTCAGACCCGGGTGCTGTTCGCGATGAGTCGGGACGGCATGATCCCGGAGATCTTCTCCGACGTGAGCCCGAAAACGTTGAGCCCCATACCCAATACCATCATCGTGGCCATCGTGGTCTCGCTGATGGCGGGGCTGCTACCGCTCGACTTCCTCGCCGATTTGGTGAGCATGGGGACGCTCGTCGCGTTCACGGTCGTGTCTGCGGGCGTCATCATTCTGCGTCGACGTGAACCCAATCTGGAGCGCGGGTTCCGAGTGCCGCTGTACCCCGTGTTGCCAGTTCTGTCGATCCTCGCGTGCCTGTACCTGATCTCGACGCTGCACTGGGAGACCTGGCTGCTGTTCGCGATCTGGCTGGCCCTGACGACGGTCTTGTACTTCACGTACTCGCGGCATCATTCTCGCCTGAACGTGTAGGGCTCC
Source organism: Rhodococcus sp. EPR-157 (assembly GCF_001647195.1). Lineage (GTDB taxonomy): Bacteria > Actinomycetota > Actinomycetes > Mycobacteriales > Mycobacteriaceae > Rhodococcoides. The sequence continues at coordinate 15,670 of NZ_LVCV01000312.1, read as the reverse complement.
TGGGCTAACGCGGCTCCGCGGCTCCTGCGGCTCCGCCGCAGTGGGCCCGTGCGGCTCCGCCGCAGTGGCGCGGTTAAGTGCATTGGGTTGCACTCAACCGTGCCACTGGGCGCGGAGCGCCCCCACTACACAGGTTTTGCCGATCGGTGCTGCTTCAACAATTCTCGGTACACCGCAGCGTTGAGCCCGTTGTGCCCGACCTCCTCCTCGGTGAGTTCACGACGGATCTTGGCCGGCACACCCGCAACCAGAGATCGCGGCGGAACTTGCGTGCCTTCGAGAACGAGAGCACCGGCTGCGACCAAGCTGCCTTCGCCGATGACCGCGCCGTTCATGACGATAGCGCCCATGCCGACGAGGCTGCCGTCGCCGATCGTGCACCCGTGCAGCACCGCGTTGTGCCCGACGCTCACGTTCTTCCCGACCGTCAACGGGAACCCTGGGTCGACGTGCGCGGCCACGCCGTCCTGAAGATTGCTGCCCTCGCCGATCGTGATGTCCTCGAACTCGGCTCGCAGTACAGCGCCGTACCAGATTCCTGACGACGCCTCGACGCTCACGCGACCCACTACCGTCGCGGTAGGTGCAACCCAGGCCTCCGGGTCGACCGTCGGGCGTCCTCCCTCGAGCGCCCAGAGCGGTCCTACGGTCGTCCGATCATCAGTCATAAGTTGCTTCCCTTCATAGGCAGAGCACTGTGCAATCGCTGGAAACTGCGCAGTCGACGACACTACCGACCCGACTACCGGCCGGTCTGAGGTATCGGTTCGCTCAACCCGCCCCGCGCCTCGTCGAAGATCAACCACGTTCGAGTCGAGCGCACCCCGTCCAGTGCCTGGAGTCCTTCGAGGACCACGTGCCGCAGGGTTTCGTTGTCCGGGGTGCGCACAAGAACGAGCACGTCGAAATCTCCGCCGAGCAGGCTGAAGTGATCCACGAACGGCATCGACCGCAAGCGGTCCGACACCGAACGCCACGAATCCTGCCTGATGGACATGGCGATGAAGGCCGACGTACCGAGCCCCGCCACCGCGTGATCGACCTGCACCGTGAAGCGTTCGATGACTCCCGAATCCTTCAGACGATCCACCCTCGTATACGTGTGCGCGCGAGAGAGATTGAGCCGTTCGGCCAGCACTCGCATCGAGATCCGTCCATCGCTCGACAACTCGTCGAGAATTCGGCGATCCACGTCGTCGAGTTCGACTCGTTTTGCCACGTCGTCCATACGTCCGCTCCCACGTGCTCATTCCGGCATTGCACCAGACGATTGCATCAGAATCGACACAATCTCGACCATACGTCTGCAATGCTACGGCGCATCGACTCATCGATATCCAATTGCGCCAGAATCGCTGTACAAAGTCGATACCAGGAGAGTGTTCTATGACGACTGTCGAGACGAACGCGGCCGCGTCGTACCAGCGGTTCATGCCTGCCGAGCACCCGGTGCAGTATCTGGCGCCCGACGGCACCGGCGTCGAGAGCGCGGCCCGATACGCCCGCACATCGGACGATCGGTTGCTCGAGATGTACCGCGCGATGGTGCACGGCCGCCGATTCGATCAGCAGGCAACCGCTCTGACCAAGCAGGGAAGGCTGGCGGTCTACCCGTCTGCGCGTGGACAGGAAGCGTGCCAGATCGCGGCGGCGCTGTGCCTGGGCGAGCAGGATTGGATGTTCCCGACCTACCGCGACTCGATGGCCCTCGCGGCACGCGGTGTGGACCAGGTCGAACTGCTCGGAATGCTCGCCGGCTATTGGCACTGCGGGTACGACCCGAAGCAGTATCACGTTGCACCTCAATGCACCCCGCTCGCAACGCAACTGCTGCACGCTACCGGGTTCGCATACGCCGAAGCAAAGCAGGGGCGCGACACGATCGCACTGGCCTTCTGCGGCGACGGTGCAACGAGTGAGGGCGACTTCCACGAAGCTCTCAACTTCGCTGCGGTCTTCCGTGCTCCAGTGATATTTCTGGTGCAGAACAACGGATTTGCGATCAGCGTTCCGCTGGCTCGGCAGAGCGCCGCGCCGTCTCTGGCACACAAGGGCGTCGGTTACGGAATCGGCAGCGAACAGGTGGACGGGAACGATCCGATCGCGATGATGTCCGTCATGGACGAGGCCGTGAATTACGTTCGCGCGGGCCGGGGTCCGGTGGTGGTCGAAGCGCACACCTACCGCATGGACGCACACACCAATGCCGACGATGCCACCAGATATCGCAAAGCCGGCGAGGTCGAAGGATGGCTTGCCCGAGATCCCCTCTCTCGCCTCGATTCCTACCTCGACGCCAGGGGTGTTCTCACCGACGACCTCCGCGAGCAGATGACCACCTCCGCCGACGCCGACGCCGCGGCACTGCGCGCGGGAATGAACGTCGAACAGAGCGTCGACCCGGAGGATCTGTTCCGGTTCGTCTACTCCACCCCCACTCCAGCATTGCTCGAACAGCGCGAGCAGATCGCCGCCGAAATTGCAGCAGGAGAACTGTCATGACCTCGATGACCATGGCCGGAGCGCTCAACGCCGCACTGCGCGACGCCTTGACCGAGGACGAGAAGGTCGTCGTGTTCGGCGAGGATGTCGGAACACTCGGCGGCGTCTTTCGCGTCACCGACGGGTTGACGCGCGATTTCGGCGACGACCGCTGCTTCGACACCCCACTCGCCGAGTCCGGCATCGTGGGTTTTGCGATCGGAATGGCGATGTCGGGGTACAAGCCGGTCGTCGAGATGCAGTTCGACGCCTTCGCGTACCCGGCCTTCGAACAGATCGTCTCGCACGTAGCCAAATTGCGGAACCGCACCCGTGGATCGTTGACGGCTCCGATGGTGATCCGAATTCCGTTCGCGGGTGGCATCGGTGGCGTCGAGCATCACTGCGACTCCTCCGAGGCGTACTACGCGCACACCCCCGGACTGAAGGTCGTATCTCCGTCGACCGTCGCGGACGCGTACTCGCTGATGCGGGACGCCATCGCAGATCCCGATCCGGTGATCTTCCTCGAACCGAAGCGGTTGTACTTCTCCAAGGACGATATCGAGCTGACCAAAACCGAGCCGATCGGTACCGCTGTCGTTCGTCGCCCCGGAACCGACGTGACGATCCTCGCCTACGGGCCTACCGTCTCGGTTGCGTTGCAGGCAGCGGAGTTCGCGGCCGAGGACGGACGGAACGTCGAGGTCGTCGACCTTCGATCGCTCAGTCCGTTCGACGACGCCACCGTTGCCGCTTCGGTGCGCAAGACCGGCCGGTGCGTCGTGGTTCAGGAAGCCCAGAGTTTCGCCGGAGTGGGCGCCGAGATCGCAGCACGGGTGCAGGAACGGTGCTTCCACCACCTACATGCACCGGTTCTACGGGTCGGCGGGTTGGACATCCCCTATCCCGCACCGAAACTCGAACACTTCCACCTTCCGTCTGCTGATCGAGTCCTCGACGCCATCGAGCGCCTGCAGTGGAACGACACCCCCGACCTAAGCAAGGCGGTATCGGTATGACCGAGCAGGTCTTCATGCTTCCCGACCTCGGCGAGGGCCTTACCGACGCCGTCGTCGTCGAATGGAAGGTCCAGGCGGGCGATACCGTCACGATCGATCAGGTCGTCGTCGAGGTAGAAACAGCCAAGGCGTCGGTCGAGGTTCCCTGCCCGTTCGAGGGCGTCGTCTCAGCGTTGCACGGCGCGGAGGGGGACGTGGTGCCGGTCGGGAAGCCACTGATCAGTATCACCGGTGCCGCGAGCACCCCGGCAGCGCACGAGCAGTACCGCCAAGAGGAACGCGCCGGATCCGGCAACGTGCTCATCGGATACGGAACCGGCCACGGGCCCGCCGGAAGGCGTCGGCGCCGCGCGCACGCATCCGAGGCGGCTCCGCCGCTCGCATCGAAGGCGGCTCCGCCGCAGTGGCACGGCAATGCGTCCCAGAGTGCACTTAACCGTGCCACTGGGCCGGAGGCCCAGAACACCGCGGCAAGAGTCCTCTCACCCATAGTCCGCATGCTGGCACTGGACGGCGGGCTCTCGCTGGACCACATCGAGACCGCTGGCACACACGGCATCATCACCCGAGCCGACGTCGAACGCGCACTCGCTACCCCCACGCACACCGATGCCGGAATCACCCGCATTCCCATCACCGGCATTCGTAAGGTCATCGCCGACAAGCTGACTCGGAGCCGAACCGAAATCCCGGAGGCCACCGTCTGGGTCGACGTCGACGCCACCGCGCTCCTCCAGGCACGCCGTGACCTCGATGCGTCGATCGACGGCGTCAAGATCTCCCTGCTGTCGGTGCTGGCGAAGCTGACGATGATCGCGTTGGCGAAGTTCCCGGAGCTCAACAGCACCGTCGACACCGCCGCCGGCGAGATCCTCCGATACGAGAACGTTGGACTCGGCATAGCCGCGCAGACCGATCGCGGATTGATGGTTCCTGTGGTGCCGCAGGCCGACAAGGCCGATCTGCGCGAACTCGCTGAACGGCTCGCTGAAATGACGGATCTCGCACGCACCGGCTCACTTCCGCCGGCGAGACTGACCGGTGGCACCTTTACCCTCAACAACTACGGCGTGTTCGGGGTCGACGGTTCCGCCGCGATCATCAATCACCCCGAGGCCGCGATCCTCGGTATCGGACGCATCATCGACCGCCCCTGGGTCGTCGACGGCCAACTCGTGGTTCGGAAAGTCGCCCAGCTCGCGCTCGCCTTCGATCACCGCGTGTGCGACGGCGGAGTGGCGGGCGGGTTCCTTCGCACCGTCGCCGACTACATCGAAAACCCCGTTCTCGCGCTGGGCGGCGTCCGATGAGCGATGTCGACATCGTCATTCTCGGAGGCGGCTCGGGCGGCTACTCGTGTGCGCTGCGCGCCGAGCAACTCGGTCTCACCGTTGCGCTGGTCGAGGAGGACAAACTCGGCGGCACATGCCTGCACCGCGGGTGCATACCCACCAAGGCGCTGCTGCACACCGCCGAGGTGGCCGACGCGGTGCGCGGCTCGGCGCATGTCGGCGTCACGGCATCGTTGACGGGTGTGGATATGCCTGCGGCTCTGGACTATCAGCGCAGCGTGGTCGCTGGCCTGTACGCCGGACTGCAGGGCTTGCTGAAGCGTCCGGGCATCGAGATCGTCTCCGGCCGTGGCCAGGTGGTCGGTCCTCGCACCGTCGAAGTGGAGGGTCGACGTATCACCGGGTCCTCGCTGGTTCTCGCCACCGGGTCTTATTCGCGCACCGTTCCGGGAATCGATCTGGGGCCGCGGGTGCTCACCAGTGACGACGCGTTGTCGCTGGACCGGGTACCGGAGTCGGTCATTGTCCTCGGCGGTGGTGTGATCGGGATCGAATTCGCCAGTATCTGGGCCTCGTTCGGCGCCAAGGTCACCGTCGTCGAGGCACTCGATCGCATCGTTCCGGGTGAAGACGAATGGTCCTCGAAGCAGTTGACCAAAGCATTACGCAAGCGCGGCATCGACATTCGTACCGGAACCAAAGTCGAGACCGTCACCGAGTCCGCCGACGACGTCGCGGTGGCTATGTCATCCGGCGACACCCTCTCGGCCGATCTCGTCCTGGTGTCCGTCGGCCGCGGTCCCCGCACCGAAGGGCTGGGCCTGGCAGAGCAGGGCATCGCCACCGAGCGCGGTTTCGTCAGCGTGGACGAGAATCTGCTCACCAGCACGGAGGGCGTCTATGCCGTCGGCGACATCGTGGCTGGATATCAGCTGGCGCATCGTGGTTTTCAGCATGGCATATTTGTCGCCGAACACATCGCGGGGCTGAAGCCAGCCAGGATCGACGGCGATGTCGTTCCGCGAGTGACGTATTCGCATCCCGAGGTCGCGTCGGTGGGACTCACAGAGAAGGCAGCGGAGGAGAAGTACGGCACCGTCACGTCCGTGGTCTACGACCTCGGTGGCAATGGCAAGAGCCGAATCCTCTCCACCGCGGGCGGAGTCAAGGTGATTCGCGCACGCGAGGACGGCCCGGTCGTCGGCGTCCATCTTGTCGGCGACCGGGTGGGTGAATTGATCGGCGAGGCGCAACTCGCGGTCGCATGGGAAGCATTGCCGTCGGAGGTCGGCAGCTTCGTGCACGCTCACCCCACGCAGAACGAGGCACTCGGTGAGGCGATGATGGCGCTGTCGGGACGGCCGCTGCATACGCACGGATAACTCGAGCTCGAGCGACTGGTCAGCTGCCTACATGCTCTCGATCTTCTCGAACGGGTACGCATCGACCATTGCGACAGGCAGAACAGAACATAGAATGCCAGGACGACCAGCTCCCGCGTACTTCGCTCTCGTCGGAGGCCCCAAGAAATCCAGACACCAGGGACGGCAGCTATTGGACTGCAGGGTGTTTCAGTGCCCACGTCGAACAGTCGAGATAGTGCTGACGCGCGCCGGGGTTGGCGGCGCCCACCCCGGGCTGTTTTCTATCCCTCTTCACTGTAACTGCGTGATAGGGGCTTGCGGCAAGACCCCTTACGGCGTGCACACTCGTCCGGCACATCACCACACGAGGGGGCTATCGATGGCAGACATCGCAGACACACCACCGCAGTTCCAGCTACACGAATCGGGCGCGTATTTTCACGGCACCAAAGCCGACCTGCAAGTCGGGGACTTTCTCAGACCGGGGTATCGCTCCAATTACCGTTCCGAGCTGATCTCGAACAACATCTACATGACGAAAGTGTTGGACAACGCGGTTCTCGCGGCAGAGATGGCGACCGGACCGGGACGTCCCCGGGTGTACATCGTCGAGCCGGACGGCGATGTCGAAGACGACCCGAACGTCACCGACAAGAAGTTCCCCGGCAACCCGACTCACTCCTTCCGGAGCCCGAACCCGGTGAAGATAGTCGGAGAGATGCTCGACTGGGTCGGGCACTCCCCCGAATACCTCGACCAGTTCCGGGCAGGCCTGGAAGAACTGAGGCGAACGGGAGCCGACATCATCTACGACTAGACACTCAGCCCGCTGCTTGCTAGGTATGGATCGGTACGCGCTGGGTATTTGTTGGCCATATGCTTCGCTGATGGTCTTTCGTCGCTCCAGGCTCGTGTCGCTCGCTTGTGGAGTCGTGGTTTTGGCCGCACTGGGTGCATGCGGAGATGGCCACACTGCAGCAGAACAACCCCCAGCAGAAGCCGTTGCCGATCCGTATCTCCGCGGGAACACCTGCGCACCTGATAGTCCCGCGGACAAGAACGTCGACCCGGCTCGTCGGTTGACGGAGCTCTCCAGGACTGCGGGGGAGTTTCTGCTGGTCAACGGCATCGTGCCGGGGCCTGACCTTGCTGTCGATGGGCAGCTTACGTCCAGTCAGGCCGCAGACCGTGCAAGCACTGTCCCCGGTGACGCGTCCATTGCCGAAGCCCTATGGGTAGCGGCTCCCAGCCCGGAAAACGGCTTGGATCCCATTCGCGACACCGCGGAGTACTACGCCGCTGACGCGCGACATATCTCGACGTTCGAGGTCACTGAGCAGAGTCTGAATCAAATGCTCGGACCGACTTGGGCATCCGTCATCGAGGTGGTCGAAGAGTTCGCCGGCGACGGGTACGAACAATACGTCGAGTCGGTTCGCGATGCACCGCCGATGCGGGTATCGGATGCAGCGGCGATACGTGCCCAACTGCGTGCCGCCGCCGTTGATGCTGGCCTGGAGAGCCAGTGGGAAACTGCACAATCGATAGTCCCAATCTACTTTCAGTCGTGCACGACGTCATCCGACGTCGCCGGGCACGATATCGACCTGTCCCCGTCGGTCCTCGGTGAAATTCTTGCCGCAGACGCGGTCGGCGCGGCCTTCGCCGAGACCATCGGGCCGTCCGAGTTGACCGAACCTTTGACGCGGGGCCTGCAGATCGTCCTTGGTGCCGAGCCGAACTCGGCCGAAACCAGCCAACTGACCAAGGAATACGATCCGAACGAGATTCTGTCGCCCGACGACGTCCAATTGATGGAGGCGGAAGAACCCAGTCTGGACGGCCCCTGACCAGCCCTACAGCAGTCGGCTGGTCGCCTCTCGTACCTATCCACCTAGAGACGAAGGCCCCGAAACCATGATGGTTCCGGGGCTTTCGACACGAAATGCGTCAGACGTTCAAATCCTCGTCTCGGCGGTTCTTGATGCGCGAGGTCGCCACGAAGGAGATGGCCGCGAGGATCATCAGGTAGATCGAGATCGACATCGAGGTGCCGGTTCCCTTGAACAGCGCCTCGGAGATGGTCGGGACGAACGCTCCACCGAGCACGGTGCCGATCGCGTAGCCGATGGATGCACCACTGAATCGAACTGCAGCGGGGAACATCTCGGCATACAGGGCCGGCTGCGGTCCGTAGGAGAGGCCGAGTCCGACGGCGAACAACCCGAGGGCCAGGTAGATCCAATGCAGCTCACCGGTGTCGACGAGCAGGAAGAACGGAATGGCGCACAACACCATTGCCGCGTTGCCGAGGTTCATGATGGTGGTGCGGGCGTAGCGATCGGACAGATGCGCCCCGAGCAAGGTGAACACTCCCCAGACGACGGCCGCGAACAGGCTGGCGACCAACACGTCGACTCGGGCGAGTCCGTGTTCACGCGTCGAGTACGCCACGATGAATCCGCCGACGATGATGTAGCCGTTGCCGTTGGTGCCGATGAACGACAGTGCAGCCAGCATGACCTGCTTCTTGTTGGTACGCCACAGTGCGCGGACCGGAGTGTGGTTGCGCTCCTTGCGTTCTGAGAGCTCCTTGAACACCGGAGTTTCCTCGACGCGGCGCCTGATGTAGAAACCGACGAGGATCAGCACGAAGCTGATGAGGAACGGTATGCGCCAGCCCCAGGCCTCGAACTGCTCCTCACTGAGCAGACCGGTGCACAGCGCCAACGTTCCTACCGCGATGAGCATGCCGAGGGGGACACCCATCTGGGTTGCTGCGCCGTAGATTCCACGCTTGCCCTTCGGCGCGTGTTCGACGGCCATCAACGCTGCGCCGCCCCATTCACCACCGGTGGAGAATCCCTGCAGGATTCGCAGCACGATCAGGATGATCGGGGCCCAGATGCCGATGGTCGCGTACGTGGGGAGCAGACCCATACCCACGGTGGCAGCACCCATCAGCGTGAGGGTCGCGATGAGGACCTTCTTGCGTCCGATCTTGTCACCGAAGTAGCCGGCGACGATGGCCCCGAGGGGGCGGAAGACGAAACTGATGCCGATGGTGACGTAGGCGACGAGCTGCCCGGACGACCCCATGGGTGCGAAGAACAACTGGGCGAAGATCAGCGACGCTGCCTGCGCGTAGATGAAGAAGTCGTACCACTCGACAGTGGTTCCGACCATGCTGGCCATCGCGGCGCGGCGATGCTCACGCGACACCCCGGTGGGCGTCTCGACCTGTGTTGACATCGACTTGTCTCGTTTCGTTCGGGTTCTGGCGCTCGGACATGAGAGCGGCAATTCGGAGTGTCGTGGGGCGGGGCGAGGGTGAAGAACGACCAATCTCGGCGACCGAAAAGCAGCTATAACTCACCGTCCATTCGGTCGGTAATCACTGTGACTGTCGACACGATGGTTTGTCAAGGTGTCGCAGGCCATGACGAGCGTGGCGACCTACAAGTTCGTCGAAATCTACCGATCGAAGCACCAGGATTCGTCCGAAACGACGCAGACAGCGACAGTGCCGGAAGGCCATACTCGAACTCATGGCTGTGCCGGCAATTCCCGAACTCGATACTGCGATCATCGACGAACTGATGTGTGCGCTCGGCACCGATGCGGTGGTGACCGACCCGGATATCCTCGAGAGCTACCGACACGACTCGGCAGCTCTCTGTGAATCTGCCCTGCCACTGGCGGCGGTACTGCCGACCACGGAATCCGACGTACAGGCCATCATGAATATCGCATCGGCGCAACGCGTTCCCGTCGTCCCACAGGGAGCATTGACCGGCCTGGCCGGGGCAGCGAATGCCAGCGTCGGAGCCATTGCCCTCAACACCCGGCGCATGAACAAGATCATCGAACTCGACGTCGTCAATCGCGTCGCAGTCGTGCAACCCGGTGTCACCAACAAGGAGCTCAAGGAGGCTGCCCAACAGCAGGGCTTGACGTATCTGCCCGACCCGTCCAGCTGGGAGGCGTCGACCATCGGTGGCAACATCGCCACCAATGCAGGGGGTCTGTGCTGCGTGAAGTACGGCGTCACTGCCCGATTCGTCCGCGGTCTGCGCGTCGTGCTCGCCGACGGCCGGGCCACCTTCGTCGGTCGACGCACAGTCAAAGGCGTGGCCGGACTCTCCCTGGCAGACCTGTTCGTCGGATCAGAGGGCACGCTCGGCATCATCACCGAGGCCACAGTCGGCCTCGACTTCCCGGCCGCCACCCCGCTCACGATGGCCGCGACCTTTCCGTCCACCGTCGCTGCGGGAGAGGCGGTGACGCGCATCCGTGCCGCGGGTATCACGCCGAGCCTGTTCGAGCTGTTGGACCGCACCACCATCGCCGCGATCGACGCATACGCGCGTATGGACTTCGGCACCGACGCCGCAGCCGTACTGATCGCCCAGTCCGATATCGGCGCAGGCGCGGTGCAGGAGCTGGAACTCATCGCCGCGCTGTGCACCGAATCCGGTGCGACGGATGTTGCTGTCGCCGAGGACGAGATCGAGTCGGAGCAACTCGTTCAGGCCCGTCGCTTGGCGTACCCCGCGCTCGAGCGTCTGGGTTCGCCATTGGTCGACGATGTGTCCGTACCTATTTCGCAGCTGGCCGCGATGATCGACGAAGTAGGACGCATTGCCGAGCGCATCGGAATCATCATCGGCGTCGTCGGCCACGCGGGTGACGGCAACATCCATCCCACGGTCATCGTCAATCCGACGGACCCGGCATCGTTGACGGCCGCACATCGGGCATTCGACGAGATCGCAGCATTCGCGCTCTCGCTCGGCGGAACCATCACCGGCGAGCACGGAGTCGGACTGCTCAAACGGGATCTCCTCGAAACCGAGCTCGATTCGGTCGCAGCGGAACTGCAGCGCGGCATCAAGGAACTACTCGACCCACACTATCTACTCAATCCGGGAAAAGTCCTAACCGCCCGGTCTCGAGCCGTAACGACATCCACACCAGCAATCGAGTGTCCGCGTCGTCCAGATCGAGACCGAACAGGTCTTTGACCCGCCGCAGTCGGTAGCGAAAGGTGTTGGCGTGCAGATACAACGATGCCGATGCGGCGGCAACATTCGATTCGTGCGTCAACAGCGCCAGCACCGTCGCGGCGTACTCGGTACCTTCGGCGGCGTCGCAAGCAAGCATCTTCTCGACGGCCGGTATCGCCAACGGCAGGTCCGAGAGTGCATCACCCGCTCTACGGAGAGTGACCGGCACCCGATTCTGCTCGAAGGTCGTCGTCACGCCGTCGCCGATCGCACCGAGCACCCAGAGTGCCTGCCTGCGTGCCACTGTGGGCCGGACTTCGGGCCCGCCGATCGCGAAGGTCACCGATACACCGAACGCCGCCTCCGCCTTTCGTCGAACATCCTCGGCGGCGTCGAGGAAACCACGTTCGTCTTCCGACGCCAGCACCAACAAGACAGTGCGATCCTCGACGACACAGCCCGAATCCGCGGTGTTGCCGAACGTGAGCTCCAACAGATCGGCCAGCTGCACCAGCACGGCCTCCGGTTGCACAGAATCGATCCTCGCGGCCAGCACCGCGTAGCGACTGCCGGGCGGGGTGACGGTATCGGGATCGGTCAGTAGCGCACGCACCCGTGGACTGTCGGCACCGGCCGGATGACGCCGGGCCAAGAGCAGCGGCGCCGCTGCGGCTGCGGCACGGGTCATTGCCGCTACTGCTCCGGAATCAGGTGGACGTAGGGAAACACCGGTAGCGATACTCCAAATGGAGCCGAGATACTCGGCATCGGCCGACACGGCCACCGCCAGTCGCGGTAGCACTCCGGGAACGTCGACCACGTGTACTTTCGAGCTACGCCGAAAGTTTGGGTCGAGGTGATGCACCATGTACTCGGCCGGGACCTGCTTGCCGAGAATCCCGTCGCGGCGCACGTCGTCGATCGGCTGGCCCGGAACGGACGAGTACGCGATGACGAAGCCCTGTGGATCCATCACCGACACAGCGCCGCCCACCGCGGTGGCGGTTGCGTCCGCCAACGCCGAGAGATCCGCAGTGCTCACCGATTCACAGTACTTCCACGCGTGGTGTCGCTACCGCGCTACGGTGCGACTGTCGCCTCGAAATTCTGCGATCAGCTCGCCTCGGCATGTCACCGACACGTCGTACAGGCCGTTGCGGCCGAACCTCGCACGCTCGACGGCGTCGGCGACCAGCACGTCACCGGCCTTCGTCGGACGGAGATAGCGGATGTCGCACCGCGCCGCGACGGCCGAGTCGTCGTGAGAATTGCACGCCATTGCGAACGTCGTGTCCGCCAACAGGAAGACGTATCCGCCGTGCGTGATGGCATAGCCGTTGACCATGTCCTCGGTGACGACCATCGACATTCTCGCGTGGCCCGGTGACAGCTCGATCAATTCGATCCCGAGTTTGCGTGACGCGGCGTCGACCTCGAACATCTCCCGGGCAATCGTCGAATCGCTCATGGCTGCAGCACCGATCGCTCGGTCTGGGTGAACATGACGGCGCCGCCGGTCGCGAAGTTGCGCAGGTCTTTGCCTGCGGCCTTCATCTCGGTCGACGCCAATCCGGCCTTCAGCGATGCCTCGTCCGCGAAGAACAGGCTGGCAATCGCGTAGTACGGCGGTGGTGCATCGTCGAGCGAGTCCAGCGTGCCCCAGGTGAAGTCGACCAATCCGGGAACTGCACGAGCCAATGGCACGTGCACATCGGCGTAGTGACGATCGAATGCATCCGGGTCCTCGGGCGCTCCGTAGCAGACGGCCACTCGAATGCTCATGACACAGCCTCGGGCTTCGCGACGAGGGTCAGCACGTCGTACGTTGCAACCGGCTCGCCCTCTTGGTTGACGACCACGGCGTCCCAACGCACTTCGCCGTAGTCTGCGCTCTGACGGGGTGTGATCAGCTTGGCCGTCAAGGTCACCGTGAGCGAATCCTCGGCTTTGACCGGCGTCAGGAACCTCAGGTTGTCGACGCCGAAGTTCGCGAGAACCGGGCCCGGCGCGGGATCGACGAACAGACCGGCAGCAAGCGACACCACGAGGTAGCCGTGAGCAACGATGCCGCCGAACAGCGGATTGGCCGCTGCCGCTTCGGGATCGGTGTGCGCATAGAACGTGTCGCCGGTGAACTCGGCGAAGTGGTCGATGTCCGCACGGGTTACCTGACGGGGTCCACCGACGATGGTGTCCCCGAGCGCGAGTTCGCCGAGGTCCTTCCGGAAGGGATGTACGTCGCCGGTGATGCGCGCCGATCCGGTCACCCACTTGTTGCCCACTGCAGTGAGCACATCAGGCGTGCCTTGAATTGCTGTGCGCTGCATGTGGTGCAGCACTCCGCGCATGCCGCCGAGCTCTTCACCGCCACCCGCACGGCCGGGTCCGCCGTGAACGAGCACCGGCAACGGGGATCCGTGACCGGTCGATTCCTTCGCGTCCTCGCTGTTCAGCACCAGAATTCGGCCGTGGTAGGGAGCCGAACCCAGAACCACCTCGCGAGCGATCGCCGAATCCTTGGTCACCAGCGACGCAACGAGCGAACCTTTGCCGCGCGCAACGAGGTCGAGCAGATCGGACGTGCTCTCGTAGCCGATCACCGTCGACACCGGTCCGAACGCTTCGATCTCGTGCGGCTCAGGAGCCGACGCGTCTCCTGCTTTCAGCAGAACAGGGGCCATGAACGCACCGGGGCGCGGGTCGACCGTCTCCGGATCGCCGAAGACTACCGAGGCGGACTTGGTCAGCCCGCGAACCGACTTCAGGACCTCGTCGCGCTGATCGATGCTGGCGAGCGCTCCCATCGTGACGCCCTCGGTGCGGGGATCGCCGACGACAACCTTCTCGAGACGAGCCGACAATGCCGCGACAACCGGGTCGACCATCGACTGCGGGACCAGGACTCGGCGGATGGCCGTGCACTTCTGGCCCGCCTTGACGGTCATCTCGGTGAACACGCCCTTGACGAACAGGTCGAATTCCGGATCACTCTGTGCAACATCGGAACCGAGGATCGACGCATTGAGCGAGTCCGCTTCGGCCGTGAAGTGGACGCCCTCACCGACGACGTTCGGGTGAGCACGGAGAACCGCTGCGGTGTCGGCGGAACCGGTGAACGCGACGGAATCCTGGCCACCGAGGTGATCGATGATGCCCCTCGCACTTCCGCACAGCAGCTGGACTGATCCTTCGGGCAGGATTCCACTCTCGATGATGCGTCGGAACACCAGCTCGGTGAGGTAGGCGCTCTGGCTCGCCGGCTTCACGATCGACGGCACACCGGCGATGAACGCGGGCGCCAGCTTCTCCAGAAATCCCCACACGGGGAAGTTGAATGCGTTGATCTGTACCGCAACACCTTGTCGTGAAGTGTAGATGTGCTGGCCGAGGAACGTTCCCTTCTTGCCGAGCTGCTCGATGTCGCCGTCGAGGTACACGGTGTCGTTCGGCAGTTCCCGACGCGCTTTGCTGGCGTAGCTCAGAACGGTGCCGAAGCCTCCGTCGATGTCGACGCCCGAGTCGCGCGTCGTCGCGCCGGTCAGCGTCGAGACTTCGTAGAACTCGTCTTTGCCCGCCATCAGCGTCAGACCCAGCTGCTTCAGCAGGGCTGCGCGTTCATGGAAGGTCAGTGCAGCAAGGGCTGGGCCGCCGACACTGCGGGCGTACTCGATCATGCCGGCGACATCGAGCCCGGTGGAGGAGATTCGGGCGACCTCCGTGCCGTCGAGTGCGCTGAGCAACGGGGCTCCCTCGTCGCTCGCAGCGAACCATCGTCCTTGTGCGTAGCTTTCCAGCAGTCTGCTCACAGCATCTCCATCTCACCGTACGTTCGGTCGGTAATTACCATCGCCCGTACCCGGGTGCATTGTCAAGAAGGGATTCAGTTCAGCAGACTCGGATGGCCACTGTCGTCGGCAGGGACGGGGTCCGGATCGTCGCGGTTCCTACGACCACCAGCTGAACCAGCATGAGCCCGGGCCCGCCCTTCTCCCTCGGCATCAACGCGGCGCGAGCGTCGACCACCGCCCAACCACCACCGATACGCCGGAGTCGGATGCCGTCGACCGAGCCGCTCGTGTGCGTCCCCTCGAACAATCTCGATGCTGCCGCGAGGATCCGCTCCACATCATCCGGGTGTGGAGTGTCCCGGTCGTCGACGATGCCCTTCCACTGAATCGAGGGCACCGGATCGGTGAGCCATCTGATGAGCCGGTTGTGGGTGAGATCCATCAACACAAGCGCTACCTGCGGCGACACCTCGCCGAGCGCCGTGAATGCCGCCGATTCCAACCGAGGGGTAGCGACGGAGTCCGATTCCACTGCATGCACCAATCCGAGCCAGTTCGACTGGTCTCCGGTGGCGGTGAACACAAGGTGCAGCCGAGGACTCCTCGCGAGGGCTGGGGCAGTGGCCAGGCCGCTCCACGTGAGCCCGGCCTCGGGCGCAGGAGAAAGCAGAGCGCCGATGGCGCCCATGGCGTCGTCCACATCGACGTAGCGGAACA
>NZ_LVCV01000311.1 GCF_001647195.1 Rhodococcus sp. EPR-157 | reverse complement strand
GACGCTCTGCCTCGAACGTCACAGCAAGCGCGTCGTGCATCGGGTAGCCGGGAGGGATCGCCTCCGCGTCGCCGACCCACAGGTGCACCCCGTGCACCTGGGCGTTTCGACCGACGACGGGGTGAAGGATGATGCGAGTCCGTCGCGCACCCGTAGGAACAGTCGTGTCCCGACTCTGGCCACCGGCGCGGACGTGCTCGAGAGACCGCGCGACCTCCGCCCAGACCTGCGCCGAGGATCTACCTCCCACCACCGCTTTGATCGCCCGAGACAGCGAAGACATGTCCCTCGATCGGCCACCGAGAGAGACGAGCGACGCACGGCCTCGATACACGGTTTCGACCAACATCCACCGTGGTACGGGGTCATCTTGCGCCTGCACCCGTACTGGTCTTGAATTCACCCGATCCACACTAACTGGATCAAACCGTTCGGAATGACGCGACGAAGGGGGAAAGTGACCAGCAGAATCCTGTCCGCGGACGCCTCCGACAGCGGCCGATGCGCATCCGTTCTGGCCGACGCGTTCAGCGACGACCCACTGATGGCAACCATCTGGCCCGAACGTGGTCGACGGCATTCGGCGCTGACCGGATACTTCGACGCGTCGTTGCGGCACTTTCACGTAGCCGGGGGCGGGGTTCGATACGCCGTCACCGACGCGGGTGACATCGCAGCGGCTGCAGTGTGGGACCCGCCCGGCTCTCAGCCGTCGATCACCCGAACTCTGCGAGCACTACCGTCTCTGCTCCCGATACTTCGCGGGCGGACGAGCGCCGCACTCGGCGTGAGATCGACACTCGATGCTCATCATCCGACGCGTCCGCACTGGTATCTGGCCAACCTCGGCAGTTCGACGGCTCGGCGCGGGCACGGATTCGCGGCAGCCTTGATGACGGACCAGCTCGCCCGATGCGACCGCGACGGAGTCGACGCGTACCTCGTCTGCACCTCCCCGGGCAACATCGCGTTCTACGAGCAGTTCGATTTCGTGGTCACGGAGAAGTTCGCCCTCGCGTCCGGCTCCGAGATGACGTCGATGTGGCGCGCCTGCGCGGCTCGGTGATCTCGGCTCAAGCCTTGCGCAGACCGTCGAACGTGAGGGCAACGACGGCGTCGGCCAGCGCGTCCACCGACCCGCCCGTACGCGGCTTGTACCACTCGATGAGCGAGTTGACGGTGCCGAACAGCAGCCTCGA
>NZ_LVCV01000310.1 GCF_001647195.1 Rhodococcus sp. EPR-157 | reverse complement strand
GTCTTCTGGCCAGTGCTCGCCGCTCGACCTCGGTGTTTCCGCGTACGCGCAACAACAGCGTGACGTAGGGCAGCTCGGCGACCAGGATTTCGACGCTGCGCCTGACCAGGTACTCGAGACGGTCGATATAGCGCCCGTCGGTAGCCCGTTCCTCGGTGGTGACGGCGAACAGCGCGTTCAATGCACGCGACAATGCAAGTTCGAGAAGCTCGGCCTTCCCCGATACGTGGTGATAGATCGACGACTTCGTGATGCCGAGGCGACCGGCGAGGACCTCCATCGACGTGCCGTCGTACCCCTTGTCGTTGAAGACCTTCACCGCGACGGCGAGCAACGAATCCAGGTCGTACCCCGGACGCCCTGGGAGCCCGGTTCTGCGCGGGGCGCGTGCCGTTGTCATGAGCATCATCTTGGCAGGCGTCGGACGATTTCACAGCACCGACACTGCCCACCCTTGCGTAACGACCGAATGTTCGGTTATTAATGGACAGTGACCCGACGAAGGAGCGAACAGTGCGCGGAGTAATCCCGGTGACAGGCGAGGCGCCGTGAACACCCTCGTCGTGGAGGAGCGCCCCGATCGCGTGGTCGTCACCCTCGCGCGAGAAAAGCAGCGCAATGCCATCGATGCGGAGATGATCGGCGAACTGCACGAGGTGTGCGGACTCGTCGAGCAGAATCCTCGCGTTCTCGTGATCAGCGGGAAGGGCGAGCACTTCGCAGGCGGCGCCGATATCAACGAGCTGCGGGCACGCACGCGCGACGACGCCCTGCGCGGAATCAACCGCAACCTGTTCGACCGAGTCGCCTCCCTCCCCCTGCCGACGATCGCAGCGATTCGCGGGTACGCGCTCGGCGGCGGCGCTGAACTGTCCTACGCGTGCGATATCAGAATCGTCTCGCCGACAGCCATTTTCGGAAACCCCGAACCAGGTCTCGGGATCATGGCAGCGGCGGGTGCAAGCTACCGACTCCCGACACTCGTCGGCGTGTCCGTCGCCAAGCAGGTTCTACTCGGTGGCCGCATGCTCGACGCCGATGCCGCACGGCGGTCGGGCCTGGTCATGGACGTCGTCGACGACCCGCTGAACTCGGCGCACGCACTGGCGGACCGCATGGTCAGGCAATCACCGCTGGCGTTGAAACTGACCAAGACCATTCTCGACGCACCGGGTTCCCATCCCTGGGCCGACGACATCGCCCAGGCCGTGCTGTTCGAGACCGAGGACAAACAACGCCGCATGACGGCATTCCTGGAGAAACCGTGACATTACAAGAAGAATCGACGAGCATTCCGTCCAAAGTCGGCGTCGTCGGCGGAGGCCGAATGGGTGCCGGTATCGCCCAGGTGTTCGCAGCCCTCGGCTCGGCCGTCGTCATCGCCGAGGCCGCCGATCAGGAAGCTGCCCTCGGCCGGGTGTCGACGGGATTGGACCGCGCGCACGAACGCGGAAAGCTGACCGAGAGCCCGACAGACATCCTGGCTCGGGTGACGACCGTCGCCGGGCCCGCCGACCTCCCGGCCGATCTCGCCCTCGTCGTAGAGGCGGTTCCGGAGATTCCGTCGCTCAAGGTCGAGGTCCTTGCTCTCATCGACAAGGTTGCGGGCCCCGAGACCGTGATCGCCTCGAACACGAGCTCCATCTCCATCGCCGAACTCGGAGCGGCACTGCAGGATCCGTCGCGCTTCATCGGGATGCACTTCTTCAACCCCGTTCCGGTGTCGACTCTGGTGGAGATCGTGCGGGCACCTGCGACCTCACCGGCCGTCGTCGAGCAGGTTCGAAACTGGGTCTCGCTGATGGGCAAGACCGAGGTCCTCGTCAACGACTCCCCCGGCTTCGCGACGAGCCGGCTCGGCGTCTGTCTCGGACTGGAAGCGATACGCATGCTGGAGGAAGGCGTCGCCGACGCTGAGTCCATCGACCGGGCAATGGAACTCGGTTACAAGCATCCGATGGGACCACTCCGCTCGACCGACCTGGTCGGGCTCGACGTACGCCTGGCCATCGCCGAACACCTCGCCTCCACGCTCGGCGATCGCTTCGCCCCACCACAACTGCTCCGCGACAAGGTCGCACGCGGCGAAATCGGCCGAAAGTCCGGCATGGGATTCTACGATTGGACGAACGCATGACCGTACGACTGAACATCGCAGATGGACTGGCGATCATCACCTTGCAACGTTCCGCGCTGGACATCGCGACCAAGGTGGCGTTCCAGGAAGCCATCGACGGGGCGGCGGGGGTCCGCGCCGTACTCATCACCGCCGAGGGCAAGAACTTCTGCGTCGGCCAGGATCTCGGCGAGCACGTCGGTGCGCTCGAGGCGGATCCTGCCACCGCGATGGACACCGTGGCAGTGCACTACAACCCGCTGATCCGGTCGATACAGGAGCTTTCGGTACCGGTCGTCGTTGCCGTGCCGGGAGCGTGCGTCGGCGCGGGCCTCGGGATCGCCCTGGCCGGAGACATTCGCGTCGCAGGGACCACGTCGTCGTTCGCGACGGCGTTCACCGGCATCGGGCTGGCCAGTGACTCGGGCCTGAGCTATGCGCTGGTCGAGGCGCTGGGCAGCAGCCGGGCCGTCGGGCTCATGCTGCTCGGCGACAAGGTGACCGCGGAACAGGCGCTGGAATGGGGCCTGGTCCATCGCGTCGTGCCCGACGACGAGGTTCTTGCCGTCGCCGAATCGCTCGCCAGGAAGCTGGCCGCCGGGCCGACCGAGGCGTATCGCCAGGTCAAGTCTCTGGTCCGCGCATCGGCGTCGGGGCTGCTCGACGCGCTGGATCGGGAATCGGCGGCGCAGAAGCATCTAGGGCAGACGGTCGATCACAAGGCTGCGGTCGATGCGTTCCTGGCAAAGGAGAAGCCGGTGTTCGCGGGGCGTTAGGACGCCGCGACCCGAGGGCTCCGCCCTCAGTGGCACGGTTGAGCGCGTCCCAGTGCACTTAAACGTGCCAGTGGGGGCGGAGCCCCCTATCTTGTGCCCCGAGTCACTTCCGTGCATACTTGTTACCAACCGATCATTCGGTAATGAAAGTAGGACATATGACCATGTCGAACACCCTGGAACCGCTACAGGAAACTTTCGACGCGACCATCGCCTCCGAGCAACGAGTCGAGCCGCGGGACTGGATGCCGGACGGCTATCGCAAGTCCCTCATCCGTCAGATCGCGCAGCACGCGCACTCCGAGATCATCGGTATGCAGCCGGAGGGCAACTGGCTCACTCGCGCGCCGTCGCTGCGCCGCAAGGCGATCCTGATGGCCAAGGTCCAGGACGA
>NZ_LVCV01000309.1 GCF_001647195.1 Rhodococcus sp. EPR-157 | reverse complement strand
AGCAGAAGTACTCCTCGATCTTCAACTACCCGACCCTGACCTACGCGGACGTCGGCACCATCGGTTGGCTCGTCGACGGCGCCGCGATCTGCAATCAGGTGCCCCTGTGCCGCAGCAGCTTCGGACCGTACGCACGTGCGATGATCCGCGTCTGCAAGGAAGAGTCCTTCCATCAACGCCAGGGCTACGAGCTGCTCGCGACCATGATGCGCGGCACCGACGAGCAGCGCGCGATGGTGCAGGAATCGGTGAACCGCTGGTGGTGGCCGGCATTGATGATGTTCGGCCCGCCCGACGACGAGTCCCCCAACACCGAGCAATCGATGAAGTGGGGCATCAAGCGTCACACCAACGACGAGCTGCGCCAGCGCTTCGTCGACATGTCCATCCCGCAGGCCGAAGCACTCGGAGTCACGTTCCCCGATCCGGACCTGAAGTGGAACGACGAGCGCAAGTCGTACGACTTCGGCGAGCCCGACTGGGCCGAGTTCATGCAGGTGATCAAGGGCAACGGTGCATCCAACGTCGAACGCCTTGCCAACCGGCGGGCAGCGCACGAGGACGGCGCATGGGTCCGCGAGGCCGCGACCGCTTTTGCAGAGAGGAATGCTTCATGAGTCAGTTCACTGCCGAGGGTGGCCACGGCGCAGTTCCGACCGACAACGTCCCCGTCGAGCCGAAAAGAGAGTCAGTCAAAGCGGATTGGCCACTCTACGAGGTCTTTCTTCGCGGCAAACGCGGACTGAATCACGTGCACGTCGGATCGCTGCACGCAGCCGATGATCACATGGCGCTGCGTCACGCACGCGACGTCTACACCCGTCGCAACGAGGGCGTCAGCATCTGGGTAGTGAAGTCCAACTCGATCGTCGCGTCCTCGCCCTCGGAAAAGGACCCGTTCTTCGCCCCGAGCGGAGACAAGGTGTACCGACACCCGACGTTCTACGAGATCCCCGACAACGTTCCCCACATGTAAGGCCTGACACCCATGACTGATCACGACAACGCCTACGACGGCCTCGTCAACGAAGACACACACGGGCAGTGGGCATTCGGGACGAGCTTCGACGACCCACTTGCCGGCGTCGACACCACCGTCCCCGACGACGTCGACCTTCGAGCCCTTGCCGCATACTGCCTCATGCTCGGCGACGATGCGCTGATCAGCTCACAGCGTCTTGCCCAGTGGAGCACTCGCGCACCGGAACTCGAAGAGGAAGTCGCGCTCGCGAACGTCGGACTCGACCTACTCGGGCAGGCCAGGTTGCTGCTGGCGCGCGCTGCGGCCGCGGACTCCACAGTGGTCCCGCGCATCTCCGACACCTCACCCACACCGCCGGAGGACGCCCTCGCGTTCTTCCGCGACGAGGCGAACTTCCGCAACGTACGGCTCACCGAACTCGACAACGGCGACTTCGCCAAAACGCAGGTGCGCCTGTTGGTGTTCTCGACGTGGCGATTGGCCGTGTTCACCAGGCTCCGCACCTCACGTGATCCGGTCCTCGCCGCCGTCGCGGACAAGGGCGTCAAAGAGCTGACGTACCACCGGGATTACGCGGCCCGCTGGGTCGTGACGCTTGGGTGCGGAACCGAGGAATCGAAGCGACGGGTTCACGACGCCATCGCGCGGATCTGGCCGTACGTGTCCGAACTGTTCGTCCCCACCGACGAGGAGATCGCGCTCGCACAGGTGGGCGTCGCCGTCGACCCTCGCGATGTGCGTGAAGAGTTCGATTCCGTTCTCGCTCAGGTTCTGCACGCGGCAGAATTGGAAGCGCCGGACGGCAAGGCCGTCGGGACGATCGGCGGCCGCGGTGGTCGGCGCGGAATCCACACCGAAGCATTCGGGCCACTGATCGCCGAGATGCAGGTCGTGGCGAGGGCCCATCCGGAGGGAGTCTGGTGACCACACTGGAACGAACGGCGCGCGAGATCGCCGCCACCGTCATGGACCCCGAGATGCCACTGCTCACCCTCGACGACCTCGGCGTCCTGCGTGACGTCGAGGTCCGTAAGGACGGCAGCGTGCTCGTCACCATCACTCCGACGTACTCGGGATGCCCGGCGATGGCGACGATGCGTGACGACATCGAACACACGCTGCACGACAACGGCTACGACAGTGTCGAGATCGTCACCAGCCTCAGCCCCGCGTGGAGCACCGACTGGATCTCCGAGGAGGGTCTGCGCAAACTGCGTGAATCCGGGTACTCGACACCCGGCCCTGCCCCCACCCGCACGAGCGGTCCGGTCCCGTTGACCCTGACGGTCAAACCCCGGCAGATCGCGTGCCCACAGTGCGGTTCTACGAAAACACATTTGACCTCGGAATTCGGTGCCACGCTGTGCAAAGCCCAGTACCGGTGCGGCAGCTGCCTCGAGCCCTTCGACCACGTGAAGGAGATCTGATGACCGTCACCGCCGAACCCGTACAGAAGAACCTGCGAAACAAGCCTTTTCACACGCTGACCGTCGCCGACGTCGAATCGCTGTGCGACGACGCCGTCGCCGTCACGTTCGACGTACCCGGGCACCTGACCGACGAATTCGACTTCCTCCCAGGTCAATCCCTGATGCTCAGCCGCACGGTCGACGGCGTCGAACATCGTCGTTCCTACTCCATCTGCGCACCCGCAGGTACCCGTCCTCGGGTCGGTGTGCGTGAAGTCAGCGACGGACTCTTCTCCTCCTGGCTCGTCCACGAGGTCAAGGCCGGCGACCGCATCGACGTCCAGGGTCCGAGCGGCACCTTCCATGCAGACCCCGCCGCCGGCGGCAGGCACGTATTGATCGCCGCGGGATCCGGAATCACTCCGATGCTGTCCATCGCGGCGTCGGTGCTGGCCAACCCGGACGCCGAAGTCGTTTTGCTGTACGGCAATCGGCGCACGCGCTCGGTGATGTTCGCCGAGGAGATCGCAGACCTGAAAGACCAGTACGGCAGTAGGTTCGATGTCATCCACGTCCTCTCTCGCGAGCCTCGCGAGGTCGAATTGTTCAGCGGCAGACTCGATGCAGCGCGCCTGCGCGAGATTCTCGACACCGTAATCCCGACGCCCGACATCGACCACTTCTGGCTGTGCGGACCGTTCGGGATGGTCACCGATGCGCAGGAGGTCCTCGGCGACCTCGGTGTCGCCAAGAGCAGCATCCACCACGAATTGTTCTATGTCGACGACATCCCTCCTCCGCAGGAGAAGCACCGCGAACCGGGCGTCGTCGGACCGAGCAGCGAGGTCACCATCGTTCTCGATGGTCGCAGCGTCACAGGCGCACTCCCGCAGGACGAGTCGATTCTCGACTCTGCCGAGATGCTTCGCTCCGACCTTCCTTTCGCGTGCAAGGGTGGTGTCTGCGGCACCTGTCGCGCGAAGGTGACCAGCGGCGATGTGGACATGCGTCGCAACTACGCGCTCGAGGACAGCGAGGTCGATGCCGGCTTCGTCCTCACCTGTCAGACATTCCCACTCAGCGACACCGTCACCGTCGACTTCGACGCCTGAGACCACAAGAGAGCAACCATGACCAGTGTGCTGTCCACCCCCACCGACACACCCGACATCGAATTCGCGTCGCGCGATCGTATTTCGGCACTCCAGATCGAACGCCTACAATGGTCGCTGAAGCACGCATACGACAACGTGCCGCACTACCGAAAAGCGTTCGACGACGCCGGAGTTCATCCAACCGACCTGAAAGATCTCTCGGATCTGGCCAAGTTCCCGTTCACCGCGAAGAAGGATCTCCGCGAGAACTACCCGTTCGGGATGTTCGCGGTGCCCCAGGACAAGGTCTCGCGTATCCATGCGTCTTCGGGCACCACGGGGAGGCCGACCGTCGTCGGCTACACCGCGAACGACATCAGCAACTGGGCCGATCTGATCGCCCGCAGCCTCCGCGCGGCTGGCGTGAAGCCTTCCGACAAGGTGCATGTCGCCTACGGATACGGGTTGTTCACCGGTGGGCTCGGTGCGCACTACGGTGCAGAGCGATTGGGCTGCACGGTCATCCCGATGTCCGGTGGCATGACCGAACGCCAGATCCAGCTCATCGAGGACTTCGAGCCCGACGCGATCATGGTCACACCGTCGTACATGCTCACGATCGTCGACGCGATGATCAAGAAGGGCATCGACCCGTCGAAGACGTCGCTGAGGACCGGGGTGTTCGGTGCCGAGCCGTGGACCGAGGAGATGCGCAAGGAGATCGAGAAGACTCTCGACATGGATGCCGTCGACATCTACGGCCTGTCGGAGGTCATGGGGCCCGGCGTCGCAATGGAATGCGTCGAAACCAAGGACGGACTGCACATCTGGGAGGATCATTTCTACCCGGAGGTCATCGACCCGGTGACCGGCGAAGTTCTTCCCGACGGTGAGGAGGGTGAGTTGGTCTTCACCTCACTGTCGAAAGAAGCGATGCCCATCATCCGCTACCGGACGCGTGACCTGACGCGACTGCTTCCGGGAACCGCTCGCACGATGCGTCGTATGCAGAAGGTCACCGGCCGCACCGACGACATGATCATCCTGCGTGGGGTGAATCTGTTCCCGACGCAAATCGAAGAGCTGATTCTGACGGTTCCCGCGCTGGCTCCCCAGTTTCAGTGCGTGCTCGCCCGTGCCGGCCGGATGGATTCGTTGACGGTACTCGTCGAGGCTCGTCCGGGTGCCTCACCGGAGGTCCATCCCGTTGCCGCAGCAACATTGAAGAAGCTGGTCAAGGACCGTATCGGGGTCAGCGTGCAGGTCGACGTCGTGGCGCCTGCCGCACTCGAACGTTCCATCGGCAAAGCACGACGCTTGATCGACAATCGACCGCACACGTGAGGTGACCTGAGGTGGCAGAGGACTTCGAGCAATGGCGCGAGTCCGTTTCGACGGCGTTCGTGCCGCTCGACGCCGTCTCCACCGGGTCGTCGTTGTTCGAAGGCGGGCTGCGCTCCTCGACGCTCGGCGCGTTGCAATTGAGCGAGGTGGCCGGGTGCGAAGTAGATGTTCGACGCACGCGCGCGACGATCAAGCGCGCAGACCCTGGTCTCGTCAAGGTCGGCCTTCAGGTCACCGGACACGGAGTCGTCACCCAACGCGACCGCCAGGCAGTTCTCGCGCCGGGTGACTTCGCCGTCTACGACACCAGCGAACCGTACGACCTCCACTTCGGTGGGGCGTTCTCGATGTTCGTCGTCATGCTTCCGCGCGACACGCTGCGTATCGGCTCGCAGGAATTGTCGACTGTGACAGCCCGGCGCTTTCACGGCAGCCAGGGCGTCGGCGCGTCCGTGTCCCCGTTCCTCGCTGGGCTACGAAAGAACCTGGTCGAGAACGACCTACCCGTCACCCCGATGTTCGCCGACGCGGTTCTCGAGCTGCTGTGCGCAGCGCTGGACGAGGAAGCGCCGCGTCGAACAGCGGGGTCGACGTTGCTCGTCGAGGCGGAGTCGCTCATCGAGGCTCATCTGGGTGATCCGACGCTGTCCACGGCTTCCCTCGCCGGACGCCTCCATGTCTCCACGAGGTACCTGCAGCGGCTGTTCGAATCGGACGGGCGGACCGTGGCCGGCTGGATCAGATCCAGGCGCCTCGACCGATGCCACCGCGACCTCGGGGATTCGCGGTTGCTCTCGGAGAGCATCGGTGCGATCGCAGCCCGTCACGGTCTAGTGGATTCCTCGTCGTTCTCCAAGCAGTTCAAGGACACGTACGGTATGTCGCCGCGCGCCTATCGCGCCACCCGTGCGTCCTAGCGTGCACGGGTGGCGAACCTCGTCAAAGAACTATCGTGACGACCTTCTCCTCGGTGTTGGCCTCGATGCCTGCCCAGCCGAGTTCGCGACCGGTGCCGCTGGTCTTCATACCGCCCCACGGGAGTGCGGGATCGATGGCTGCCCATCCGTTGACCCACACGGCCCCGGAGCGGACCTGCGCCGCCAGTAAGTGCGCGCGTGAGACGTCACGTGTCCAGATACTCGCTGCCAGTCCGTAATCCGTCGCGTTGGCGATGGCGATCGCCTCTTCGGGAGTGTCGAACGGGATAACAGTACCGACGGGACCGAAAATCTCCTCCTGGGCGATCTTCATGTCGTTGTGCGCGTCGGCGAAGATCGTCGGCTCGACGAAGAAGCCGTCACGATCGGGACGTCCGCCACCGGCCGCGACGCGTGCGCCACCGTCGCGCCCGGCCTGGATGTATCCGAGAACCGAATCGCGCTGCTTGGCGTTGACCAGAGCACCCATCGTCGTCGCCGGGTCGAACGGATCACCGAGCACCTGCGCAGACGCTGCAGCCGACAGCCCGTCGACCACCTTCGAATACAGCGAACGATGAACCAGCACACGAGTTCCCGCCGCGCACACCTGTCCCTGGTTGAAGAACAGGCCCATCGCGGTGCCGTTGATCGCCGCCTCCAGGTCGGCGTCCTCGAGGATGATCTGGGGCGACTTGCCGCCGAGCTCGAGAGTGGTGCGCTTGAACGTATCGGCTGCCTTCTTGGCGATCAGTCGACCGACGCGCGGGCTTCCGGTGAAGCTGATCTTGTCCACGTCCGGATGCCCGACGAGGGCGTCGCCCGTGACCTCACCCAGTCCCGGAACGACATTGACGACGCCTGCGGGAACACCTGCCTCCTCGATCAGGCGCGCGAGGTGCAGTATCGACAGCGGCGCGTCCTCCGGCGGCTTCACCACCAGGGTGTTCCCCGCTGCCAACGCGGGAGCCAACTTCCATGCCGCGATCATCAGCGGGGTGTTCCACGGGATGATTGCGCCGATGACACCGACCGGCTCGCGAACGGTGTACGAGTGCGTCGGCTGTCCGAAATATCCGGCCGTCGGAATGGTCGCGCCCTGGATCTTGTCGGCCCAACCCGAAAAGTGCCGGAAAGTTGCTGCCGCATTGGGAATATCGAGCATCGCGGGCTGACCCACCGGCTTGCCGACGTCGTGGGCCTCCAGACGGGCAAGCAGGTCACCGTCGCGTTCGATGAGGTCGGCCACGCGATTGAGAAGCTTTCCGCGGGTGACGCCGGGCGTCGCTCCCCATTCGCCACCGAGCTGAGCGCGTGCCGCGCGAACCGCAGCATCGACGTCCTGCGCTGTTGCCGAGGCGATGTCGACGAGCGGCTGTCCGGTCGTAGGGTTCAGATCGGTGAACGTGCCGCCGTCCGATGCGCCACGCCACTGGCCGGCGACGAAGAGCTGCGTTGCGGTGTTCTGGGGCAGAGACGTCGTTGCTTCGTGTACTGCAGTCATTTCTCGGGCCTTTCTAGTACAGGATCAAGCCGCGGACGTTCTCGGCGTTGCGCATGGCCTCGTAGCCGTCGTTCACCTGATCGAGTGTGTATGTGCGCGTGATCATCTCGTCGAGCTTCAGCTGGCCCTCCATGTACAGGCGCAGCAGGTGCGGGATGTCGAAGCGGATGTTGGCGTTGCCGAACCAGGCGCCCTTGAGGGTCTTGCGCATAGCCGTGAGGTCGAACAGGGACAGCGACACATCGGTCGCGGTGATGTCGCCGACGGAGACGTTGACGCAGGTCCCACCCTTCGCGACCAGACTCATTGCCGGTGCGATGATGGCGCCGCTCGCCACGTCGATAGTGATGAGCACCTTGTCAGCGAGTGCGCCCCATGTCAGATCGTTGACCAGCGGTAGCGCCTCGTCGATCGAGGCTGCGGTGTGCGTTGCCCCGAAGATCTTGGCCTGCTCACGTTTGAACGGCGACGGATCCACCACCACGACGTGGCGGGCACCGGCGAGCGCCGCGCCCTGAACAGCGCCACATCCGACGCCGCCCATGCCGAGGATCACGACGGTTTCCCCTGCGGACACTCCCGCGGCGTACACGGCGGACCCCCATCCGGTGGTGACACCGCAGCCGACCAGCGCGGCCTTGTCGAGAGGGATGTCGTCGGTGATCTTGACGCACGAGGCCTCGTTGACGACGGTTTGCGGCGCGAATGTGCCGAGTAGGCATTGGATTCCGGCGTCCTGGCCACGCACGTGATGACGGGCGGTGCCGTCGGAAACCTGGTAGCCCTCGAGCAGGTGCGCGCCGAGATCACAAATACTGGACTGGCCGTTCGCGCAGGCCCGGCAGCGTCCGCAGGCAGGAATGAACCCGAGAGCCACGTGGTCACCGACTGCGACCGAGGTGACGCCTGGACCGCTCTCGGTGACGACACCGGCGCCCTCGTGACCCCCGATGAACGGGAGCAGGCCGACCGGAACGCTGCCGTCGCGCACATGCTCGTCCGAGTGACACAGCCCTGACGCTGCCAACTCGACCTTCACCTCACCGTACTTCGGGGCGTCGAGAACGAGGTCCTCGATCTTCCAGGGCTGGCCGGCTTCCCACAGAACTGCTGCTTCCAATGTCACGTCTGACCTTCCTTCGAGTGTGTCCTAGGTCATAGCTTGACCCGTGACGTCCTCGAAAGACTTGTCGCTGAGCGCACAGTAGTTGTCCGTATGCGCACATGGCGATATCGACCAGAAAGCCGGCCTCCCCGTTGACGGGCAGGCCGGCTCGTGACGAAAGGACTATTCGGCTATCGCCGGCTCGTCGTCCTCGACCACTTCGGGCTTGGTCTTGGCCGACGGCAGCTGCGAGTACGCGAGACACACGATGCCGAAGAACAGATATCCCAGTGCTACTTGTGGATTCGCAGCCCATCCGACTTCATGGGAGTGAATGAGTCCGATCCAGCACAGCACTGCTCCGACGCCGCTGGCGGTTGCCGCAGCGAGGAATCGTTTGTCCAGGATGAACGTGACGATCGTGCCGAGCACCAGACCGGCGAGCACAGCTCCTTCGCCGAAGGTCCTCAACCCGTCGTATACGACGCCGGCCTGCCCGAGGGCTTCGTTGCCGACTTCGGACGCGGAAGTTCCTGCCGCACTGAGTGCGTTGTCGATCAGCCCGACCGCCCATTCGGCAAGGTTCGGCAACAGTGCGACGACGACAGCGATCGCGTGCAGTCGCGGGACCGCCTGGAATGCCTGGGCGCCGATCAACAGACCGATGTACAGCAGGATCGGCACGATCGCAGGTATCGGTAGCAGCGTGGCAAGCAGCCCGAAGAGCCCGAGGAAGCACATCACCCCGATCGCGATGCCGGATGCCAGGGAGTACCCACTGCGGCCGCCCGCGTCCTTCCATCCCGGGTGGCCGATGTAGACGGCGGGAGGGAACGGAGAACCGAAGGCCGAGCCGATGACTGCACCCAAACCGTCAGCCAGCAGCACACTGCGTAGGTTGTAGTTGTCCCCTGCGGCAGAGGCACTTTCGACGTTGCTCATCGCTTCGGTGAAGTTGTAGACACCGAGGGGAATGGCGGTCGCGAGCAGCGGCGCGAGGTTGCCGAGCCCGTCGAGAAGCAGATCCAGACGCAGATCCGGTAGACCGAGCGCGATGTTGCTGGCTGCCTCGGTCACATCGGGTACGGACATGTACCCGCCGATCCATCCGATCGCGGTACCCACCAGCAGTGCAGCGAGACCGACAGGGATGTTGCCCGGAAGCTTCACGTCGGTGAAGAATCCGATGAGTATGATTGCGAGAACCGGCAATCCGATCCAGGCCGCATCCCACATCTGCGCGGCGGGCCGCATCGCGATGAAGGTGATCGAGATTCCGGCGAGAGTGCCGAGCATCGCCGCCCGAGGGGTGATCTTGCGAATGTAGGGCCCGACGAATGCACCGATCATGACGATGATGCCGATCATGAACGCCCACGCCAAACCGGCGGCCCACGCCTGCAACGCATCCCCGGTACTGAGGTACACCGGCAGCATCACCACGAACACCACGATGAACATGTGGGGCACACTCGGGCCGTAGGGCAGCGCGGTGACGTCGGTTCGGTTCTCGCGCTTGGCCAGTCGACGCGCGAGGATCATGTAATACAGGTTGCCGAGCACCAGCGCCACGCCTAGTGCGGGTAGCAACGTACCGAGCACGTCGTCGCCGGGTATACCGACCACCGCGATGCTCAGAGTCGTCAGGGTCAGTACGTTCACGAGGATGTTGAACCCGAGGCCGAAGAAGGCGTTGGTGTCCCCTCGCGTCCACCACGGCAGAACGAATGAGCTCGGCGCGGTCGAGTCCTTCACTTCGGTAGTCATGTCAGATCCTGTTCGTGTGGAGTGCAGGGGATGGAGTGAGCTCACGGAGTGCGTCGATGACGTCGTCCGACGGCGATGTCCAGCCGAAGATTCCGCCCTGCGCTGCGATCATGTCGAGGCCGACCCGCTGAAACTCCGGGAAATACGAACCGACACAGTCGGATACGACGAGGCACTCGTAGCCTCGATCGTTTGCTTCGCGCACGGTGGTGTGCACACACACCTCGGTGGTGACGCCTGTGACGAGGAGTGTCGTGATGCCCGCGTCTTCGAGGACTTCGGTGAGTTCCGTGGCATAGAAGGCGCCCTTGCCCGGCTTGTCGATGACGGTTTCGCCATCGATCGGCGCGAGCTCGTCGACGATGTCGTGCCCGTACTCGCCTCGGATCAAGATGCGCCCGAACTCACCAGGATCTCCGATGCGCTGCGACGGCATTCCTCGGTTCAGTTTGGCGGGAGGGCAGTCGGAGAGGTCAGGCAAGTGTCCCTCCCTGGTGTGGATCACCGGGACGCCGCTCTCCCGCGCCGCCGCGATGAGCGCAGCCAAGGGCTCGATGACGCTGCGGAGCATGTTCACGTCGTTGCCGAGACTCTCTCCGAAACCGCCCGGCAGCAGGAAGTCTCGCTGCATGTCGATGACGAGAAGCGCCGTCTTTCCGGCGGGGACGGTGAACGGCGTCGGTGACGCACCCGATACATACGATTCGCTCATGAGACCTCCTGTGCTGTCGGTGTACTGATCGCCTGGGAGTACGCGCGCCAGCCGCCGAACTCGCTGATGTCTTCGACGGGAGAGTCCGCCGCCCCGGTCTGCACTGCGACGTCGCAGACATAGCCGAGAGCGGACGATCCGTCGGCCAGATGCACCCGTCCCAGAGCGAGCACAGCCGGCATTCTGCCCGCGAGTACAGCCAGAGCGGCGGCGGGCAGACGCCACCGCTCCACGTCCTGTGCAGTGCCACCGGCCCGAACGCGCATCAGACCGGGTGTCGGGTCGTCCGCGCCGATGCGCAGCAACCGATAGGTCGGCGCGGTGGAGGTGGCCTCGGCCAGAACGCCACCCAGCTCGATCAGCTGACTGTTGGCACGTTCGCCGGCCAGGTGATGCCCGGCGACGATGATGTCGACGGTGTCCCCGCCTGCTGCGGGGCGCGGTTCTCCCAGTAGCCGGGCCGCGACCGCCAGCACGATATCGTCGGACAGCGCCGGTCCGATCACCATCAGACTGAACGGACGTCCATCGGCGGTGAGCCCGGCGGGGACAGCGACGGCGGTGAGATCCAGCAGGTTTCCGAAGTGGGTGTAGTGCCCCAGCTTGGTGTTGCACCCGATGGGATCGGCCTGGACTTCGGGAACGGTGAACGTGGTTCCGATCGTCGGGACGATCATCACGTCCATCGAATCCCACATTCCCGACACCTCACTGCGCAGCTCCTGCAAGTGCTGCAACGCCCGAAACGCATCGACCGCGGTGTACTTTCGGCCGCCGAGAAAGATCTCCCGAACCACGGGCACGATCGCATCCGGGCGCTCGTCGAGGAAGGTGTCGAACTCGACGAGTCGCTCTGCAACCCAGGGGCCCTGATAGAGCAGTGATCCGGCGTCGAGAAATGGCTCGAGTGACACCGCGGTCGTCGTGAATCCTCTGCCGTGCAGCGCTTCTCGTGCGGCGACATGAGCCTGCGCCATGGCGTCGTCGCCGAAGAAGTCGAGTTGGCTCGGATCGGGCAGCCCGATCCGAATGTCGCGACCGTCGTACTTCGGCCCCCGACCTCGGGACCAGCCGTCACGCGGATCGATTCCGCTGATCACGTCGAAGACCAGATCGAGGTCCGCGACGGACGCGGCCATCAACGTGATGCAGTCGAGTGACTTGCAGGCAGGTACGAGGCCGACGGTGCTGATCAGTCCGCGTGAGGGTTTGTATCCGACAATCCCGTTGAGCGCAGCGGGAACTCGACCGGACCCCGCGGTGTCGGTGGCGACACAGAACGGAACCTGTCCGAGTGCGACCGCCAATGCCGATCCGGAACTCGATCCGCCCGAGATCATGTCGTTTCCGTACACGCTTCTCGGGATTGTGTGCGGCGTACGCGTTCCGTTGAGGCCGGTCGCGAACTGGTCGAGACTGGTCTTGCCGACGAACAGGGCGCCCGCGTCGAGCAGAGCTTGCACTGCGGGCGCCGTCGACTCTGCGATGTAGCCGTACTCGGGACAGGCGAGCGTCGTCGGGAAGCCTGCGACGTCGATGCTGTCCTTGACGCCGAACGGGATTCCGTAGAGCGGCAGTTCCATAGCTCCGGGGCGCGCTTCCAGTTCGGCGGCCGCGCGTAGTAGATCGTCTCGTCCCAGCACAGTGATCCAGGTGCCATCGTCGCCGCGTGATTCGATGGCGTCGGCGAGCCTGCCGACGGTGTCCGTCGGGGTCGCCGTGTCATCTCGGTACGAGGCGAGAAGCTCGGTGATGCTCGGGCCTGCTACTGGACCAGTCATACCGTCGATTGTCGACAGTTTTGTGTTACTGCAGGTGGATGGCGTGTTTCGAGTCTGTTAGCAAATGCTCTCGAGGTGTAGGTAGGTCAGCTCGCCGTGTTCTTTCAGTGCAGCCGACGCCGTCGCCGGATCGTTGGACTCCACTGCCTCCAGCAGCACTGCGTGGCGTCGGATGCCGTCGACCGGCCGAGCCAAACGCGCTTCTTCACGCAGGTTGCGCGCCATCGGCAGCTGCAGCTTGAGCAGGATGGGCGCGTACGCGAGATCGAGCTGATGGCTCCCCGCCAGTGCGACGATCGCCTCGTGGAAGCGTCGATGCGCGTCGTCCTTCTCGAGCGATTCGCCGCGCGCATCTGCGTCGCGCATGTCGTCGAGCGCCGCACGCACGGTGACGAACGGATCCCCGTGTGCCGAATCGAGCGGGAGGGCTCGCCTGATCGCGTGCTGTTCGAGAACCTGTCGGAGCTCGAACAGCTGCAGAATGTCGGCCGAGGACCACACGGTCACCCGGAACCCCCGACGCGGCAGGTGCTCGACCAGACCCTGCTGCGCCAGCAGTCTCAGCGCCTCGCGCACCGGTGCCCGGCTGATGCCCAAACGCGCGCACAGGGTCTCTTCGACCACGCGGGACCCGGGTTCGAGCGCGCCGCTGAGCACCTCGGATCGGACCTGCCGGGTGGCCATCTCGACGAGACTCAGCGGCAAGGCAGCCTTGTTCGTCGGTGAGGTCATGTCGGCCAGTGTACGAACACGACGGGGAGCAGTGGAGGAATGCTCCGTTTCGGCCGCGTCGGAGCTAGGTGTTCGACCGGCTGGCGCTCCGCACCAGTGGCGCGGTTAAGCGCACGCCAGTGCACTCAACCGCGCCACTGGGGGGCGGAGGCCCGCTCACGCGAGTGCCACCAAGTTCAGCGGGTCCGACAACAGAGACGCGATATCGGACAGGAATCGAGAACCCTGCTCGCCATCGACGAGTCGATGATCGAACGACAGGCTCAGAGTCGTCATCGAACGCAGCGCGATCTCGCCCTCGAACTCCCAGGGTTGTCGACGAATCGCCCCGAAGCACAGGATCGCAGCCTCACCCGGGTTCAGGATGGGCGTACCCGAATCGACCCCGAACACCCCGACATTGGTGATCGTGATCGTCCCGTCGGCCAAGTCTTCCTGGCCCGTGTTTCCGTCCTTGGCCGTCGCGGTCAGTACGTTCAACGCGTGCGCGAGATCCTTCAACCCGAGCTTGTGCGCATTCTTGATGTTCGGGACCATCAGCCCCCTCGGAGTCGCGGCAGCAATACCGAGATTCACGTAGCCCTTGGTCACGATCTCCTGGTTCTTCTCGTCCCACTCCGAGTTCAGGCTGGGGTTTGCACGCAGCGCAATCAGCAGCGCTTTGGCCACCAGTGCGAGCGGTGTCAGCCGGATGTCGCGGAAGTGTCCGGTAGCGCGCAGCTTCTCCACCAGTTCGACGGTCGGCGTCACGTCGACGGTGATGAACTCGGTGACGTGGGGGGCTGTGAACGCACTCGACACCATCGCGGCCGCGGTGTGCTTGCGGACGCCCTTGATCGGGGTGCGGGTCTCGTTCTTGTCTTCGACGGACGAAACCGGCGGCTCCTCGGCGCGGCTCAGAAACGCAGCTATGTCCTCGCGTGTCACCTCGCCGTGAGCACCCGTCGCAGGTACCTCGGCGAGGTCGATCCCCTCCTGTTCGGCGACGAACCTGACCGGAGGCGACGCCAGCGGCCTCGAACTCTGCGCTGCTATCGGAGCATCGGGAGCTGATGTTGCAGTTCGGTTCCCGCGGCGGCTGGCCCCCTCTCCCACAACGCCGTACCCGACGAGCACTGGGACATGCTCAGCCGTTTCAGGTTCGCCGTGCTCCGCTGGCTCAGCGGTGTCGGATTCGTCCGCGATGTCGATGATCGCGGTGCCGACCTCGACGGTGGCGCCTTCCTCCGCATGCAAGGCGATGACCGTGCCCGCATAGGGAGACGGCAATTCGATGGAGGCTTTTGCGGTCTCGACCTCGGCGATGACCTGGTTCAGTTCCACGGTGTCCCCGACCTTGACGAGCCAGGTGATCAATTCCGCCTCGGTAAGGCCTTCCCCTAGGTCGGGAAGCCGAAAGCTCTTGGTCATACCCGAAAACTCCTGTCCACTGCGTCGAGGATCCGGTCGGCGTCCGGGAGGAAGTACTCCTCCAGCTTTGCCGGTGGGTACGGGATGGTGAACCCGCCGACACGCTGCACCGGGGCTTCGAGGCTGTAGAAACACTGGTCCTGAACGCGCGCAGCGATTTCGGCGCCGATCCCCATGAACGTTGCCGCCTCGTGCGTGACAACGAGGCGTCCGGTCTTGCGCACCGACGCCGCGATGGTGTCCATGTCCAATGGCGACAGCGACCTCAGATCGATCACCTCGAGTGAACGCCCCTCCCCTGCCGCGACGTCGGCAGCCTGCAATGCCGTCGCGACGAGCGGCCCGTATGCGACGACCGTGGCGTCGGTTCCCGCGCGCACGACTCGTGCCTTGTGCAGCGGATACGCGCCGTCGATCGAAGCAGTGACGTCGACCTCGCCCTTCTGCCAGTAGCGTCGTTTCGGTTCGAAGAACAGAACCGGATCGTCGGACGCGATCGCCTGCCGCAGCATCACGTTGGCGTCGGCGGCGTTGCTGCAACTGACCACTCGAAGTCCTGCGGTCTGCGCGAAGTACCCTTCGGGCGACTCCGAGTGATGCTCGACGGCGCCGATTCCGCCGCCATACGGAACACGGATAGTGATGGGCATCTTGACGCTTCCACCGGTGCGGTAGTGCAGTTTGGCCACCTGCGAGACGATCTGGTCGAACGCCGGGTAGATGAAGCCGTCGAACTGTATTTCGACCACCGGCCGGTATCCGCGGAAGGCGAGTCCGACTGCGATGCCGACGATTCCGGACTCAGCCAGTGGGGTGTCGATGACGCGGGTGGGCCCGAAGTCCTTCTGCAACCCGTCGGTGATGCGAAAGACACCACCCAGTTTGCCGATGTCCTCGCCGAGTAGTACGACCTTGGCGTCATCTTCCATCGCCCGCCGCAGCCCTGCGTTGAGAGCCTTGCCGAGCGGAAGCGTCACGGGGGCAGCAAGTGTCGCAGCGGCGGCAAGTGTGGCGGTCATGGCTTTTCGGCTCCTTCGAATCCGGCGAGATACGCGGCATATGCCTCGGGCTCTTCCGCGATCAGGGGATGCGGATCGACGTAGACGTTGTCGAACAGCGACATCGGGCCCGGCTCCACGGTGCCGAGGCATCCTCGACGCAGGTCTGCTGCGGTGGCATCGGCACGTTCCTCGACGCATGCGCGGAAGGACTCGTCCATGGCACCCTCACGTTCGAGGAGCCGTTCGATACGGTCGATCGGGTCCTTGCGCCTCCACTCGTCGTCGAGAGCAGCGGGACGGTACCGCGACGGGTCGTCGGACGTGGTGTGCGGCCCCATCCGATACGTGACGGCTTCGATCAGTGTGGGTCCGCTGCCTTCGCGCGCCCTCGCCAGTGCAGTTCTGGTGGCGGCGAGTACGGCAAGAACGTCGTTGCCGTCCACTCGCATTGCTGGAACTCCGAAGCCACGACCGCGCTCGGCGATCGTGGTGTGAGTCTGCACCGTCACCGGTTCGGAGATCGCCCATTGGTTGTTCTGACAGAAGAACACCACCGGCGCTCCGAAGCTCGCCGCAAATCCGAAAGCCTCCGAGATGTCTCCCTGGCTCGTTGCGCCGTCGCCGAAGTAGGTGATGACGGCACCCTCGGCTCCGTCGAACTTCATGCCGAGTCCATATCCCGTGGCGTGCAGAGCCTGGGAGCCGACGATGATGGCCGGGGTCGTCATGTTGTATTCGTATGGATTCCAACCGGATTGCGTCGATCCCCGCCAGAACCGGAGCATCTGCGTCGGGTCGACCCCGCGGCAGTACGCGACGCCGTGTTCCCGGTAGCTGGCGAAGACGAAATCGTCGTGCTCGAGCGCTCTGGCCGAACCGACCTGCGCGGCTTCCTGGCCCAGCAGCGGCGCCCAGAGTCCAAGTTCACCCTGGCGCTGCAGTGCTGTCGCTTCGGCGTCGATGCGGCGCACGACGACCAGGTCCTCGTACAGGTCACGCAACTTATCGGTGGTGATGTCATCGACTAGCTCGCTGTACATGGTCGGCGCGGTACGCACGCCTTCCGGTGTGACGATCTGGATGAGCGTGTCCTCGACCGTTGCGGAATAGGCGGTGTCCATGTCGGCCTCCGTACAGGTTGCACTGTTACCTAAGACACAACCCCCAACCAGCAGCTAGCGCAATAGATGATTTCTTGACTGAGCAACCTGCACGGATTTCGGTCACGAATACGTGCATATCTCGAGCTCGATGCCCCATCACGACGAGCGGCATCGAGGTGCGGTCACGACGCGGCGACGTTGCCCACCCCGGGGATCATGTGTGTCGTCACGCCGATTCGGTTCCAGGCGTTGATCGTGAAGATCTGGGCAATCAGCTGACCGATCTGGTGCTCGTCGAAATGCTGCGCGACGCGCCCGTACACCTCGTCGGAAACTCCACCGTCGGAGATCAGTGTGACCGCCTCGGTCAGCGCCAGAACGGCCTGCTCTCGCTCGTCGAAGAAGTTCGGTGCATCGCGCCACACCGAGACGAGCGCGAGCCGCTCCTCGCTCTCTCCGGCTTTGCGCGCATCCGTAGTGTGCATGTGCACGCAGTACGCGCAGCCATTGATCTGTGAAGCGCGAATTTTGATCAATTCGGCAATCGTGGGGTCGATGCCGTCTCGGCTCGAAACGTCCAGCGCAACGAGCGCTTTTCGGACGGCAGGGGACGCGGCAGCGAAGTTGATTCGTGGTGTCATGGGAGAGAACGCTACGACCTCGGTTGACCTTCGGTAAGGTGCAATTCGATGCCCAAAGACGAGGTCAATTCCGGATTCGACCTGCACCTGAGCCTGGCGCCCGACGGCTCCCGCAAAGCAGCCCTCGGACGGGCGCTGCGCGAGGCCGTCGGATCCGGTCGCCTCGAACCGGGCATGACGCTGCCGCCGTACCGCACTCTCGCGAAAGACCTGGACATCGCCCGCAACACCGTCGCAGAGACGTACGCCGAACTCGTGTCCGAAGGCTGGCTCGAAGCCCGACAGGGATCCGGCACCCGCGTCGCGCACCGGGCCACGACGACGGCGGACATGCCTACCTCGACCGTGCCGCCTCAGCTGCGACCGACGTTCGACTTCCGTCCTGGCCGTCCCGACGCGGGGTCGTTCCCACGAACAGCCTGGCTTGCTGCGGCCAGGCGGGCGGTCGGCAGTGCACCCGTCGACGCCTTCGGACCGGGAGACCCACACGGACGCATCGAGTTACGGCGCGCGCTCGCGGGCTACCTCGCTCGGACCCGAGGTGTTTCGACGGATCCGCGCCGAATCTTCGTGTGTTCGGGGTTCATGCAGGCAGCGGGGTTCCTGACGCGGTTGCAGAGCACGGCTCCGTTCGCGCTCGAATCCTATGGTCTGCCGTTCCACCGCAGAATCTTCGAAGAGACCGGGCCGACGATCTCCGTTCCGGTGGACGAGAACGGCTGTTACATAGACCATCTGGATTCGACACCTGCTCGGACGGTCGTCCTCACGCCGAGTCACCAGTTTCCGACGGGCGCTCCGCTGCACCCTGCGCGGCGAACCGCCGCAGTCAGATGGGCCCGTGCACACGACGGTCTCGTCGTCGAGGACGACTACGACGGAGAGTTCCGCTACGACCGGAACCCGGTGGGAGCCATGCAGGCGCTCGACCCGGATCGGGTGTTGTACCTGGGATCGGTCTCCAAGAGCATGTCCCCGGCGATCCGTGTCGGGTGGATGGTCGTTCCCGAGCACCTTCACGATCCGATCCTCGCCATCAAGGGCGTCCGCGAGGGCACGGTCGGCGTCGTCGATCAGCTGACGCTCGCCGAGCTCATCATCAGCGGCGCATACGATCGCCATGTCCGCGCAATGCGGTCGAAGTATCGCAGGCGCCGCGACGAATTGTCACGGGCTCTCGCTCAGCACGCCCCGCACATCGGAACGATGGGCATCTCCGCCGGACTGCAGGCCGTCCTCACCCTTCCGGAAGGAACCGAGAAGACGGTACTGCGCATGGCCGGCGAGGCAGGAATCGCACTCGAGGGGCTGCAGTGGTTCCGGCACCCGCTTGCGCTGACCGACACCACGGACGCTGTGCTCGTGGGCTTCTCGGCTCCGAGCGACGGCTCCTACACCGCGGCCGTGAACGCGCTCGTCTCGGTTCTTGCTCTCACCGCGCCGGGCCGGCGGCGAGGGTAGGGCTCAGGCCCCCAACCCAGCACCCGCCCTCGTGACCACCAGACGCGGTACGACGGCTCGCGAGGACAGTCTCAGCACACTGGCCGCGAGCTCGACGATGTCACCGACGCGAATCATGGTGTCGGCGGGGATCTTGTCTTTCGTCCAGTCGCTCATATCGGTGTCGACATAGCCTGGCGCGATGGAGGTTCCGCTGATTCCGTTTCCACTTTCCTCGGCATTCAGGGTCTCGACCAGCGAGAGCATCGCCGCCTTCGTCGCTCCGTAGACCGCCAAGCCCGCTTCCGAGTACACACCGGCCATGGAAGCGAGCGCGATGACCTTGGCGCCACCGTCGGGATTCTCTTCGACGCCGCGCCGCAGCAGCGGAATGGAGTTCTGCAGCACCTGGAACGGCGCCCGGAAGTTGACGTCGAGTGTCTTGTCGAACCTGCGCATCGGATAGTCGGCGATCGAACCTGCGGTTCCGACACCGGCATTGAGCACCAGCGCATCCATCGATCCGAACGCCGACGCGTGTGCCTCGACTATTCGGTCGGCGGCATCACGATCGGCGAGGTCGGCAGCTACCGTCACCACTCGCGGGGCCCCCGCAGCCGAAAGACCCTCGGCGACCGCGTCGAGTGCCGTCGAATCCCGCGCGGTGATCGTCAACGAATATCCCAATTCGGCCATGCGCGTGGCGATTCCGTGGCCGATTCCGCGGGATCCACCGGTAACCAATGCAGACTTCATTCCTTGCCCTCCATAGCTCGAAGCCCAGCGGCCATGAACTCGTGCGTTGCTTCCGCTGCGGCCGCTGCACCGGACCCGCTGTCTGATCCAGCGAGTGCCCGATGGGTGATGCCCTCTCCGATGACTCCGAGCTTGAAATTCGCCAGCGCGAGGTAGAACTCCCAGTCCGACAGCCCGGTTCCGGTTTCACGGCTGTAGCGTTCGGCGAGTTCGTCGGCCGACGGATAGCGGTCACTCGTCCACGCAGCACTCACTCCCAGCACGGCGTCGAAGATCGGCTGTCGGTACACACACATCAATGCGACGTCGGTGAGCGGGTCACCGAGCGTCGACATTTCCCAATCGACCACGGCAGCAATCGAACCCGGATTCCCCTCGGTCAGGATCACGTTGTCGACGCGGTAGTCGCCGTGCACGATCGAGGAGCCCGAGCGCGCCGGAACAGCCGCTGCGAGCTTGTCGCGAAGACGCTCGACATCCGGCAGATCCCGCGTCTTGACGGCTTCCCACTGTCGCGCCCAGGTCTTGACCTGACGACCGACGAACCCTTCCGGCTTGCCGAAGGATCCGAGCCCGACGGACTCGAAGTCGACGCTGTGCAACAGGCCGAGAACACGGATCAGTTCAGTCGTGTTGGCGTCGATGTCGGCATCGGAGAGATCCTCGAGGTCCGCGCGCGTTCGGACGACCCTGCCCGGATCGAACTCGACAACCGTTGTGGGCGCACCTAATACCGTGCCCGCGGAGTCGAACGCGACCGTCTTCGCGACAGGGACGTCGGTCGCCTGCAGGGCGCTCGTCACGGCCCATTCGCGAGCCATGTCGTGCGCGGATGGAGTGAGGCCACTCGTCGGAGGGCGGCGAACCACCCACGCCGATTTCTCGTCGTACGCCTTGAACGTCAGGTTGGATCGCCCGCCGCTGATCAGTTCGACCTGCAGATCGCCGACGAGCACCACGCCGCTGTCGGTGAGGAACTTCGCCAGCGCCGGCGTATTCATTCCGGCGAGCTCGCTCATCGTGCCGCCTTTTTCGCTGCACCGACGACTCGCTTGGCGATCGCCCATCGATGGACCTCGGACGGGCCGTCGTAGACCCGGAACGGACGCACCTCCCGGGAAAGTCGCGCCAGGGGCAGGTCGTCGGATACGCCGAGTCCGCCACACATCTGAATGCTGCGGTCGACGATGCGGAATATCGCCTCGGCCGCAAAAGTTTTGGCGATCGAGGTCTCGTTGCCGGCATGTGAGCCCTGATCGAGCGCGAAGCACGCCTGAACCAGCAGGGCTCGCGTCGCGGCAATGTCGATCTCGTTGTCGGCGACCATCTTCTGAACCATGCCGAGGTCGCCGAGTACCGATCCGAAGCCTTCACGCTGCGCCACCTGGGCGACGGCAATGTCGTGCCCGCGTCGTGCCGCACCGAGCCAACGCATCACATGAGTCATGCGGGCGGGACCGAGCCGGACCTGCGCGTAGGAGAAGCCCTCGTCGACGGCCCCCAGTACGTTCTCGTCGGGCACGAACACGTTGTCGAAGAAGACCTCGCAGTGACCACCGATCATGGCCTTGTCGAGCGTTCCGATGTGCCGTCCGACCTTGATCCCTGCAGTATCGGCTGGAGCGAGGAACATCGTCGCGCCGCCGCGGTCCCCTGGCTTGCCTGCTGTGCGGGCCATGATGATGAAGAAGCCTGCGCCGTCGGCTCCGGTGATGAACCACTTGTGGCCGTCGACCTTCCACCCGCCGTCGACCTTCACCGCAGCGGTCGTCAGTGCAGACGGGTCGGAACCGGCTCCAGGGGCGGGTTCGGTCATCGCGAAGGCGGATCGAACGTCACCCGCCGCGAGGGGCGCGAGGAATTGCTCCTTCTGCGCGGCCGAGGCGATATGGGCGAGCATGTGGACGTTGCCTTCGTCGGGCGCGCCGATATTGAGGGCGACGGGACCGAACAGCGAGTAGCCACCCTCCTCGAACACAGGCGCGCGATCGCTCATGTTCAAGCCCGCTCCCCCGTACTCGACAGGCGCGTGCGGAGCGAAGACACCCGCGTCCTTGGCTGCGCGCTGCATCGATACCCGCAGCTCGTCGCCGCCTGCGTCCTCGATGTTGCCGAGAAACTTGTCCTCGATCGGCAGGATCTCGTTCCGAACGAAGGTTCGCGTCTTGTCGATCAGGGCCTGAACTTCGGGCGAGTACGTCAGATCGATCGACACAGAAGCGCTCCTTCGGGCTTCGGGGACGACCGAGCGATCGCTCGGTCGGGCATCAGATTTGCACGAGCAGTCGCTGCGCGTCAATACCCACGGTGCATGCTCGAGTGGCGGCCGGCGGCATTCATGAGCGCACTGGGGGCAGGGCGTCGAGAACCACCGCCTGCGCCGCGAGGAGTTTCACCCGTGCCTGCGCCACCGAGAACCAGGCAATCCTGTCGATCTCCGGGAACGACTGCACCCGACCCGACCTCGGCGGCCACTCGGTCTCGAACGTGTTGCTGACGAAGCCTGCCGTATCCAAGCCCGCCGTACTCGAGCCCACAGCATCCAGGTCGGCTTCGACGGCGAACACGGTCACCACCTTGCCGCCCTTCTGGACGATCCTCGGCAGTTCCACCGCCTCGCCGTCGGGAATCTCGATGCCCGTCTCCTCGCGGAACTCACGTCGGGCAGCGGCCAGTGGGTCCTCGTCCGTGTACTCGCCCTTGATCACGGACCAGGCGCCGTCGTCCTTCCGTGCCCAGAACGGGCCGCCCGGATGGCCGATCAGCACTTCCACCACGTCGCCTCGTCGTCGGAATGGGAGAATCCCAGCACTCGTTTTCGGCATCGCCTCACTCTGCCAGTCCCGGACGACGAGGAAAACTCGATACGCGTTCGAAAGTGTTTGCTCTCACCTGGGAATATGGCAGTCTCGTGAGGTGCACGAAGCGGACAAACACCCCGAAACGCCGGTGGAAGGCCCACCTGCGACTCGTGGTGTCCGGGATGTCGGTTGGGTGATCGGCGTCGGACTGGCGCCGCCATTGCTGCTGGCGCTGACCACGCCCGCCGTGGTGATCCTGGGGAGTCGTGACGGATTGATACCGGCGGTGCTGAGCAACTGGAACCTCTACGCCGTGTTCGGTCTCGTGATTTTCGCGCCCATCATGGTGGTCTCGTGCATCGGCGCGCTGGTGATGATCTCCAGATTTCGAGTCGGACGATGGATCTCGACAGCAGGAAACGTCGCGACGGCTGTGAGCATGGCGATCCTCGTGTACGCCGGTACGGCAGACCTCGTCGTTCGCCCGGCTGATCCCGACCCCGACAGCTGGGTGTCGGCGCTGACACCCGTCGGCACTATCTTGTTCGTCGTGCCCTACGTGGCACTGCTCGCCGCAAATCTGTACGTCATTCGCCGCCTGTGGAGGCAGTGACCCGTATCGTCTGAACCCATGAGCGGAGATTGGCGCAAGGACATCGTCGATGCGGTTCGCGATTCGATCGTGACCGCAGCACCAGGCGTCGTCGAGGAAGCCAAGTGGCGCAAGGCGTCCAATCCCGACGGCGTGCCGACCTTCAGTCTCGACGGCCTCATCTGCACCGTGGAGACCTACAAGGACAAGGTCAAGGTGACCTTCGCGAAGGGTGCATCGCTGGCGGATCCCTCGAACATCTTCAATGCCAGCCTCGATGCAGGCACGCGGCGAGCGATCGATATCCACGACGGTGATCTCCTCCATACCGAGGCGTTCGAGGACCTGGTGCGGAGCGCCGTGGAGGCCAACCAGGGTTGAACCCCTGGGCTGAACCCTTGCTGGAGCCTGCACGCCCCCTCTGTACGGTGGACAAGACGACCTGACCGAAAGATCCCCGACGGAAAGGACTTGTATGCCGCAGCCCACACGACTGGAGAAGAATCCGGACAAGGGCTACGTCGCACTGCTGGGCTGGAGCCTGGCGGCAGTGGAAGCACTGGATGCATTCGACCGTAGATACCTGGTAGTGGCCCCGGAATGGGCCGAGCCGTACTGCACCGAGCACGACATTCCCTTCC
This sequence comes from Rhodococcus sp. EPR-157, assembly GCF_001647195.1. Lineage (GTDB taxonomy): Bacteria > Actinomycetota > Actinomycetes > Mycobacteriales > Mycobacteriaceae > Rhodococcoides. The sequence goes on along the minus strand of NZ_LVCV01000309.1, from coordinate 9,305 downwards.
TCCCGTGGAACTTCGAACGCCTCAACGATCGTTCGCTGGAGATCGCCGAAACGCTGCAGGACGAAGGCGTCGACGTCGCGATCCCGCTGTACGAAGAGACGGTGGAGTGGGCCGGGGCGATCAATTCCGTATTGCTCGGCAACCCACGACTGTTCGGCCAAGCCATGCTGCTGCGCGACAAGGCGCTGATGAAGCGACGCGCGCAGCTCGGCGGGATCCGCGTCGGAATCTTCGAGGAAGCGCACGACCGCGAGGACGTCATACGCTTCCTGCGCCGGGTCAACCAGACGCTGCTCAAGCTCGACGGCGATCCCAACGACCCCATCCACCTCAAGGCCTTCGACAAGGCCGGGTGCCTCGGACACCGCGTCATCAGGACTCCCGACGAGGTCGACTCGATTCCCGACGACGAATTCCCCGTGCTGATGGAATCGCACCTCGACGGTTGGGAATTCGCAGTCGAGGCGTGGATCCACAACGGAAAGATCAAGTTCCTCAACATCTCCGAGTACGTGACGCTCGGCTACTCGGTATTCGTTCCTGCCACACCGGAACTGGAACGATACCGGCCGCAGATCACCGCTCAGATCGAGAAGCTCATCAAGACCTTCGACATCGAATTCGGGTTCATTCATCCCGAGTACTTCGTCACGAGTGACGGTGAGATGTACTTCGGCGAAGTTGCGTATCGGCCACCGGGTTTCAAGGTGTTCGAGCTGCTCGAGCGGGCGTACGGGTTCAACGCCTACCAGGGGCTTGCGTTGGCATTCGACCCCAAGACGACCGAGGAGGAAATCGACGCTTTCTTCCCACGCGAGGTCGTCGATGCCGCCGGTCACGCCGGATGCTTCGGCGTCTACCCGCGTCGACGCGTCGTCAGCCATCTCGAGATCCCGGAAGCGACCGCCGAGGACGACTACTACGAGACGAACGACTTGTCCGCGCCGGTCGAGGAGACCGTCACCAAGCGGACGGCGTTCGGAACTCACTGGGGTCTGCTGTATTTCTTCGGCGACGACCCCTACCGAATGCGGGATCTGTTGAAGCACCAGGAAGAACTGGACTTCTACGTGTGAGGCAGGATCTCGGGAACGCCGACAACGGACCGTCGCAAACACTGGACGCGCCCGTCGACCAAGCGCTGGTAACGCGACTTGCGCAGCTCGATCACGCCACCGACGCACTGGCTGCCGCGCCGGACTTCTCCAAGGGCACGAAGGTACGACGAGTCCTCGACTCGCTTCATCGGGTATTGACGCGTCCGGGTGGATGCGCCGAAGTTCGTTCCCGCGCTGCAGTTCTCGACGAAGCGGGTTTGTTCATCGGTACCGACTGGGCACACCCGGATATCCTTGTGCCGGGCTTCGTCGGACCGAGTTTGCGCAGCGGCGTGATCGACACGGTCGTACTCGAGGCAACCAGCGAGCTGCGGTTGGTCGCGATCGCCGCGGGCGAGTACGACCATCCGGCGATCAGCGCCGAGGACGCGAAGCGGTTCCTGTCGCAGATTCTGGCGATGAACCTGGAAGTGTTGTTCTCGTCGCCGTCGGAGGCCGAGCGAGTTCGACTCGGCCGCGTAGCGCATCTGATTCGTGACCTGTTCGCGTACGTCGCTGACCAGATCGGCTACGACAGCGTGCTCGGAGAACTCGGCGACGAGATCTGGCGCGTGTTGCGCCAGCGGCCGATTCAGGTCGATCACGTCAAGGCGATGGTCACTCGCATCGCGGTGTACCGAGAAGATCCCGACGTCGATCTCGGCGCATCAGGCCAAGGACTCGATCGTCTGATCTCGGCGTTGTTCGGGCCGACCGAGGCGTGCCGTGAGGATCCTGGCGTCGACGTCTACCGCTCGCGTCTCGGCGCGATGGACGCCGAGGGTCTGGAGTTCGAGGCGCGCGGTTTTGCGCGCGCCATGCACGACACCGGCCTCGTTTCGCCGTACCACGCGACGCTTGCGCGCTTCCTGATCGAGCACAACACGTACCTGCTCGGCGAGGCGCTCGGTGTCTCCGAAACCGGTCGGACCTGCCTGCAGCGATATCCAGAGTTGGTGCACTGCTTGATCGTCGAGGCCGTGCACCCCGAATCCGCACAATGCCTGTACGGAATCGCGCTACTTCTCGACCGCGGAATTCTGCACCAGCCCCCGATTGTTCCGTCACTGTGGCGCCAACTGGCTCTCCGTCTCGCGCCCGAGGTTCGTCGACGCCTGCTCGACATCTTCGGACCGACTCCGGAGCCCGAGGCCAGGTTGCTCGGTGGTTTGCTGTCGATGCTCGGGCAACCCCTCGGCATCGGACAGGGCGACAATCCGACCTGTCAATCCGCACGGGCACTGTCGATGTGGGCGTACAACGACCCGGACTACCTGCTGCAGATGGTCGTCTGGGCGGCGCGCGACGACGAGATCGTGATGCACTTCGAGGGTCAGCCGCTCTCGTCCAACGACAGCTCGGGAGGAGTCGCGACTTCCTCACCGGTGGACCTCGATCCCGTGTCACAGCTCGTGGTGCCGCACCTCGACCGTATCTACGCCGAGATGATCAGGCAGTGCGCAGATCGGCCGGGCGATCCGCATCGCTGGGTCAACCCCGAGTTCCACGGGTGGTGGTCGGCGCGCGGATTCAACATCAACGTCGACGTCGAGACCGGAAAGCTGATCGATCTCGACGAGTTCCTGCGTGGGTTCTACGCGTCGTATCACTTGGAGTACAACGGCGGTCAGCCTCTGGTCCACCCGCAACCGGCGGGGATTGCCGTCACCGACAGCGCAGCTCGGTACGTCGGCTGGCATGCCATCACGATCTTGCGCGTCGCACTCGATCCCGATGCTGTCATGCGGGTCTACTTCTTCAACCCCAACAACGACAGCGGACAGGATTGGGGAGACGGCGTCGTAGTCGGGACGGCGAGCAACGGCGAACGAGCGGGCGAGGGCTCACTTCCGTTCGAGCAGTTCGCATCTCGGCTGTACATTTTCCACACCGATCCGCTCGAACATGGCGAGCCGGAGAAGGTCCCCGCTGAAGGCATCGAGACGACGGTCGGGTACATCGAGCGTAGCTGGGGTGCGGATCGGATGCCCGGAGCGCCGACTTAGGTTCTGCCGCCGAGCTAGGTTTGCCGAGCTAGCACGGTTTTTGCAAAGCTGGCACGGGTTTTCACGTCCTAGCGCCTGTGCTAGATCGGCAAAAAAGGTGCTAGCTCGCCGCGCGCTTCGACCGGCGAACTCCGAACACGGCCAGTGCCAACGCAGTACAGCCAGTCACGACGGACACTATCGGCCCGTGTTGCGGCGCGGTGAAAATCGATACTGCTCCCGCAAACGATCCGACGACCAGCGCTGCGATAGCACCGATCCGCAGCGCCAGGTATTCGGTGTCACCGCGGGCAAGATCGTCGACGACGTTCACCATCGTTCCGGTGACGAATGTCGTCGACAGCCCACCACCTACCGCGGACGTGCGTGCGACGACTGTCTGGAGTGCCATCGCCGCCGCCGACAGCGCGACGAGTCCGTCGACGATGATCGGATCGGTCGGACTGTCCAATATCCACCAGGCCGCGAGGCTCGCGACCTGGACTCCCGCCGCCACGCCGAGCAACATTCTCGTCGACCGAACGGGTGATCGAGTCGTCGTGTGCGCGTAGCGGAATCCGACGAGAAGCACGACGAAGAACACAGCGATCGACACTGCCGCTCCGACCAAAGTGGCGAGGTAGTCGTCTCGTCCTACTAGTCCGACCAACACCAGGTTGCCGGTCATGTTGGCAGTGAAGATTCCACCCAGAGCCAGGAACGCGAACGCGTCGGTTGCGCCTGCTCCGAACGAGAGCACCAGCAGGAGCCACGGTGAGCGCGTCTTGTCGGTCATGCGAAAACCTTAGTGGCGCTCCGCACCAGTCGTGCAGTGGCGCTCCGAACCAGTCGTGCAGTGGTGCGGCTCCGCCGCAGTGGCGCGGTTGAGTGCAGCCCAGTGCACTCAACCGCGCCACTGGAGGCGGAGCCTCCCAGACCAACTGGAGTCAGAGTTGGCGACCCAGCAACGCCAACGTCGTCGACCATGCCAACGCGAACAGATCTCGCACCGCCCCGAACGACGATGCCGTCGACCAGACCGTCGTGATGCCTGACGGTGGTACCGGCTGACCGTCGAACCTGTCCTGCAGCCAGTCGAGCGTCAGCGGTGCCGACAGTGGATGCAGCGACAGGTGCTCGCTGAGCCGATCACGCAGGTACGTCACGTGTGCGCCGTTGTCGAGGTAGCGATCCACCTGTCCGTCGACGTCGTCGATCGCGATGATCTGGTCGTGTACCGCCTGGACGACGAGCATCGGTACGGCGGGAGCGATACGCCCCGGTTGAATCTCCTCGAACACGTCGAGAATTTCGGGCTTGGCCAGCAGGTCCGCCAGCGGGATGTCGATGTACCTGTCGAGGTCGTGTCGCGCGAGTTTCCGGACTGCCGCGACGGTGGTGAGGTCGTCGACGGAGTCGAGCAGTGCCAGACCTTCGGCGTTGACGTGTTCACGCACGACGCGGTCCAGGTCAGGGTAGGTACGCCGAAGACCTTCGACCACCAACGTGGGCAGTCCCGCATGCAGCGTCGCGTTGAGCCGCATGAAGGCTGACGCGGGGTCTCCGACGGGTGATCCGAGGGCGGCACCGACGATGTCGATCTCGGGCGCATATGTCTCGGCCATCTCGGCGGCCCACGACGTCGCCAGTCCGCCACCGGAGTATCCCCACAGTCCGACCGGAGTGTCGTACGACAATCCGAGTGGCGCGAATCTCAGCGACGCCCGCACTGCGTCGAGCGTGCAGTATCCGGGCTCGCGGGGTGATCCCCAGTGCCCGTCCGGCCCCTCGTGGTCAGGAAGGGAGATGACCCAGCCGCGGCGCAACGCGTGCAACACGAGTACGAACTCGAACTGCGGTACAGCTCCCCATGCCTTCGCGCCGCGCTGCAGTGCATACGACGGGAAGCACACGGACGACACGGCATCGATGGCGCACTGATAGGACAACAGACGAGGAGCTTCCGCGACGCTTCCGCGCTGCATCAAGATCGTCGTGACGCTGACCTGCGGGTTGTCGTGGAGATCGTTGGTTCGATACAGCAGTTGCCACGCATCGACCTGCTGCGGGATCGATCCGTACAGGGCGACCTCGACCTCACGATGACGCAGAACGGTCCCTGGCTCAGCCGTTTCGAAGCCTTCCGGCGCGGTGTAGAACGCGTCGTCGGCAGGCAGTATCGCCCGTCGGGGCCGAGGTGATTCCTCGGACTGCCACGGCGCACTGCCGGTTTCTCTGTCGACGCTCATCCCACACCCTTTTTATCCGGTTCTTGCAGTCACAGTAACCCGGTTCGACCGGTGGCAGCCTTCTGCATCCGACTGGGAGGCCTCGAACAGGACAAAAGGGTTGCTTCTACGCAGTGTGTTCGATCTGTCTTTTGCGCAGTTGGTGTGCCGCTGCACATTGTGCGCAATCAACAATCGAAAGAACGTGCATCGGAATAGTCGAGAGCTATCACGTGCGAGCTGCAATGGACCTAGTCGGCAAGTGAGCAAGTGTCGCCGTTAGCCGCTGCACGTGCTCCTGCGGGGACTCGACCAGCGGAAGTCGCACTGCCGCATAGTCGATGATACCGACGGCGTGTAGTGCGACCTTTGCCATGATTGCCCCCTGCGATGTCCTCATGACTGCATCGGCGAACGGCAGCAGTCGCGACTGCAGACGACGAGCCGATACGAGATCGCCGTCACGGACCAGATATATAAGTTCGCCGTTCTGTTCTGCCACAACGTTTCCCACGACGCTGACGAGTCCCGTTGCACCGATGGCAAGGTACGGCAAGTTCAGCTCGTCGATGCCGCAGTAGTAGTCGAGCGAAGTCCGCGACATCACTGACATGGCCTCGAACAGATCGCCTTTCGCGTCTTTGACAGCGCGAATGTTCGGGTGACCCGCAAGTTCGACGAGTGTCGCCGCGTCCATCGCGGTCCCCGTGCGTGCAGGGACGTCGTAAAGCATCACCGGCAGGTCCGTCGCGTCGGCCACTGCTACGCAATGAGCAACGATTCCGGCCTGCGTCGGCCGCGAGTAGTACGGGCAGACGACCAGCAGCGCATCCGCTCCCGCCGCCTCAGCCCGACGAGCACGTTCGACGCTCGATGCAGTGTCGTTGGTGCCGACGCCAGCGATCACCCGTGCTCGGCCGTTCGCCTTCGCAGCCACCGATTCGATCAGCCCCGCCGTCTCGGTATCGGTGAGCGTGGGTGCCTCACCTGCCGTGCCTGCCACGACGATGCCGTCGCACCGGGTGTCAATCAAGTGTTCGACGAGCCGGTCCAGGCTGGATCCATCCACACCATGGCGAGCGTCCATCGGCGTGACCATGGCGACGAGGTTGGACCCGAAAAGCTGTTCACTGTTCATAGGCCGAGTGTGCGCACTCCGATACCAATGGTCCAGCGATGCTTTCTTCGCAATATTGCGTAATCTTGCTTCATGATCGATGTTGCCGCATTGCACGCGCTGCGCACGGTTGCCGCGCTCGGGACTCTGGCGCGGGCAGCCCGCGAACTCGGATTCACCGCATCCGCGGTGTCGCAGCAGATCAAACGACTGGAACGCCAAGTCGGGGTCGAGGTGCTCGCACCTGCGGGCCGGGGAGTCGTGCTGACGCCCGCAGGCCGGGCCATCGTCGACTCGTCCCCCGACGTGTTCGACGCCCTCGAGCGGTGCGCGGGGGCAGCGCAGTCCGTGGCCGAAGGCGATCCGCGGGGCACCCTGCGCATCGTCGCTTTCTCGACCGCCATTCGCGGCCTACTGGCGACCGCGGCGGGCAGGCTGGCGAGCGAGTGCCCGGATCTCGAAATCCGAATCACCGAGCAGGATCCCGAGCGCGCACTGCACAGCGTGGACACCGGATCCGCCGATGTCGCGCTGGTCCACGACGCGGACGGTCTGCCCGCACCGATGCCTGTCTCGCTCGATCGGAGCCTCGTACACACCGACTTCGGCGACATCGTCGTACACCGACGACATCCCCTCGCACAGCTCACTCTGCCGCTGACTCCCGCTGCACTGCAGGGCCACTCATGGGTGACGAGCCCATCGGGAACCGTGTGTCACCAATGGTTTCGACGGCTGGTAGCGGACCTCCCCGAGGCTCCTGACGTTCGACATCTCGTCGACGACTTCTCCAGCCAACTCGCATTGGTTGCATCCACGAATGTGATCGCACTCATCCCCCGCCTCGCCCGCCCGCCTCTCGGAGATGATCTCGTCGCACTGGCACTGCAGCGGCCACCGACGCGAGAGGTGCATGCAGCGTGGCGTCGTAGCGCACAGTCGAGCCCGTCGATCCGAGCATTGGTCACCGAATTGTCAGGCGCGGCGTCAAGTTCGTTCCTATGAAGAATCGCGGCGCGGGCTATTCTGTGGTCGTTCGCACGACAGCCGGCACCGGCCGACCACACCCGAGGAGACGCCGTGAGCACCGAGAGCTTCTGGGACGATGCCGATCGCCATCTCGTTCGTTACGGCACTAGCTTCACCCCTCGCATCATCGAGCGTGCAGCAGGGGCGTACGTGTACGACAGCGAGGGTCGCGCAATCCTCGACTTCACTTCGGGGCAGATGAGCGCGGTGCTCGGTCACTCTCACCCCGATATCGTCAGGGCGGTGTCCGAGTCGGTCGCAACACTCGACCACCTGTTCAGCGGCATGCTGAGCAGGCCGGTGGTGGATTTGGCGAAGAAGCTTGCGGCAACCTTGCCTGCGGACTTGACCAGAACACTGCTGCTGACAACCGGCGCCGAGGCCAACGAGGCCGCGCTCAAGATGGCCAAGCTCTACACCGGTGGGTACGAGGTCGTCTCTTTCGACCGGTCCTGGCACGGCATGACCTCTGGCGCCGCAGCAGCAACCTTCTCCGCCGGCCGCCGAGGATATGGCCCGACGATGCCGGGCAATCTGACCCTGCCGACCCCGGACTTCTATCGCCCACAGTTCCGGCATACCGACGGCTCCTATGACTGGGAAACCGAACTGGCGTATGGCTTCTCGTTGGTGGACAGGCAGTCGACCGGCGCGCTCGCGGCATGCCTGGTCGAACCGATCCTGTCGTCCGGAGGCATCATCGATCCGCCTGTCGGCTATCTCACGCGTCTGAAGGAGTTGTGTGTCGAGCGCGGGATGCTGCTCATCCTCGATGAAGCCCAGACCGGACTCGGTCGGACCGGTCAGATGTATGCGTTCGAGCGTGACGGCGTCGTGCCGGACATTCTGACGCTGTCGAAGACACTCGGCGCCGGCCTTCCGGTGGCCGCCGTCGTCACCGGCGACAGGATCGAGGAGGTGTGTCGCGAGCGTGGGTTCTTGTTCCTCACCACGCATGCGTCCGATCCCCTCGCCGCCACTGTTGCCAACACCGTCCTCGACGTCATCGAACGCGACAGCTTGGTCGAACGCGCCGCGAAGTTGGGCGAGCAACTCGTGGATCGACTCGACGCGCTGCGCGATACCTACGAGGTGGTCGGTGATGTTCGAGGCCGCGGGTTGCTGCGAGGGATCGAGTTCGTCACCGACAAAGCCACCAAGGCGCCTGCCGACGCCCTGGGACAGGCCGTGACAACTGAGTGCCTCGAACGCGGGCTGCACCTCAACATCGTGCAACTACCCGGCATGGGAGGCATCTTCCGAATCGCGCCCCCGTTGACGACGAGCGAGGACGAACTGCACGACGGAATCGACATCCTCGACGCGTCCATCAAGGCGGTTCTCGCAGCTTCTTGAGTGACGCTAGGGCCCCGTTGCTCCACCATAGGTGGCGATCTTGTATTCGGTTGCCACCAAGGATAATTGAAGCTCTCGGATCTGCCGACGGATGGTGTCGCGGTGTTCGAGGAGGATGTCGAGCCGTTCGGGGACAGTGGACTCCCCGCGGTCGACGAGTTCGACGTACTGCTGCAGGTCCCGCATCGGCATGCCCGACAGTCGCATTCGCGAGAGAAAGACGAGCCTACGCACCGCCGCGGCGTCGTACTGCCGGTGACCGTGCGCATCGCGGTCCACCTCGATCAGCCCGCATCTCTCGTAGTAGCGCAGCGTGTGTGGTGAAACATCGAGCAGTTCGGCCACCTCGGAGATACCGAGGGGCTCGGTTACCTCACCAGGATCGAGCAGTCCATGAACAATGATCGGCCCAGGGATTTCGGACAGTGGACCCGCTTAGAATAGGGATCTACTGAAATGAGTCCGACCAGCATGAGCAGATCACGGCGATCGT
>NZ_LVCV01000308.1 GCF_001647195.1 Rhodococcus sp. EPR-157 | reverse complement strand
TGCGGTTGCGTGTAGTCGTGAGGAGCAGGATGCGTTCGCGGCGGCGTCGCATCAGCGTGCGGCTGCGGCGTGGAAGAACGGGGTGTTCGACGAGGAGGTGGTGTCGGTAGAGGTTCCGCAGCGTAAGGGTGATCCGGTGGTGTTTGCGCAGGATGAGGGGATCCGGGCGGATACGACGGTGGAGTCGTTGGGGAGGTTGCGTCCGGCTTTCGGTGCGTCGGGGACGATCACGGCGGGTAATGCGTCGACGATCAATGATGGTGCGTGTGCGGTGGTGGTGATGAGTCGGGCGAAGGCGGAGAGTTTGGGGCTGGCGTGGTTGGCGGAGATCGGTGCGCATGGGGTGGTGGCGGGTCCGGATTCGTCGTTGCAGTTGCAGCCGGCGCGGGCGATTGTGAAGGCGTGTGCGCGGGAGGGGATCGATCCGGTGGATTTGGATGTGGTGGAGATCAACGAGGCGTTTGCTGCGGTGGGTATTGCGTCGATGCGTGAGTTGGGTATCTCGGAGGATCGGGTCAATGTGAACGGTGGTGCGATTGCGATCGGGCATCCGTTGGGGATGTCGGGTGCTCGGATTGCGTTGCATGTGGCGTTGGAGTTGGCGCGTCGTGGTGGTGGTGTCGGTGCGGCGGCGTTGTGTGGTGGCGGTGGTCAGGGTGATGCACTGATCCTGCGAGTCCCCAAGAAGTAGAAGTCGTCGCAGTGGCCGGACCGACCGAACGCGCACCGACGCTCTCTGATCTGATGGGGCGGACCATTCACGCGACGATGTCCCCGGAAAGGGGTTGTTCGATGGCTCGCTTTCACTTGCAGCCGGTATCTGACCACAGCATTTTCGAGACGGCGAAGTACACCTACACGTACACGCTGGACCTCGCGGCGGATGCGGACACCGTCTGGGCCGGCCTCACGGCAGACCAGCCGTTGGCGTGGTGTTCGGCGTTGAAGGGGCAGTACACCTCCGGCCGCCCGTTCGGGAGCGGAACTACTCGCAACGTCGTCGTCGCTCGGCTCCTGCGCTTGAACGAGCGGTTCTTCGAATGGGATGAGAGCAATCGGCGTCATTCGTTCTACGTCGAGAGTGCGAGTCTGCCGCTCTTCGGAGTGTTTGCGGAGGACTACCAGATCACTCCTACCGCGACAGGCTGTCGGTTCGTCTGGCGCTTCGCCTTGGAGGCCAGGCCTGGCCTGGGGGTCCTTTTGGCCGTGACTCAACCACTGAACAAGAAGGTCCTTCTCGACGGTTTGGTGCGCGACACGATCGCCCACTTCGGGCGTGCGTGACCTGCGGGTCAGGATCGTCGGCTCACCATTTCGTTGATCCAGGTCGGAGCGAAGGGTGAAGTGCAGTTCGGGGGCGTTGGGTAGTCCTCGAGCACCCTCAACCGTTCCCCGATGTCGAGTGCGCGAGCCCGGAGGTCGGCGTGCTCGATGCCGATCTGCGCGAGGCAATGGTTCATCGCCCACTGCAAGCGGTCGGGTGCGTCTTTCATGTCTGACTCGATGACGTCGAGTAGCGATGAAAGGTCAAGACCGTCGGGACGTTTCGCGACTCGATTCGTCGTCAGCGCCCAACCGGCGCTGGCGACGGCCGCATCCGGATCATCGATCCACAGTAGGCGTAGTTCCTCCGAATGCGGATTCTTCTTCACTGCGTAATTGACGAGCCAGTCGTGCACCTTCGGAGTGCGTGCGTCCCGAATCATGGAGTCCAACTCGTCACGCTCGTACAGCTTGGGGCGACAGATCAGCAGTGCCAGGAGTCTCGCTGCGGTGTCTTCGGTGGCCCATAACGCGCGTGCAAGTTCGTGCTGGGTCTTCAATCGCCTGGCGATCGCGCGCAGAGCGCTGAGATTCACACCGTGGTCGTCACCGTGCTTGGCATTGACCTGTCGGAACTTGGGGTCGTCGAGCGAGAGCAACTCCGCCAGCAACTCGGTGACCGTCGGCCCGATGTCCTGCCCCGGAATGCCCTTCACAGCACGTGATTTCCGTACATCTCGCCGAGCGGATCGGCAATCAGTTCGATGCGGGCGCCGTCGGCGTCGCGGAAATAGAGCGATACCTCGCTGTGCTCGGCCAGTTCGATGCCGGCATCGATCAACTTGGCGCGCAGCTTCTCCCAGCGGTCCGGTTCGACGCTGATCGCTACGTGGTGCAGTCCGCCGAGTACTTCCTGATACGGCCCGACGTCCAACCCCGGAAAGTCGAAGAATGCGAGGAGGTTGCCATTGCCGATGTCGAAGAAGAAGTGCGACGACCCCGGGTAGTCGCGGTTCTCGATCAATTCCGTCAGCGGGAACTCCAACACGCCCTGATAGAACTCCACCGTTCGCTGGACGTCACTGCTGATCAGTGCCGTGTGGTGCAGTCCGCGCGCGGACGATGTCGGACGTTCACTCTTGGGAACCAGATACTGGGCTTTGATTCGTTCGCGTTCGTTCGCGTGATGCAGGGAACGTCGGTTCTCGTCTGTCGTGTTCATGGCCGAACTCCTCGTGGTGGCGCGCTCCGGGCAGCGCGGATAGTTGCCGCGTCAATTATATGACGAATATGCTTTCGGTCATGAACGCGACGCGATGGCTCGAACCTCACGAGCAGCACGCCTGGCGCGCGTACCTCGAAGCGACACGGCTCCTCGTTCGCACTCTGGACAACCAACTGACCCGTGACGCCGGTATCTCGTTCACCGATTTCGAGTTGCTCGTCGTGTTGTCCGAGGCGCCGGAACGACGGCTCCGCATGAGTGAACTGGCGGACGCTGTCACCACCACCCGAAGCGGGGTTACTCGTGCAACCAGCCGCTTGGTGGACGCCGGCTGGGTTGTTCGCGTCAAGTTCGAAGAGGACAAACGCGGAATGTCCGCCGAGCTGACCGATGCCGGTATGGCAAAGCTGACGGCGGCCAGCCCGGGTCACGTAGCAGCCGTGCGGGAGAACATGTTCGATCTCCTTTCGGTGGACGATGTCGACGCGATCGGCCGAAGCTATCAGCGAATGCGCGAGCACATGTCCGGTAGATCGGGGACCGCCCGCTGAAGCATCGAACCCGCCACGTATGCCGAGCCTCCAGCCGTCGAATATCGGTCTAAGCTCGGATGCTGTGGCATGGGGCGATGGTCTACAGCTGGCGGCAATCGTTCTGCTGTGCGGGGTGGGGGCGTGCCTGATCGTGGTGGGCGCATATGGATCGGGCGGGCTGATGCTCGCCGCGTCGGCCTTCTGGTTCTGGCGGTTGTACCGAACAGCCGAGTGATGGGTTAGCTATCCGGGCGGGGGACTTCGGTTTCCCACCGCGCACGCCGTTCGTCGTCGGATTGCTCCCACCACGGTGTACCGCGTTCGCCGAGCGCGACTTTGGCTGCTTGTACACCGGCTCGCGACTCGGGTGCGCCGTCCGTGGCGCGGACGTCGCGTCTCCACGCCATCAAGATCGATCGCAGTTCCGTGCCGCGTTCCTCGGGGATGGCGGGGTCGGTCGCGCGCCAACGGCGGCCTTTGATCACTATGCAAAAGACCGTCGTCGGTGCACTCGGGTTGCTCGGCCATGGCTCCGACGTTAGCCGTGGATTGACATGCAAGCAATCACTTGCCTATTGTCGATGCATGCCCGAGGAGCCGGGAGTTGCCGAGTTGTTCAAAGCTCTGTCGGACCCGACCCGCCGAGTGATCCTCGACGAGTTGGTCCTCAGAGACGAGCAGACACTGTTCGAGCTGTGCACCAGGTTGATCTCGATACACGGCATGTCCTCGTCGAGGCAAGCGGTCTCGCAGCACTTGGATGTCCTCGAAGCGGCGGGGCTCGTCCGAGTGGAACGTAAGGGCCGCTACAAGTTTCACTTTCTCGACACCGGACCGCTGGCACGCATCGCCGAGCGATGGACCTCCCCGAATCATACTGAGCCGAAGGAACTGTCATGAAGATCTACATCTCCAGTCTGATGGTCACCGATCAGAACAAAGCCCGTGACTTCTACACCGAAATCCTCGGGTTCGTGGTCAAGCACGAGATCCCCATGGGGGAACACTCGTGGCTCACCCTGGTCAGCCCCGGCAACGAGGACGGGCCGGAACTCGGACTCGAACCGGCCGAGCATCCTGCGGTGAAGCCGTTCCGGGATGCGCTCATGGAAGCCGGCATTCCCGCCACCTCGTTCGCCGTCGAGAACGTACAGGCCGAGTACGAACGTCTCCTCGCTCTCGGCGTCGTGTTCACTCAGAAACCTACTGAGATGGGCCCGGTCACCGTCGCGACGTTCGACGACACCTGCGGCAATCTCATTCAGATTTCCAGCTACGCAGGCTAGAGCCGCGCACTATCCTCGAGCCATGGCGACGCTGGACGACGTGGAACGATTGGTGAGCGAGCTGCCCGAAGTATCCACCGGTACGAGCTACGGAAACAGGGCGTGGTCGGTCGGCGGCAAGGTCTTCGCGTGGGAGCGGCCGTTCAGCAAAGCCGACATCAAGCGATTCGGGGACGAGACGCCGCCGTCGGGACCGATACTGGGAATCCGCACCGAGGACCTGGGGGACAAGGAAGCGATCCTGACGGCGCATCCGCAATCATGCTTCACGATAAGCCATTTCGACGGATTCTCGGCGGTCCTGGTTCAGCTGGAAGCGGCGGACATAGAGGAGCTACGCGAGCTGCTCACCGACGGTTGGTTGGTCTTCGCGCCCGCGGCGGTGGCGAAGGACTTCCTGGGCGATCAGTGATCGGACACGACGGTTAGGTCTCTTGGATCTACTGATCGAAACGGATGTCCTCGGCCCGCACCGCTCCGGTCGTCCTGCCCGGAGCTCGCTGGTTGTTCCAGTAGAGGTTGGTGTGCGCGATGACCTGCGTCGGCGGGGGAGCGCCCCACTCGCTCAGGTCCTCGGTGGTGTGCGCGTCGCTGACGAGAGTGGCGTCGTAACCGCGGGCCAGTGCGCCGTGCAGTGTGCTGCGAATGCAGAAGTCGGTTTGTGCTCCGGCCACGACGAGTGCGCCGACGGCCAGCTCAGCGAGAACCGACTCCAGCTCAGTTTCCTCGAACGAGTCGCCGAATGTCTTGTGGATCAGGGGCTCGGACTCGTCTCTGGTGAGCTCGGGAACGTATTGCCACCCAGTCGACTCTGGAACCAGCTGTTCGGACGAATGCTGGACCCATACGACAGGCACGGACGACGCACGCGCCCTCGTAATAAGCTCGGCGATTCGAGACACGACGGCGTCGGACTCGATCGAGGAGGCCATGACATCGTTCTGGACATCGACTACGAGCAATGCTGTGTTCGGACGGTCGATCAGTGTGGTCATGGAGGCGACATTAGTCACCTCGCGGACACCGCGTCACCCGCTTACCTCAGTAGACGTCCCGGACGTACCGCTTCTCGGCCGAGAGGGCCCTCACGTACGCCTCGGCGCTCGACGGGGCGAGCTTTCCGTGCTGAGCGACAATGCCTTTCAGTGCGTTGTCGACGTCCTTGGCCATGCGCGTCGCGTCGCCGCACACGTAGAAGTGAGCCCCCTGCTGGAGCCATTTCCACACCTCTGCGCCGTTCTCGGTCATTCGATCCTGCACGTAGACCTTCGATGATTGGTCACGTGAGAACGCCACATCGAGACGCGCCAGAGATCCACCGTCGAGCATGCTCGTCAGTTCGTCGCGATAGTAGAAATCGGTTGCCGCATGCTGCTCGCCGAAGAACAGCCAGTTCGGTCCTGAGTGGCCGAGTGCGCGCCGCTCATGGAGGAACGCCCGGAATGGCGCCACGCCGGTTCCTGGCCCCACCATGATCATGGGTACGGCCGGATCCTCGGGTGGCTTGAAGTGCGACGACTTCTGCACGAATATTCCGACGTCCTCGCCCGCGGCGTGATCGGCCAGATATGTGGAGCACACTCCACGCCGCGGCACGCCGTGCACGTTGTAGCGCACGGTCGATACCGTCAGCTGCACCTCGTTCGGATTCTCCTTGGGGCTCGAAGAGATCGAATACAGTCGCGGTTGAAGAGGTTTCAGTACCGTCAGCCAGTCGTCGACGCCGGCGCGCACCGGCGCATGGGTCAGGACGTCGATGGATTGACGTCCCCACACCCAATCCGCCAACGCGCCCTTGTTCTCGGGCATCAGCAGCCGCTCGAGATCTGCGTCCCGGGTGCGAGTTTGGACGAATCGGAGTAGGTCGGGCGTTGCCTTGGCGATCTCGAGCCGATCGCGCAGTGCCAGCCGGAGCGGCATCGGATCATGCCCCGTGATGTCGACGACGGTGTCTCCACCCAGCCCGGTCGCTTGGAGCCATTCGTCGACGAGTGCATCGCTGTTGCGCGGCCACACACCGAGAGCGTCGCCGGCCTCGTAGCTCAGTGTGCCCTCAGGTAGGTGAAAACCGAACTGGCGCACGTCTTTCGTGGACCCGGGCGCGTTCAGTGGTGTATTGCGCACGAGTGCGGTGGGCAGCGGTGCCTTCTTGCCGTACGTGGTGGCAGCTGGACGATGAGACTGCGCGGGTGCCGTGCTGGCGGCGTCGGACGGCGCTAGCTTCGAGAGCACCCGCTCGAGCCACGTCGACGACGCTTCCTCGTGGTCCGGTTCGCAGTCCACGCGGCCGACGAGTCGCGCGGCGCCGAGTTCGGCGAATCGACTGTCGAGGCGGCGACCGTTGCCGCAGAAGTCGGCATAGCTCGAATCACCGAATGCGAGCACCGAGAACCGGATGCCGCTCAGATCCGGTGCTGAATCACCGGACAGGCCGTCGAGAAACGTCGTCCCGTTGTCGGGCGCTTCACCGTCACCGGTGGTGCTGCTGATCAGCAACACGTCGTTGTAGTCAGTCAATTCGGACGGCGAGAAGTCTTCCATGACATGCTCGCGGACCGTCATTCCTGCGCTCCGGAGCTGTTCGACGCAGCCGAACGCGAACTCTTCGGCGTTGCCGGTCTGCGACGCCCACAGCACGAGGACTTGTTTCGTGTCTTCTTGCGC
>NZ_LVCV01000307.1 GCF_001647195.1 Rhodococcus sp. EPR-157 | reverse complement strand
GCCGGCAGCGTCGGTACGCCAGGGGAGGCTGCACCAGCTCGTAGGCCCGCGAGGAACCCGGCGATGAAACGCTGCTCGACGACCGGAAGCGGCAGGGGAGGACCGGCGCAGTCGCCGACGAGCTCGGTGAGTGCATCGATCGGTGACAGGGGCGTTCCTGACGCTCCTCGATTCGATGGCGGCTGTGCAGCAGCCACTTTCGTCAGAGTCACGGCGCACACTTTGAATTCCGGTTGCTGCGACAGCGGATCGATGGCGTCGTTGGTGACCGCATTGATCGACAGGTATTCGCCGAACAGGTCGTTCCAGTGGAACGGCGCGAAGCAATCTCCCGGTCGGACGCGGTCGCTTACGACGGCGGGGAGTACCGCTCGACCACGACGTGACGCAACCTCGATACGGTCACCGGCAGCGATTTCGAGTCGTGTGGCGTCGGTGGGGTGAATCTCGACGAACGGGCCGGGGTTCAGCTTGTTGAGTTTGTCGACCTTTCCCGTTTTGGTCATCGTGTGCCACTGATGTTGCAGGCGCCCGGTGTTGAGCAGGAACGGGTAGTCGTCGTCGGGCATCTCCGCCGGTGCCATCGACGGGCGGGCGAAGAACTGTGCGCGTCCGGTCGGAGTCGGGAACGACAATTTCGGGACGGTTCCGTCCTCGTGCGTTCGGAGCGACTGACTGATTCCGTCGTTCAGGTATCTGATCGGGTGCCGGTCGTTGTCGTCGACGTCTTCCGGAGGGCACGGCCACTGCAGTGGCGTGTCGCGCAGACGTGAGTACGTTGCACCGCGCAGGTCGTAGCCGGTCCGAGGGTTGGAGAATCCCTTGATTTCCTCGAAGATTTCCTCGGCGCTCGAGTACGTGAAGTCCTCTGCATAGCCGAGTTCGCACGCCATCATCGCAATGATCTGCCAGTCCGGCATGGCTTGCCCCGGCGCGTCCACGGCCTTCTGGAACAGGGTGAGGGTGCGTTCGGAGTTGATCATGACGCCCTCGGACTCGGTCCACAGCGAGGCGGGGAGTACGACGTCGGCGTATCCGTTGGTCTCGGTGTCTGCGAATGCGTCCTGTGTGATCACCAATTCGGCACGTTCGAGGCCTGCGATGACCGTTCTTCTATTGGCGACCGAGGCAACGGGATTGGTGCAGATCACCCAGCAGGCCTTGATGTCACCGTCGGCCATTCGTGAGAACAGGTCGATGGTGCCACCGCCGACGTCGGTGCGTAGCGTCCCGGCAGGCAGATTCCACTTCTCCTCGACGTATGCGCGGTCGTCCGCGGACAGGACTGCGCGTTGTCCGGGAAGCCCTGGCCCCATGTATCCCATCTCGCGCCCGCCCATGGCATTCGGTTGCCCGGTGAGGGAGAACGGCCCGCTGCCGGTGCGACAGATGGCACCCGTGGCGAGATGGAGATTGACCAGTGCATTGGTGTTCCAGGTGCCGTGCGTGGACTGGTTCAGTCCCATTGTCCAGCAACTCATCCAGTTGTCGGACTCGCCGATCCACTGTGCGGCAGTGCGAATCGACTCTTCCGGTATGCCGGTCTTGGCGCTGACCCGCTCGGGTGTGTAATCGGGGAGGAAGTCCTCCATGGCGTCCCAGCCGTCGGTGAACTCGTCGATGAAATCCTGATCGGTGTGCCCGTCGGCGACGAGCAGGTGGAGAAGACCGTTGAGCAGATCGAGATCGGTTCCGGGTGCGATCTGCAGGTGAAGGTGGGCTTTGTCCGCGGTGGCGTTTCGGCGGGGGTCGACGACGATCAACTTGGCGCCCTGCTTGACGCGGTCCATCATCCGGAGGAACAGAATCGGATGGCAGTCGGCCATGTTGGCGCCGGTCACCAAGAAGACGTCGGCGTGATCGAAGTCGTCGTACGACCCCGGTGGCCCGTCCGCCCCGAGCGACAACTTGTATCCGGTTCCTGCACTGGCCATGCACAAGCGCGAATTCGATTCGATCTGGTTGGTGCCGATGAACCCTTTCGCGAGCTTGTTCGAGAGGTATTGCGCCTCGAAGGACATCTGTCCCGACACGTAGAGACCGAGCGCGTCCGGACCGTGTTCGTCGAGGATTGCTCGCAGCTTCTTCGCGGTACTGGCGATGGTCGACGCGGTGTCGGCTGATTCGAAGTCGTCGCCTCGGGAAGCGCGGGTTCGGGCGGTCTCGAGTCGGCCCGGTGCCGCGAGCATGTCCGAGGTGGTCGATCCCTTCGTGCACAAGCGCCCGAGGTTCGTGGGATGTGACTTGTCGCCGACGGATTTGACGATGGTTGCAGGTTCGTCGGGACGCTTGGAGATCTGCAACGTCATCCCACAGCCGACACCGCAGTACGCGCACACCGTCTTGACGGTGTCCACGCCGGTCTCGACTGTTCCTGTTCCCACGACACCCACCATCCTCAGTGCAGGATTCAGGTCGATGACACGTCCGTTAGCCCGACGTGACGTTGTCCTCACCGTGTGTCCTGAACGCCCGTGATGTTTTCGAAGTTTCACCCAAGGTGCAACCGAACGAATGTGACGAACAGGACATATGCGCTGGTCAGGGCTTTGACATCCGCGACTACTCGTGTGAGAGTAGTCGCGTGTCGTCCATCCGCCTGTACATCCTC
>NZ_LVCV01000306.1 GCF_001647195.1 Rhodococcus sp. EPR-157 | reverse complement strand
CTCGGTGGGGAGCCTCTACGGGGCACTGAAGCGCCTCCATTCGGAGGCATTGATCACCGACGTCAGGACCGAACAGGAGGGAAACTTCCCGGCGCGGCAGGTGTACGCAATCACCGACTCGGGCCGTCGGGCCCTGGACGCGCTGCGACTGGAGGGCTTGACCGGCTACGTTCTGCGTCCTGATCCGTTCGATCTGGCTCTCACCAGGCTCGATCCGGATCGTCTCGACCGACTTCCCGAGCTCATCGCAGCCAGGGTCGACCTGTTGAAAGATCTGCTGCGCACCACCCGGGAAGCGAATTCCCGGGCACGCCCGCACCTGTCCCTCGCCGAGACCTTCGCGCTCGAACATCGCGAGAAGCGTCTTGTGGCCGAGATCGAATGGCACGACAGCCTCGTCCAGGCATTGCCGAACCTCGTCGACGACGAGCGCACTCGAACGCACTTCCCGCAACCGCATCGACCGAAGGATTGAGCACATCATGACCGAGTCCACCTCCCGCGCGTCCACACCTGGTGTGGAGGTGCCCCGCCGGGCTTGGCTGGCGCTGATCGTGCTGCTGCTCGGCATGTTCATGGCGCTCCTCGACACGACGATCGTGAACGTCGCGCTGCCGACCATCGAGACGAGTCTCGACGCGTCCGAGGCGACGTTGTCGTGGATCATCTCCGGCTACGCTCTCGCGTTCGGCCTGGCACTGATTCCTGCGGGCAAGATCGGCGATCGCGTCGGGCACAAGTGGGTCTTCTTCGCAGGCCTCGCGCTGTTCACCGTCGCCAGCTTCGCGTGTGGTCTGGCGCAGGACGACCTTCAGCTGGTGATCGCAAGAATTGTCCAAGGACTTGCGGGCGGCATCTTCGTCCCGGCCGTCACCGCGTTCATCCAGCTGCTGTTCCCCGGTCCGGTGCGGGGTAAAGCGTTCGCCATCATGGGCGCTGTCATCGGAGTGTCCACGGCACTGGGACCGATTGCAGGTGGATTGATCATCGAGGCGTTCGGCAACGAAAACGGCTGGCGTGGTGTCTTCTGGGTGAACCTGCCGATCGGTGCGGTCGGCCTGATTGCCGCTGCCTTCCTGCTACCGAACAGGTCGGAGGTCGAGTCCGAGACTCGGTCCGAAACCGGTATCGACTGGGTGGGATTGCTGCTCGTCACCGCAGGACTCGTTGCTCTGTTGGTTCCGCTGATCGAGGGACAGGATCAGGGGTGGCCGGTGTGGACCTACGTCACACTCGCCGCCGGTGCATTGCTCATCGCGGCCTTCGGCGCCTGGGAGGTGCGGTACACCAAGCGCGGTCACAACCCACTGGTTCCTCCGAAGCTCTTCGCGCATCCCGCGTTCACCGGCGGCACCATCCTGGCTCTCGTGTACTTCGCGTCCTTCACCAGCATCTTCTTCACCCTGTCGCTGCTGTGGCAGTCCGGTCTCGGCAATTCTGCGCTCTCCTCCGGCGTCGTGATGCTTCCGTTCGCCATCGGCAGCATCATCGCCTCCTCCCAGAGCAACAAACTCACCCAACGACTCGGCCGAACCGTCCTACTCCTCGGAACGTCCTTGGTTGCCGTCAGCTTGATCTGGATGTGGATTCTGCTGGCCACCACCGATCCGTCCGAGCTGACCAACTGGAAGCTGTTGGCGCCGTTGTTGATCGGCGGATTGGGCAACGGCGCGTTCATCGCGCCGAACGCACAGTTCATCGTGGCCACGGTCGATCGGCAGGACGCGGGTGCCGCCAGCGGCGTGATCTCGACGATGCAGCGCATCGGTAGTGCCGTCGGCATCGCCGTCATCGGGAGCGTGCTGTTCGGGTCGTTGAACATCACTGGACCCGACACGGTCGCAAGCGGGTTCATGCATGCGGCATCGGTCGCGATGGCAGTCAGCGCGGCGTTCGGTGTGGTCGCGCTGCTGCTGGTGTTCGCGCTTCCCAAGCGCGTCGACGCGCCAGGACCGCCGGCGCGGGAGTGAAGCGAATCGTTAAGCGAGGCTGCGCTTGTGCGCTTCCACGACAGACGTTGCGAGCGCCGCGATCTTGACGTTCATGTCCTGAGAGGTCTTGCGTAGCATCTCGAATGCTTGATCATCGGTTACATCGTGCATCACCATCATCAGTCCGATGGCCTTGCCGATCTCGCGATTGCTTTCGAGGCCACGGCGCAGAGTGTTTGCTTCTTCGCCGGAGATGATCGCCGACACCGTCACCGCCGCGAACGCCGTCAACATGATGGCGTGGTCGGCGGTGTCGGAATCGAATGCGCCCGGGGTGTCGCTGAACAGGTTGATCGCGCCGACCTTCTTCTGGTCGAGCATCAGACGGAACCCCATGGCTCCACGAACCGGCGTGCGCGTGACGACACCTCTCGCCAGAGCAGGCCACGCACTGGGCGCGAGGAAGTCCGGTTCGATCTGCGCCGCCTCGTTCTCGATTGCGTCGAGGCACGGTCCTTCGCCCGTTGCACGTTCGATGTCGTCGACAGTGCGGGCGACTTGATCGGACGCCCCGACGGTTAGCGGCTGACCCCGGTTCACGAGCATCAGGCTGGCATGGTCACAGCCCGGCACGAGCAGAGTTGCGGCTACGCAGATAGCCGTATAGATCTCCTCGGCACTGGAGCCTCGATAGACGATGTCCGCCAAAGCTGCGAATACGGTCGCGGGATCGGTCGACGCTGTGGCGCTTGCCAGCGTTTCTTCCTCCATGGATACTCCGATCGGGTCAGTGCGAAGGCCCAGAGTGGCATGGTGCGCCGCCCTGGACTGGATATATGCCAGTCTTCGACAAATCAGAGTACCCAGTGCTCAGTAGTCGGAGTTCACTAGGCAGCGCCAGCGCACGGCGGGGCCGGTGCATCCTCGGCGAACGGTTTGCCGGGAGGTTCGATATACGCGGCGTATAGGACCACCGGAACAGTGCCGAGATTGATGCCCTCGTGGACGTGATCAGCGTTTACTTCCTCGGCGATGACCTGGCCGGCCAGCGTCGACACTTGCGAACAGTCGTGCAGGGTTCTCGTGAGAACCCCCTGCTCCACATATGCGTAGACCGGACCATCGTGATAATGCCAACCCGTTGTTCCGCCCGGCGCGATCGTGATCTTGCGGGCGGTGAAGTCGGTGCCTGCAATATCGGCGCTACCGGGAATCAGCGGGAAGGACAGGTGGGCGAGCGTCTCGGCGGTGACGCCGGACGGCGGTGTTGCCCCCGCAAGCGCGGGGGACAGCCCGGCCACTGCGATGCAGCAGAGTCCGACGGTAGCGATTCGGCCAATCGATATCATCGCGTGTTGCCTCTCGTCAGAGTGCCCCGAACGACACCAGACTAGAACCCGCTCGATCCGGTGGGGTGGGTATCGAATATTTGCTCGTGCGGCCCGCTGAGTAGCCTTTCGTCAATGGATGAATCGCACGCGTTCGAATACGGAGTCGACGGGCCGAAGGTCATTCTTGCCGGAATCGACGGCTCGGAGTCGTCGTGGAAAGCGGCGGCGTACGCGGCGGGACTGTCGAGGCGTCAAGGATCGCTGCTCGTGCTCGTCTATGTACAACCGCTGGCCACCGCAGCATGGGGGCAGGCCGGCATTTCCCTCGTCGAGACCGGCAAGGAGATCGCCGACGAGTTGCTCGCCTACATCGAAAAAGCTACGGCGCACACCGACGTACCCAAATGGGAATTCCGCACTGCCACAGGAGATCCCTACAACGGAATCGTCGCGGTCGCCGAGGAACTACGGGCGGACGCCATCGTCGTCGGTGCTTCGGAGCACGCTGGTCACCGAATGTTCGGGTCGGTTGCAGTGAGACTCGTCAAAGCCGGGCGTTGGCCGGTCACCGTTGTTCCGTGAGATGCGAGAATTGTGGGGCGGGCGGGGCTCGAACCCGCGACCAATGGATTATGAGTCCACGGCTCTAACCGACTGAGCTACCGCCCCATCTCGCGCGTGGCGAGCGGTTACGAATGCTACCGAATCGCGTGTCGAGGACCCCTCGGAGGGGTCGTCATACGGCCGCGATGGTCACTGGTACCCCGTTGAGGATCGCATTGGCCGACACTGCATCCACTTTCTGCGGATCGGTGATGTCGTTGGCGCTCGCTCCCACCACCGTCGATGCCACCGAAAGCTCGACTCCCTTGCGCTGATGGCCG
>NZ_LVCV01000305.1 GCF_001647195.1 Rhodococcus sp. EPR-157 | reverse complement strand
GGCGACCAGCGAGCCGTCCTCGATGCCGCGTGCGCTCAGATCGTCGGGATGCGCTAGCAGTTGGTGACGCGGTTTGCCCTTCGTCAGCCGTGGCGCGTTGTGCATCCAGGAGTTGTTACTGCGTAGATGTCGACGGCCGATCATCAGGAGTTGCCCGTCGGTCGGGACCTCGGTGGTGGTCATCAGATCGTGCAGCGCGGGGAGATCGCCGACGATGATGTCCTGCACGAGTTGTATTCGCTTGTTCCTGGTGCGGAGCTTGCGCGGAAGACCGGGCTCGAGTGGGCCGAGGTCCACGCCGTGTGGAGACTTCGCGAGCTTCGCGACCGACAGGCCTTTGCGGTGATTGCGTAGCAACACGTCGACGGTTCGGCGGGGCGAGAGGCGCAGGCGAGCCTCGGTCACAAGGGATTTCGGAGCCAGGCGCGCACGAAGCGCACCGAGAGTGGAACCTGCGAGCGCCGCCTGATAACGGACGGCGAGGTCGCGGAAGATCTCCCAATCGGCTTTGGCGCCGGCCTTCCTGGTCAGGACGGCGGGCATGAACTTCGCAGTGTTGCGCACGGCGAAGGCCTGGAAGATCAGGTCGTAGTGGTCGCGTTCGAGGGACATCGTCGGCGGCAGGATCACATCCGCGTGTCGGGACGTCTCGTTGATGTAGAAGTCGAAGGACACCATGAAATCCAGCTCCGCGAACGCTCGATCGAGCTTCTCGCCGCCCGGCATCGACAGCACGGGATTGCCGGAGAACACGGCCATCGCCCGGATCCGGCCGTCACCCGGCGTCGTCATTTCGTCCACCATCGTCGAGCACGGAAATTCACCCGCGAACTCCGGCAAGTCACGCACGCGCGAGCGCCACTTGTCGAAGTGACCTCTGCCGACGATGTTCTTCTCGACAAGATCGATGGCGGGATCGGTCAGCATCGCACCGCCGACGCGGTCCAGATTGCCGGTGAGAATGTTGAGCACCTGAATCGCCCACTGGCACACGGTGCCGAACTGCTGCGTGGAGACGCCCATCCGTCCGTACGCGACGGCAGCGTCCGCTGCGGCGAAGTCCATTGCGAGCGTTGTGATGTCCTCGGCGGAGATTCCGACGACGGGCGCCACCGACGCCGGCGTGAAATCGGCAACGAGCGAGGCTATCTCGGCTTCGCCGTCGACGTAGTCCGCGGTTCGTGTCTTGCCCGAGCCGACTATCGAGTTGATCAATGCAAGCAGGAGCAGCGCGTCGGTTCCTGGCCTGACGAAGTGGTGAACGTCCGCAACATCGGCAGTCTCGGTCCGGCGAGGGTCGATCACGACCAGCTTGCCCCCTCGTGCCTTGAGGTCACGGACGCGGTTCGCGAAATCGGGCACCGTCATCATCGAGCCGTTCGATGCCATCGGGTTTCCGCCCAGTACGAGGAAGAAGTCGGTTCGGTCGATGTCCGGGATCGGAAGTGCAAGCTGGTGACCGTACAGAAGATGGTTGACGAGCTGGTGGGGAAGCTGGTCCAGGGATGTCGCCGAGTAGCGGTTCTTTGTTCGCAGCATCGACGTGAACGGGATTCCGTGCGTCATCGCGCCGAGGCTGTGCACATTGGGGTTGCCCTGATAGATGCCGACCGCATTGGAACCGTGCTTCTTACGAGTCGACGCCAGACCCTTGGCCACGAGGTCGTAGGCCTCGTCCCATTCGATCTCCTGCCACCCGCTGTCGGTACGACGTACCGGCTTGATCAAGCGATCAGGATCGCCGTGCAGATCGATCAAGGAGACCGCCTTGGGGCAGATGTGTCCACGGGAGAGCGGATCCAGCTTGTCGCCGCGGACGGACGTGACGGTGTTGTCCTCGACGGTGAACTCGAGGCCGCACATCGCCTCGCAGAGATTGCACGAGCCGAACTTGATGGTCATCGAAAAACTCTCCATTCGTCCGTGCGAGCCTAGCGCGGGCACTTGATCGAGCAGAGCGGTATCGATTGCCTCCTCGGCCCAATCCTGGAGCGGTCGGTTCCGAATCCAATCGAAACGGAACGCTAGAACGTGTTCCAATTTTGCGGTTCTGTGACTATCGTCGGATTCACTGCAATCGGCTCGAATGGCGAGCCGGACGGCGTGGAGGTGGCAAGTCGCAATGAAAACCAAAGGCGCTGTGCTGTGGGGTCTGAACGAACGGTGGTCGGTCGAGGAGATCGAGGTCGGGGACCCGGTGGCAGGAGAGGTGCAAATCCGCATGGAGGCGGCGGGCATGTGCCACTCCGACCATCACATCGTCACCGGCGCGACGCCGATGCCGTCGTACCCCGTCATGGGAGGGCACGAAGGGGCCGGGGTCATCACCAAGGTGGGGCCGGAGGTCAAGACCCTGAAGGAGGGCGACCATGTCGTCCTGTCGTTCATCCCGTCGTGCGGCCACTGTCCGGCCTGCGCAAACGGGCATCAAAATCTGTGTGACCTCGGAATGGGCCTTCTGAGTGGAATGGCGATCAGTGACGGCACCTTTCGGATACAGGCACGCGGCCAAGACGTCATCCCGATGTGCCTGCTCGGCACGTTCTCGCCCTACATGACAGTGCACGAGACCTCCGCCATCAAGATCGACGACGATATTCCTTTCGATGTCGCCTCGCTCGTCGGCTGCGGTGTACCGACCGGATGGGGTTCGGCCGTCAACGTCGCCAAGGTGACCCCCGGTGAGACCGTCGCCATCATCGGCGTCGGGGGAGTAGGACTCAGTGCGCTGCAAGGTGCCGTGCAGTCCGGGGCAACGAAGGTCATCGCCATCGATCCTGTTCCGTTCAAACGTGATCAAGCGTTGAAGTTCGGTGCGACTCACGTATTCGCCAGTGCTGCCGAGGCATTGATGCCGCTGATGGAACTCACCGAAGGACGGATGGCGGAGAAGACGATCATCACCGTCGGCGAGATCAAGGGCGAGGACATCGAGGCCGCGTTGTTGCTGACCGCAAAAGCCGGCCGCTGCGTCGTCACCGGGATGGGGCGCATGGAGGATATGGACGTCAAGCTGAACTTGTTCCTGTTTACGATGCTTCAGAAGGATCTGCAGGGCGCAATCTTCGGTGGCGGCAACCCTCGCCACGACATCCCGCTTCTGCTGTCGATGTACAAGAGCGGGCAGCTCAACCTCGACGACATGATCACCAACACCTACTCTCTCGACGACATCAACTCCGGATACCAGGACATGCTCGACGGCAAGAACATCCGCGGCGTCATCAAGTACACCGACGCCGACCGGTAGTTCATGCAGTTTCGGTAGTTCACCATCGCTTGAAAGTCACATCCATACGCTCAGATGGCGTGGGAGGACCATTCAAGCGAAAGGGGGCCACGAACTAGGGTTGTCCATGTGCACAGTCTTGATTTGATCGCAGGTTGGCCAGTCGACAACGCATCGGCGACGGTGGTGTCCGAGGCAGGGGTGGTCGATCGGTACGGCGATCTCGATCGGGTCTACGAGTTGGCATCGGTCACCAAACTCCTCGTCGCGTATGCCGCGTTGGTCGCGATCGAGGAGGAGGCCATCGATCTCGAGCAGCAGGCAGGGCCGGACGGATCAACGGTCCGCCATCTGCTCGCGCACACGTCCGGTCTCGCTTTCGGCGAGCAGAAGGTGCAGGCCGCTCCCGGCAGCAAACGCATCTACTCCAGTGCGGGTTTCGAGGTGCTGGCGGACACGATCGCTCAGGACACCGGCATCGCGTTCACGGACTACCTCGACGAGGCGGTGTTTCAACCGCTCGGAATGACCAGTTCCACGCTGCCGGGCTCGGCGGGGCATGGTGCTCGGTCGTCGGCGTCCGATCTATCCGCGTTCGCTGCCGAACTGCTCGCTCCCACGCTGGTGTCGCCGTCGACCTTCGCCGCGGCCACGTCGGTCCAGTTCGAGGGGCTCTCGGGCATTCTGCCCGGCTATGGATCTCACAAGCCCAACGACTGGGGCCTGGGCTTCGAGCTTCGCGACAGCAAGTCGCCGCACTGGACCGGAGCCGACAACTCGGTGCGGACGTTCGGCCATTTCGGCCAGTCGGGAACGTTTCTGTGGGTCGATCCGGATGCGGGCCTGGCGACGGTTGTGCTGACGGATCTCGCGTTCGGTGAGTGGGCAAAGCCGCTCTGGCCCGAGCTCTCGGACGAAGTTCTGCACAATAACCCCAGGTGAACCAGCAAGAACAAAAGAGCACTGGCGCAACAGGGGTAACTCGGGGCACACTAGTACAAGTACGTGCAATAGAGCAGCACTGAGCCAGGCGTGTCGAGGTCGTTGGGGAAGACGTCCCTCGTCGAAGCTGGAGGTGTTCTCGAAATGCGCGTATCGAACCAATTCGCGGATAGGACGGCGGGTGTGGTGTACATCCACTCCTCGCCGGCTGCGTTGTGCCCGCATGTCGAGTGGGCGCTGTCGGATGCCCTCGACTGTCGCGCGAACCTGAAGTGGTCCGCGCAGCCATCGTCGGATGGGCAGCTTCGTGCGACCAGCAACTGGGTCGGACCCGTCGGCACCGGCGCCGTATTGGCGGGCGTTCTGCGCTCGTGGCAGATGCTCCGGTTCGAGGTGACCGAAGACGCCAGTGACGGTGTCGACGGCGAACGTTTCGCGCATGTGCCGGGTCTTGGATTGTGGCGCGGGTCGACCAGTGCCAACGGCGACGTCATCCTCGGCGAAATGCGACTGAAGGCGATGATCGAGGGCTGTTCCGGCAACCTCGCTGCGGAAATCGAACATGCTCTCGGCAGTAGCTGGGACGAAGCTTTGGAGCCGTATCGAACCGGCGGCGGTGGCGCCGAGGTCACCTGGTTGAGTCGCCACGCTGGCTGACGTTCGTTTTACTGCTGTCCGGTATCGTCGCGACCGTGCCAAGGTAGGCATGTGGGTTGGTACGTGGGATAGGTGGTTTCAATGTTGTCGACCGGTAAGGTCATTCGATTCGACGAATTCAAGGGATACGGGTTCGTCGCTCCGGACGAGGGCGGCGAGGATGTGTTCATCCACGTCAACGATCTGGATTTCGACAAGCGCCTGCTGGCGCCCGGTGTTCGCGTCGAGTACGTCGCCGAAGAGGGCGACCGCGGCCTCAAAGCGGCTCAGGTACAGATCATCGATTCGCCCAAGCCTGTCACTCGGGCGGCGGTACCGGCAGTAGTGCCTGACGCCGAAACGACCGAGTACGACGATGTCGTGTGCGACGTGCTGTCACTGCGTGATTTTTCTGCGGAATTGACCGAGGGTCTGCTGCACGCCAACCGTGCGTTGACTGCCGATCAGATTCTCGACGTCCGACAGGTCCTTATCAGGATCGCGCAATCGCACAAGTGGCTCGAGGGCTGAGAAGACCCAGGTCCGAGCGAATATCGACCGCACTACAACTGTGCCCCGGTGACAAGTCACCGGGGCACAGTTGTAGTGCGAGTTCGATCAGAGCGGGATGTTCTTGTGGTTCCCGCGGAGTGCCGGAGCCGCAGCCAGCGCTTTGGCGATGGTCGAGCGTGTCAGTGCGGGCTCGATCACTTCGTCGACGACGCCGATGGCCACTGCTCGGTCGACGCCTCCAGCAATGGACTCGTGCTCGACAGTCAATCGGTCGTGGAGTGCTTCGCGCTCGTCTTCGGAGGCCGCAGCAAGAGCCTTCTTGTGCAGAATTCCGACGGCTGCCTTGGCGCCCATGACGGCCACCTCCGAACCCGGCCACGCGTAGACAGCAGTGGCACCGAGCGCGCGAGCGTTCATCGCGATGTAGGCGCCGCCGTAGATCTTGCGAGTGACGAGCGTGACGCGCGGGACCTTGGCTTCGGCGAAGGCATGCAGCAGCTTCGCCCCGCGACGGACGACACCTTCCCATTCCATGCTGACACCGGGCAGGTAGCCGGGAACGTCGACGACCACGACGAGCGGGATACCGAAGGCGTCGCACAAACGCACGAATCGTGCAGCCTTCTCGGCGCTTTCGGAATTGAGGCAGCCTCCGAGGCGGATCGGATTGTTCGCGATCACGCCGACGGTCCTGCCACTCAGGCGGCCGAGACCGATGACGATGCTGCGGGCCCAACCACCCTGGAACTCTTCGAAGGTCGACTCGCCCTCGACGTTGTCCAGCAGCTCGTCGATGATCGGATGCACGTCGTAGGCGCGGCGGTTCGACTCGGGCAGCAGCGCGCGCAGGTCTGTGTCGCCGTGTTCGGCGGCGGCGATGTCGAACGTGCCTTGCTCGCTGAACATCGACACGAGCCGACGAGCGCGGGTGAGGGCGTCCAGTTCGTCGTCGGCGACGATATGGCAGACACCGGACTTCTTGTGGTGGGTGTCAGGTCCACCGAGCGATTCCATGTCTACTTGCTCGCCGGTGACGCTGCGGACCACGTCAGGTCCGGTCACGAACACGCGTCCTTCGGGAGCCATGATGACGACGTCGGTCAGAGCTGGACCGTACGCTGCGCCGCCGGCTGCGAAACCGAGGACGACGGAAATTTGTGGGACGAGGCCGGAGGCGCGAACCATGGCCTCGAACACGAGGCCGACAGCGTGGAGTGCCTCGACGCCCTCAGCGAGCCGAGCACCACCGGAATGCCAGATTCCGACGATGGGTGCGCCGCGATCGATCGCGGTGTCGATGGCGGAGACGATATGCCTGCATCCGTCCACTCCCATGGCGCCGCCCATCACGGTGGCGTCGGAGCAGTAGGCGACAGTGTGGACGCCGTCGATGTCGCCGGACGCGGCAAGGAGGCCGGACTTGTCGTGGTCGTGTAGCGGAATCATCGTCCCGGCGTCGAAGAGCTTCTCGAGTCGGGCGACGGGATCACGGGGGTCGGTGGAACTACCCGAGCGTGTCACGGGGGACAGGATGGTCATCGCGTTCTCCTTCTGCATGCCCCGGTGAGGGGCGTTCCCGGGTGAGAGTTGTTGGCTCTCACCCGGGTTCGAGTCCTGCACGGGTCAGATCGTCACCCGGAGGTGAAGATCAGGCCCGACCGAAGGCGAGCGCGACATTGTGCCCACCGAATCCGAACGAGTTGTTGATCGCGTACTCGATCTGTCCGACGCGGGGCTCGCCCTTGACGACGTCGAGATCGATTTCTGGATCCTGATTCTCCAAATTCAGTGTGGGAGGGATGATCCCCTCGCGCACTGCCAGCACCGTCAGTACCGACTCGAGAGCGCCGACGGCACCGATCGAGTGGCCCAGAGCGGACTTGGGTGCGTACACCGCTGCGTGATTTCCGACCGCCTTGTTGATCGCCAGAGCTTCGGCGGTGTCTCCGATGGGAGTGGCCGTTGCGTGGGCGTTCACGTGGGTGATGTCGGACTTCTGCAGACCTGCGGTCTCGATCGCACGCTGCATAGCGCGCGCGGCACCCTTGCCCTCCGGGTCGGGAGCCACGAGGTGGAACCCGTCGGAGGTGATTCCGGCACCGAGCAGGCGGGCGTGGATCGTTGCGCCGCGTGCCTTGGCGTGCTCCTCGGTCTCGATGACCATGAGCGCACCCGCTTCACCGAAGACGAAGCCGTCACGATCCTTGTCGAACGGACGTGACGCACCCTTCGGATTGTCGTTGTTGGTGCTCATCGCCCGCATCATGGAGAAGCTGGCGATCGGAACCGCGTCGATGTAACCCTCGACGCCGCCGGTGACGACCATGTCCGCGTCGCCCATCACGATCATCCGCCACGCATGTGCGATGGCTTCCGATCCCGAGGAGCAGGCAGAGACGGGGGTGATGACGCCGGCCTGTGCTTTGAGCTCGAGTCCCACGACCGCTGCGGGGCCGTTCGGCATGACCATCTGAACGGCGAGCGGAGATACCTTGCGGTAGCCGCCGGCCTTCATCTTGTCGTTGGCCTCGATCAGTGAATCGCCGCCACCGAGACCGGTACCGATCGACACACCGAGGCGAAGGGGATCGACGTCGGGAGTACCGGCGTTCTTCCAGACCTCACGACCGAGCACGGTGGCCAGCTGCTCCACGTAGCTCAGGCGACGAATCTCGACCCGCGAGAGCAGGCTCTGCGGGTTCACCGCGAGGTGGCCGCCGATCCGCACGGGCAGGTCGTACTCGGCGACGAAATCGTCTTCCAGCGTTGCGATTCCGCTGTCGCCGTTCAGCAGACCCTTCCACGTGGCATCGACGTCACCCGCGAGTGACGTGGTCGCAGCGAGGCTGGTGACGACGACACTGGGGAAGCGTCCGTTGGCGGTGGATGGGTTGGTCATGGGCCCTGTCACTCGCTCGCGGAGTCGTCGAGCTTGGCCTTGATAGCTTCTGCGGCCTCGGGGTTCTCCGCTTCGAGCTTCTGGATGTAGTTGACGGCGTCGCCGACGGTACGCAGACCTGCGAGGTCCTCGTCGGGGATCTTCACGCCGTACTTGTCCTCGGTCTGCACTGCGATCTCGACCATGGAGAGCGAGTCGATGTCGAGGTCGTCCACGAAGGACTTCTCGATGGTCACCTCGGACGGTTCGATGCCCGTGACCTCCTCGATGATCTCTGCAAGTCCGGCGATGAGGTCTTCCTGGCTGGCCACTTGAGTGGCTCCCTTCTATTGGTGATCGGCACGTCGTGAATCGGCGTGCCGAAGTCATGGTGTTGGTCGTGCGGTTCCTGCCGACGTCTCTTCGTGGACGCCAGATGCCGACCCTCCGTGGAGGACGGCACCTCGAACCCGTGACTATTTCGGTCACGGGAAGTCTCTGGGAGCTCTAGGTCAGCTCCGCCAGTGCTGCGATGTCCTCGGGCTTCTTCAGGCCCAGGTTCGGTGTCCCGCGCATCTCACGCTTTGCGATTCCGATGAGCGTTCCGGCCGGCGGCAACTCTGCCACAGCAGTGACCGCCGAGTCACGCAGCGTCTGAGTGCACAGATCCCACCGGACAGGTTTCGTGACCTGTGCGGCAAGTTTGGTGACGGCATCCGCCCCGGATGTGACCGGCTTGCCGTCGGAGTTCGACAGCAGCGTCCGGACGGGTTCGGACGGCGTGATCGCGGCGACAGCCGCTGCGACTGCGTCCTGGGCGGATGCCATGAATCGGGTGTGGAACGCGCCCGCAACCGGAAGTGCACGCACGCGCGCCTTCTCCGGAGGGTTCTCGGCGAGTTCGGCGAGTGCTGTGAGCAACCCTGCCGCAACGATCTGGCCCGCGGCATTGACGTTGGCCGGTTCCAGGCCGAGTTCTTCGAGGCGGGCGAGAACGACGGCTTCGTCGCCACCGAGCACTGCTGACATTCCGGTCGGCTCGAGCGCACACGCCTTTGCCATCTCGGCGCCACGGACGGCTGCGAGGGTCACTGCCTCGTCGGACGTGATCACCCCTGCCACTGCGGCGGCGGCAAGCTCTCCGACGGAGTGCCCGGCGATGATCGCGTCGGCGGGCAGGATTCCCTGTCCGACGATTTCCTCGAACGCGAGAAGCGCAGCGGCGACGACGAGAGGCTGCGTCACCGAGGTATCGGTGATTTCCTCCGCGGTGGCAGTCGTACCGAGCCGTGCGAGATCGAGACCGGACGCCTTGGACCACAGGGCAACGCGATCGGCGGCTCCGGGTAGTTCGAGCCATGGCACAAGCATGCCGGGTGTCTGGGAGCCCTGGCCGGGCGCAAGCAACGCAATCACATCGTTAAGAGAACACCGTCGAGGCCTGTTTAGGAGATGTCGCTCCCGATGAACCTTCGACCCCCAATTTGTGAATACCCAACAAACGGGCTTGTGGAGGGTTTGCATCGCCGAAGCGGGTGTAGGCGTTACGTGACCACTTCACCGAATGTGACGTGTGTGATCTGTGGGGCAGGATAGTGCGGTTCGTGATGGGTTCGAGTCAGACGACCTACCGTTGCCGCAACCCTCAACACGTACGCATCACGGGATGATGTCGGATCTCGTCCTGTGACTTCGGCTATTCTCTTGAGCCGATATCGCACAGTATTTGGATGAACAAACAGCAGACGCGCACAAGTTTCGACCGCGCCACCGCAGTCGAGGTAGGCGTCGAGAGTATCGGCGAGGCCTGAACCTGCCGAGGACAGCGGGAGCACGAGGAGGTCGTTGAGCGCGGCGATCGCGGCCGCGTCACCGAGCAACGCGCGTTCGGGTAGCAACTCTCCAGCGTGTACCGGCCGGGGGGCACCGCGCCATCCCGCAACCGCCTGCATTCCGGCAAAAGCCTCGACCGCACTCGAATGTGCGGCACCCAATGTGCGCGTCGTCGGGCCGATCACCACCGGACCGTCCGAAAAGTTCTGCAGCATTTCGTCCAGAAAGGAACTACTCGTCGGGTCGTCGGACAGCTGGCCA
>NZ_LVCV01000304.1 GCF_001647195.1 Rhodococcus sp. EPR-157 | reverse complement strand
CACCGAGACACCCAAGTTGTCCGGAGGCGTACCCACCAGGACGGTGGCGGGTGCCGTTGCATCCCAGTTGAGCGTTGCAGCTCGCGACAGCATGTCCGATCCCGTGTCGCCCCGGACCACGGCGTCGACCACCAACGCCTCGAGCCGTGTGTCCCAGGCCCCGCGAGATTCTGCGGCACTGGCATAGACCGACGCCGCTGCGAACCCCAACTCGCGGCCGTATCGCAGGACAGCCTCGGTCAGCGCGACGAGCTGTTGGTCGTTGCGTGCCAGCGCGGGCAGCCACTGTTCGAAGAACTCCATCGCGACACGGACCATGTCGACCGTCTGACGCAGCGTCAGCCGACGGGCCAGATCTTGCGGAATGACCTGGAATGCATCGAGGCTGAACCGGATATCGCTCTGCGGGTTCTTCAGCCATTCCAGGAAGTTGTCCACCGCGGTCTGGATCAACAACTGCACACTTGCTCGCTGTGCCGCGTCGAGACCACCGAAGAACGGCAACTGATCCTGCATGGCCGTCACGGCCTCCGTGGACAACCGACCGGAGAACTGCTTGACGCGCCGCAGTAGGGCGTCAGGCAGCGGATCGCGCTTCTGTCGTGCAGGCGTGAGCGCCTTGACCGGCAGATGAACCTCGTTGTCGGTGATGTAGCTGTCGCTGACGTACCCGTCGCGATCGGAACCGGAACGCTTACCGTCCAGGTTCTTGTCCTCCGTCACTCCGCAGGCTCCGCTCTGGTCTCTCGGGTCACTCCGCAGGCTCCGCTCTCGTGTCGACCATGAGAAAAACCTACGCCCGCCCACCGATGCCCGAGAAAACGGACACCAGTGGACGGGCGAGGTTCGTCACCGAAGTGGCTACGCAGAACCAGTGTCGGCGAACGACGTGGGAGCAGCAGTCACGTCGTCGATCTTGTACTTCTCCGCAGCTTCGACTGCTTTGGACTTGTCGATCTCGCCGGACGCAGCCAGAGCCGACAGGGCGGCGACGACGATCGATTCCGCATCGACGTTGAACACACGTCGCGCAGCCGGACGGGTGTCGGAGAATCCGAAGCCGTCGGTGCCGAGCGTGACGTAATCGCCGGGAACCCACTGACGGATCTGGTCCGGAACCGCACGCATCCAATCCGAGGACGCGATAACCGGGCCGTTCGCATCGGCCAGCGCCGAGGTGACGAACGGAACGCGCTTGTCGGCACCGGGGTTGCGAAGCGACTCCCGCTCGGCGTCGACACCGTCGCGGCGCAGCTCGCCCCACGACGTCACCGACCACACAGCCGAACGCACGCCCCACTCCTCGAACAGCAACTCGCGAGCCTTCCGGGCAGAGACCATGCCGACGCCTGATGCCAGCAGTTGTGCCTCCGGTCCGTCGCCGTCCTGCGGGGCTGCGAACCGGTAGATGCCCTTGAGCAGACCCTCGACGTCGAGGTTCTCCGGCTCGGCCGGCTGCACGTACGGCTCGTTGTAGAGGGTGATGTAGTAGAAGATGTTCTCGCCGCCGAAACCTTCTACACCTTCGGTGCCGCCGTACATCCGACGCAGACCGTCCTTGACGATGTGCGCGATCTCGTACGAGAACGCCGGGTCGTACGCGACTGCAGCCGGGTTGGTCGACGCCAACAGCAGCGAGTGACCGTCGGCGTGCTGCAGACCCTCACCCGTCAGGGTGGTGCGACCTGCCGTGGCACCGAGTACGAATCCGCGGGCCATCTGATCGGCTGCGGCCCACAGACCGTCGCCGGTGCGTTGGAAACCGAACATCGAGTAGAAGATGTACAGCGGGATCATGACCTCGCCGTGGGTGGCGTACGAGGTGCCGACCGCGGTGAACGACGATGTCGAACCGGCCTCGTTGATGCCCTCGTGCAGGATCTGGCCGACCGAGCTCTCCTTGTAGGCGAGCATCAGTTCCGAGTCCACCGAGGTGTACAGCTGGCCGTTACGGTTGTAGATCTTCAGCGACGGGAACCACGAGTCCATACCGAACGTGCGGGCCTCGTCGGGAATGATCGGCACGATGCGGTGGCCGATCTCCTTGTCGCGAAGAAGTTCCTTCATCACCCGCACGAGCGCCATCGTGGTGGCGACTTCCTGCTTGCCCGAGCCCTTGCGGAGCGTCTTGTAAGTGTCGTCGCTCGGCTGCGGAAGCGGCTTCGCACTGACACGACTCTCGGGGACGAAACCGCCGAGCTTGTTGCGACGATCGAGCATGTACTGGATCTCGGGAGCATCCGCACCGGGGTGGTAGTACGGCGGCATGTAGGGATCCTTCTCGAGCTCCTCGTCGGAGATCGGGATGTGCTGGATGTCCCGGAAGGTCTTGAGGTCGTCGAGCGTCAGCTTCTTCATCTGGTGCGTGGCATTGCGGCCCTCGAAGTGCTTGCCGAGGGTGTAACCCTTGATGGTGTGCGCAAGGATGACCGTCGGCTGACCCTTGTGCGCCATCGCCGCCGCGTAAGCAGCGTGAACCTTGCGGTAGTCGTGGCCACCGCGCTTGAGGTTCCAGATATCGGCGTCGGACAAGTCCTTGACCAGTTCCTTGGTGCGCGGATCGCGACCGAAGAAGTTGTCACGTACGTAGCCACCGTCGTTGGCCTTGTACGTCTGGAAATCGCCGTCGGGGGTGGTGTTCATCAGGTTGACGAGCGCGCCGTCGCGGTCCGCGTGCAGCAGTGCATCCCACTCGCGTCCCCACACGACCTTGATGACATTCCAGCCTGCGCCGCGGAAGAACGACTCCAGCTCCTGGATGATCTTGCCGTTGCCGCGTACCGGGCCGTCGAGGCGCTGCAGGTTGCAGTTGACGACGAAGGTCAGGTTGTCGAGACCTTCGGTCGCGGCCACATGTGCGAGGCCGCGCGATTCAGGCTCGTCCATCTCGCCGTCGCCGAGGAACGCCCACACATGCTGATCGGTGGTGTCCTTGATTCCGCGGTCGTTCAGGTAGTGGTTGAAACGCGCCTGGTAGATGGCGTTCATCGGGCCCAGGCCCATCGACACTGTCGGGAATTCCCAGAAATCCTGCATCAAGCGCGGGTGCGGGTACGACGGCAGTCCGCCGCCCTCGTGCTCGTGGCTCGCTTCCTGACGGAAGCCGTCCATCCGCTCGGCCGGGATGCGGCCTTCGAGGAATGCGCGTGCGTAGATACCGGGGGAGGCGTGGCCCTGGATGAAGATGTGGTCGCCACCGCCCGGGTGGTCCTTGCCGCGGAAGAAGTGGTTGAAGCCGACCTCGTAGAGCGCTGCGGAAGACGCGTACGTCGAGATGTGACCCCCGACGCCGACGCCGGGGCGCTGCGCGCGATGCACCATGATCGCGGCGTTCCATCGGATCCACGCGCGGTAGCGGCGTTCCATCGATTCGTCGCCGGGGAACCACGGCTCGTTTTCGGTGGGGATGGTGTTGACGTAGTCGGTCGACGTCAGCGACGGCAGTGCCACGCGGCGTTCGCCGGCGCGCTCGAGCAACCTGAGCATCAGGTAGCGAGCGCGGTTGGGGCCCGACCTCTCCAACAAGCCGTCGAAGGATTCGATCCATTCGTTGGTCTCGTCATTGTCGATGTCGGGCAGATACGATGCGACACCCTCGCGGATGACGCGTACCCGACCGTCAGAGCCGGTAGGCCCGCTCGGCTTGCCGGCAGTCTGTGTGTTCTGCCGATCGTCCTGGTTCAACTCGGACAACGTGTGTACTCCTCAATGTGGCGGTCGCTCGGTGTGGCGGCCGTTCCATGCAACTCGCGCTCTGTGACGGCGGGCCGCGTTCCTCATTCCGGTGATTCTCCTCAATTCTCCTACAGATGTATCGCGGAGGTCGGACAGAGTCCCAATACCCACCAGTAGAAATTTATGTACG
>NZ_LVCV01000303.1 GCF_001647195.1 Rhodococcus sp. EPR-157 | reverse complement strand
GGTCGCCGCGGCGGACGCTCAGAACTACGCTCAGAAACTTGGTATCACCCGCGACTTGGTCGTTCAGGAGCTGGGCTGGGACGAGGACACAGACGACGACCTGCGTGCCGACGTAGAGGACACCATCGGCGGTGAGACTGTCGACGAGGACTCCGACGAGGTCATCGACGTGGTGTTGCTGTGGTGGCGCGACGGCGATGGTGATCTTGTCGACGCACTGATGGATGCCATCGGTCCGCTCTCGGACGATGGATTCGTCTGGGTCCTCAGCCCCAAGACCGGACTCCCGGGACATGTCGAGCCGAGTGAGATCGCCGAATCGGCGCCGACCGCAGGGTTGACGCAGACCTCGGCCGCCAATCTCGGTGACTGGATCGGCAGCCGACTGGTGCAGCCGAAGACACGGGCGACCAAACGGTAGCGACCCCCCGAACAGAAAGACCGGATTCGATGCCACTCGAGGTGGGCGCAGAGGCGCCCGACTTCACCCTCAAGGACCAGAACAATCAGGAAGTGACCTTGTCGTCGTACCGCGGCGACAAGAACGTCCTACTGGTCTTCTATCCACTCGCGTTCACGGGGACTTGCCAGGGCGAACTGTGCAAGGTCCGTGACGGTCTGCCCAAGTTCGAGAACGACGACACCGCCATTCTCGCGATCTCTGTCGGCCCTCCGCCGACGCACAAGATCTGGGCGGCCGAGCAGGGGTACACCTTTCCGCTGCTGTCGGATTTCTGGCCGCACGGATCCGTCGCGCAGGCGTACGGGGTGTTCAACGACAAAGCCGGATTCGCCAACCGAGGCACCTTCGTCATCGACAAGGACGGGATCATTCGGTACGCGGAGATGAACCAGCCGGGAGAAGCGCGTGATCCGTCAGCGTGGGAGACGGCACTGGCTTCGGTGTGAGATCGATAGGCGCCTGACCTGCCGAATTGGAGATCGGGCGCAGAGACGATAAATTTCTCCAAGCGTTCCGGTGGTTTCGGCCACCGGTACTCGGGCGTATAGCTCAGCGGTAGAGCTCTGGTTTTACACACCAGCGGTCGGGGGTTCGAACCCCTCTGCGCCCACCAGCGTTTACGCAGGTCAGACTGATATGCGACCACGGTAGCTCACTTGCAGAGCCCCCGTAGTGTGCCGACAATGTGCCGCCAGTCGGTATGTGAATCGAAGCGCTCGGGTTAGTCCGCCCTGTTGGCAAAGGGACGTACCCCGTGCCGCGCTCTGAAGCGGGCAATCATCTCGCGCTCGACGCGCCTGGCGTCCAGATCGTCCGTCACCCTCCACCCGACCAGAAGGTCAGCGGAGTCGGCCAGCTGCCAGATTCGCCGACCGCCTGAATGGCCAGCGCGAGCACCTGCACCGAACCTGCGGTACTCCGACAGCCGTTTGCGCAGCCCTCGATTACTGTTCCGCCCCATGTTCGCCTTGCCGATGTAGACGATGGGCTCACCTGGCACCCAGGATCGGGCAAGTTCGTCCACTGCCGTCGTCGGGTCCATGCCTTTGTGCCACCCTGCCGGTGATGTTTCGAGGAACGTGGGCAGTGCTGCGCTCGGACGCATTACGACGTATACACCTGGAGCCCTGGGCACGTCGGCATCGGGAAGGTCCGCGAAGCGCACCCAGCCCTCGAAGCCGTTCAATTCGACCGCAGATTTAGTCATGTCAGCTGTCTTCGCCTAAGACGATCGTCGCGGAGCTGCCGAACAGGGACGCACCCGCAGCAGTGAGCGCTTCATCGTGGGCGTGACCGTAAACCCGGAGC
>NZ_LVCV01000302.1 GCF_001647195.1 Rhodococcus sp. EPR-157 | reverse complement strand
CGTCGTGCAAACGGATCACAGACACCCCCGCGTCATCGCAGTGGCGGCGGAACCACTTGGACCACGTTTCGGGTCTGATCGGGACACCGTCGGCAGCCACAGCGACGAGGTCAGTGACGGGGTAATCGCCGCCGAGGGCGAGACGTTCGCGCGCCTGGGTTGCACGGAGCGACCGCAGCGCGGCCACCACCTCGGGCGGCATCGGGAGCGTTCGCCGAGACCTCACCGACTTCGGATCTCCGGTCGCGGTGCCCAGCCCGCGAACCACCACGCGACCGGCTGCCACCGACACGGTCCCCGCGTCGAAGTCGACCCGGTCCCACGTCAGGCCCAGCACCTCGCTGCGGCGCAAACCGTAGAGCGTCAGAAGCCAGCACGCGAAGAGCCGGTTACTGGATACGTGTCGTCGGAACTGTTCAGCCTCGGCGGGCTGCCAGAACATCATCTCGGTGTGAGCGATCGACGGCCGGTCGATCAGCTGGGCGACATTGCGAGCGATCAGACCGCGTTTGACAGCAGTCGTGAGAGCCGACGAGAGAACAGTGAGCATTGTGCACACCGTGCGTGCGGAGACGCCTCCGGGCACTGTCGGGGCTGCGGGGTCGCTGGAACACGCAGCGGCGTATCGGCCGCGTTCGGGACGGACGACATCACCTGAGGCAATGAGGCGGTCGAGCGCCTGAATACCCGGTTTGCCGAACTCGTCGGGTAGCTGTACGTACCGAGCGCCGTCGGGCAGTGTCCTGAGGTACGCCAGGACCTCGGTGGATCGGCTGCCGCGTCGATCCTTCTGTGTCACCGTTGCGCCCGTCAGGCGCAGACGGACGAGTTCATCCAACTGGGGAACATCGAGGTCTTGCAGTTTGACCGTGCCGAGGTGGTCGACCACCGGCTTGAGTGCTGCCCGGTACCCATCGCGGGTGTTCTCCCGGACGCGCCGCGAGTCCACCCACTCGGACAAGAAATCAACCACGGTGATCGAGGTCCGTGCAACGACGGTGCCGTCGACCACCTTGCCGCTCATTCGCCGATACTCCTTGCGCGCCTCTGCCTGTGTGCGGAACGTGTGCCGCTGACGGATTCGCGTGCCATCGGCTTTGGTGCCGACCGTGATCTGAAACGTCCAGGTCACCTTCCCGCTGCTTGTCGCAACTCGTTTGGTGATCGGTTCCCCGCTCATTTCGTCTCCTCGGGATTGATGTCTCGTTGCTGGGGTTGTGGACGTCTTGGTAACGGGTCGTCGGAGAACCACCCCTCGGAGCGGGCTTTGGCGAGTAGTCGACTGACGGTTTTGGTGCTGACGTTCAGCTCTGCCGCGACTGTCGGTCGTACCGGCAGTCCTAGCGCGAGGGCGTCGTTGGCGATACGTGCGGCACGGTGCGCCTTCGAGTCGTGGTTCTCTGGCTGCGCACGAGATTCGGCAGTGTCATCGGGGAAGGCGAGGCGACCTCCCGCGCGGT
Organism: Rhodococcus sp. EPR-157; assembly: GCF_001647195.1. Lineage (GTDB taxonomy): Bacteria > Actinomycetota > Actinomycetes > Mycobacteriales > Mycobacteriaceae > Rhodococcoides. Next base: position 4,369 of record NZ_LVCV01000302.1, on the reverse strand, counting down.
GAAGCCATTGAGCAGCGGTATGCGCCAATCTTCGCGCAGGCACGGAGCGTAAAGCGTCGTAGTCGACCGCCTCGCCAACGTCTGCCGTGATAGTCAACTCTGTCATCTTGGGTTCGGTGGCCCGCTCGATTGCTACACGCACGCTGTAGGTGGCCTGGTGATCGACCAGTCGGATGATGACCCGTCCGCCGTCGGTTCCGTGAGGGTGATTCGGCTCGCCGCTGGCGACGGACTCGACATCGCCTCGCCTGGGCAGTGGTCGTGTTGTGCACATGTTGTCCACTCTACAGTCTGGACATAGGACAAACAACACGACAAAGTATGAGCCATGAAAACAACGATGAAAGCCCAAAACATCGCCGCTGCAATGGAAGCCGTGCGAACCTCGCCGACTGTCAGTGTTCAGGTCGCCGCCGACCTATTGGGTATCAGTGCGGCGTACGGCTACGAAATGGCTCGCGAGGGACGCCTGCCCGTCATTCAACTCGGCCCCCGGCGCGTTCGGGTCCGCTCCGCAGGGCTGTTGCGCATGATCGAGGGCGAGGACTCCGGCACCGTCTAAATCAAAAGTGCCACAAGGGAATCAATCGTCAAGTCTATTGGACGCTCCAACAACATCCACGGTGTCCTGTTACGTCAACCGAAGGACCCACACGCAATGACCCAGACAGCACACAGGCCCGGAGCGAGCGACTCCAGGCCTGCCGCCGATCGACCCACGATCAACACCAGCTCTCACGATACCGCAGAGCCGATTGTTGGTGATCCGTTTGATCTGCCGAGCGATACCGGAGTAGGAGCAGGCGAGGACGTGGATCCTGGACCGCGCGCGGCGCAATGGCACGTCGGCGAACACCTCGCTGATCTGTGGGGAATGCTGGGTTCAGTAGCTCTCACCGCCGCATTGGGCGCGCAAGGCGCGGCATTGGTCAACGAGGCGTATCGCCGTGTCGGGCAACCGTTACCGGAGACGCTGCACGAGGCCGAGATGATCCCAGTCGAGGCTGTGATCGATATGGGCCGTGACGTACCGACCCTGGAGGAGGTGGTTCAGTGGTGCGAGCGCAACGATCGCCGTGAGCCTCGCGCGGTCTATGAGGATGCGCTCCGGGACAAGAAGGTCCGCGACGATAGGGCCGAGCGTGAACGAGAGGAGGCTCGGAAGGCGCAGGATCGAGCCAAGAAATACGCTGACGACCCCGCCGCTGCGGTGCGTGCACTCTTCCCCGGTCCACCCTTGGCCCTGACAGCGGGCGAGCTGCCCCCGTTCCCGGTAGGTGCACTGCCATCGCCGTATTGCGACATGGTGCGCGCGGTGGCCACTTTCACCCAGACAGATCCCGGCATGGCTGGAATGACGATGCTGGGCACTCTCGCGGCTGCGACACAGCGGTGCGTCGACATCGAAGTCCGGCACGGATGGTCCGAGCCTTTGTCGTTGTTCGTGGTCACCGTGGCCGAGCCGTCCGAGAGAAAGTCGTCGGTATTCGATCAGGTGTCTCAGCCCTTGCGAGATGCCGAGGACGCGCTGGTCCTGGAAACCGAGGACCGGCGGGTCGAGAAGGAAACGCTGCGAGACATAGCGACCGCTCAAGCGGCGGATGCGAAGAAGGTCGCGACCAAGGCCGCAACGAACGGTGACGCGGGCGCTGCGGGGCTCCGTGACGATGCCGTGCGGCTCGCGAAGGAAGCTGCCGAGATTCGGCTGCCACCGATCCCGAGGTTGATTGCCGACGACATTACGGCCGAAGCGCTCGGAGCGAAGCTGTTCGAACACGGTGAGCGGCTGGCTGTGATGGCAAGCGAGGGAGGAATTTTCGCGACGATGGCAGGCCGATACAACTCCGGCGTGCCCAACATCGACGTCTACTTGAAGGGCTACAGCGGGGATGCGTGCCGGGTGGACCGGATGAGTGGTGGACGTTCGGAGAAGCTGACGCGACCGGCACTGACCCTGGTGCTCGCGGTGCAGCCGGTAATCCTGGAAAGCGCCACGGCGAACACGCTGTTCGTCCGCAGCGGCCTGATGGCCCGGACCATGATCGCACTGCCGCCGTCACGGCTGGGTCGTCGCGACTCGAACCCTCCTACCGTCGATGCGTTTCTCGCTGCGGACTACCACCAGGCCGTCGAAACGCTCACCCGCACGCTGTCTCGGGCCTACTTCGCGGACGGCAAGGTGGGCTCGCTCAAGATGTCGGAGGGTGCGAACAGACGCCGCGAGTCACTGTCGGCGTCGATCGAGCCACGGCTGGGCAAGACAGGCGACTTCACGGAGTCCGGGATGAACGAGTGGGCAGGCAAACACGTCGGACGAGTGTGCCGGATCGCGGGCTTGCTGCATCTCGCCGAACACGGCCCCGAGGGTGTCGACCGTCCCGTGGGAGTGAAGACGTTCACCGACGCCGAACGGATCGGAGAGTATGCCACCGCACACACCGCCGCGGCCTTCGCGCAGGCCGGATCAGCCGACGTTGCCGGTGCCGAAGAAGTGCTCCGAGTGCTTCGCAAGTTCGTGGGAGAACACCGCCGCTACACCTTCCCCCAGCGCGAGATCCGCAACCACCTTCCGAGATCGATGCGCCAGGTCGGCGCTGTCGATGCACCGCTAGCACTGCTGGAACGGCTGAACTGGGTCATCGTCGAGACGGTTCGAAGACCACACGGCGGCACACCCAGCGTAACCGTGACGCTGAACCCCGACGGGATCGCCTGATGAGTCGGTCGGAGCCAGTCGGAGCCCGGTCGGAGCCGAAAGTGGCTCCGACCGGATCGGCCCCTGACGTGCTGTTTTCGAGGTCAGCGGGTCGGTCGGAGCCGGTCGGAGCCGGTTTCGTGCACACGGAGCCGGTCGAGCCACTTTCCAGGGGGACATTTTGAGTTACTACCTGTCTGTTTCGTCGCATTTTCGTCTGTTCCCTGCACTACTGGGGCCGAAAGCGGCTCCGACCGGCTCCAACCGATCGAGACGACGAGTTCGCTCGGTATCTACCCAGCTCAGAGCTGTGTGGACATGCAGATCGGTCGGAGCCGAAAGTGGCTCCGACCGGGCTCCGACTGGCTTCGACCGACGTGCATGGTGTCGTCACGGCCGAGGTCTGTGTTGGCCAAACGGGAGCCGTGTCAAAGATCGATCGGATGTTCGCTGTGATGACAACACCCGCCAGTACGTGTCAATTCCTTTGCACTGCACTGACGTACGTTTGACGTATGCCACAAGTCATGCCGCTGCGCGACAGTCGAGCCCGCGCAGAGCGGGTGTTCGTCCGCCGCGCCATCGAGGGTTTGTCGTGGTCGGCTATCCGCGATGCCGAAGGGTTCGAATCCGTCGGAGCGGCGCAGATGGCATACCGCCGATATTTGAAACGGAACCCAGTGCCGGACGGCAACACGGCAATGGCGGAGATAATCGCCCGCAAGCGGGTCACGACATCTCAGGCGTTGCAGGCTATGGCGGAGGCGCGCGCGGCGGGGGATCACGATGCATTCGCGAAGCTTGCCGCTGTCGTCGGGCGCGAGGACGGCGAGCTGACGAAGATGTTCGGACTGAACGCCCCGCAGCGCGCCGAGGTGTCCGTACGGGTGACGGCGGAGGATACGCGCGCCCGCCTCCTGGCGATGGCCACCGAACGAGATCAGGCTGCGCTCGGCGGCACGACAGCCGCGCCGACAATCGAGGGAGAACTTGCATGACTACCGACAACGCCAGGGTCACGGTTGCCGACTGCGTGAACGCGGCGTCCGACATCCACGCCGAGGTGGAGGCGAACACCCTCGATCCGTCGGCGATCGAGGACCGTGCAGTCGAAGCCTGCCGCGCGTTGTTCGGCCTGGTTGGAAACGGTCAGGACGACGGCCTGTGGGTCTTGCACCGCGACGTGACCCGGCAATTCCTCGGAGCTGGGGGGCTGACGGCTGATGAATTGACGGAATGGGTTGCGGTGCAACGCCGTCGAGAGTCTGACCTCTCGGGCGATGGCTCTGCTACGTCCGGGGAAACCATCGGCGTTCCGAGCGAATCGGTTCCAGAGACCAGTGGTCGGGGGTTGATGTGACCGACTGCCGAGGGCTATCTGCCGAGGTCAGATCACTGTTGAGTCCGTGTGTTTACCCCCGTTGTGCCGATCAGTGTGCCATCGCGCCCTCGAAACGGAGGCATCATGCGTGACCCGAACTACGCCGACGTCCTGATCGCTGTGAACGCGCTGAGCCGTGCCCGCGAGCGTATGCAGCCGTCGACCCCGGTGGCTCTGGCCAAGCGGATCATTGCTGGTTTCGAGGTCGTCCCGGTGACCGCCCTGATCTCCGATGTTCTCGACGACGCGATTCGCAACCCGGATCGCCGGTACGTCCTGTCGACCCCGCCTCG
>NZ_LVCV01000301.1 GCF_001647195.1 Rhodococcus sp. EPR-157 | reverse complement strand
CGACCAGCTGGCGGAGGAGCACAGCGGCCAGGCGCGTCGGCTGGTAGCCGAAAACAAGCAACTGCTCGGCTTCGAGGTTGATTCGTCCAAGAGTGCGGTTGACCGTTGGCTGGTGGCTGGACACCGAGGGGGAGTGCTGGCAGGTGGAATGGCAAGTCCCGCAACGGGTTTCGGTGTATCCTCGCTCATGGTCATCGATGACCCGATCAAAGGCGCGGCGGAAGCCGACTCACCGGCTCACCGTCGGCGGCTGCTCTCGGCATTCCGGTCGGACCTGTTGACCCGCCTGCACCCAGGCGCGAGCTGCGTCGTCATCTCCACGCGGTGGCATACCGAGGACCTTCCGGGCTCACTGCTCGACGAGGGCGGCGAGCAGTGGCAACACATCAACGTGCCCGCCGTTTCCACGGCCGGTGTCCGAGATGACCTGTGCCGCGAGCCGGGTCGCCCGGTCGTGAACCCGCTGGGCTACGACGCCTCGGACTTCGAGCGGATTCGGACCTCGGTGGGTAGCCGGGCATGGGCCGCGAGCTACCTCGGTACGCCGTCGTCGCCCGAGGGCGCGCTGATTATGGCGGAGTGGATCGATGCACACCGTCTTCCAGCGGCACCGTCACGGCCCATGCGCATCGTTGTGGCAATCGATCCCGCCGACTCCGGTCACGGCGATCAGACCGGCATCGTCGCTGGTGCGCTCGCGCCGGATGGCAGTGTGGCGTTGATTGCCGACGTGTCGGCGCACCTCACATCCGACGCCTGGGCTAACAGGGCGGTAGAGCTGGCTATCACCCTCGGTGCATCGTCCGTCGTCGTCGAGGGATTCAGCGCGGCCACGACCTACTCACGTCTGATAACTGAGGCGGTCCGCGCACAGAAGCCGCCGCAGCACATAGCGGTGAGCACCTGGCCACCGAAGGGGCGCTCACGTGTCGGTGATGCCGCGAGTAGGTCTCAGGGGATGATCGCAGCGATGGAGAACGGCAAGTGCCGGATCGCGGGGCATCTCCCGACTCTGAAATCGGACATGGTCGGATGGCAGGGGCATCAGCATCAGCCCGACCGTGTCGCCGCTGCCGTGATCGCGTTCGACGTGCTAGACGACGGCGCAAACCGGCAGGGCATGACCATCGCGGCCCCAATAGCTCTTCACGACCGCACACTGGGTCGCAACGTCTCGGGTCTCGGATCTGGACGACCCGGCGTCGACGCCCTGGTTGCCGCGCAGGCGGCACGCAAGAAGGCAGCGGCGGCGGGCACCGATCCCGACGCTGAGCCCGAAGTGCAGAAAGCGGCGCGTGTATCGAGCATGGCCGCGTACTTGTCGAGGCGGCTATGACGACATGAATGAACCGTCGCGCGGCCTGCCTCGCCACGCGGCGCTTACTGCACCACCGACCATCGACCCCCGAGGCTGACATGACCAGTGACCTGTTCGACCTACCGACCAAAGTCGTCAAGACATACCGAGTTCACGGATGCCACAGACGGCACCTGAGTTACCGCGAGTGGGCACGGTGCTCTTGGCCGTCCGCCGCATTCGGAAGCGGAGACGGACCCTACTGCACCATCGCGCGGTGCAGACGTAGGGCAGCGACTGTGCATCTGCACTCAGACATCGACGCCGCCCTCGGGTGGCTGGCCGTGATCGACGGCCCCACTGGCTGTGGTGGCCGCTGTCTAGGTCGGCATGAACTGGTGCGAATAGATCTGCGTGCTGACTGACCGAATCCCTATGTTCAGCAATGGATTTTCGTCCTCGGGACGTAGTCCCGTCGCCGCGTCGCCGCGACGCTGCACCCTGACTTTGTAGCGTTCGGCCCATGGACACAACACGAACGTCATCGAGCTGGGCGGGACGCCTGGCGAACCTCACGGGCCGGGGCATTCCCGACACCGACCCTCGGATTGTCGAGTGCCGTCGAGAGTTGGCGATCCGTCGCCTACAACGAGCAGTTGCCGCTGAATCCGGGACGCTCGACGCCGACGCCATACGGGCCGCACTGCTCGATCCTGCGGAGGAGGTGCAGCCCGCATGAAGCTGGCATTCCGCAGAGGCGAACGGATGACGGCCCCTCTGCCGATGTTCGATCAGGACGAACAACGCCGTCGTCGTCGGCACTGGCTCCCGAACGTCCTGACCGACGAGTTCGATCTGACAGTCGAGTTGGAAACGATCACCGCACCCCTGGCGCTCCGGGTCGCCGCCGACCCGGTCCCCGCCGTGCTCATCGGGAACGTCTCGGATCTGAGCGATGCTGTGGCCGCGTGCCTCCGGGAGCTGGGCGAGTTGTTCGCTGCCGACACCGATCAGGCCCGTGTCCGGCACCTGGCCTCGGAGGAGGACCGCGCGCGTGCCCTACAGCTACTCCGCTCACGACGGGCGGCGTCTGCCCCCGACTTCACCGCTGCCGACCTCGGGGCGGGCACCTGGGCAGCGGCCCTGGTCGCGCTCGCAGAACCGTCGGCCGCTCCGCTGAGCGACTACCTCGGACGGGTCCGGCCCGATTCGATTGTGTCGGCCACCTCGGTTGTCGAGGCATCCTTGCGCGGCGTCGACCGGGCTGCGATCAGCTTGGAGCGCCGTCTCGACCGCCGTGCCGCCGACCGCGAACTGTTCGCAACCGCCCACACCTCGGCGCCAACGGTCGAGGATCAGCTCGCAGAACTCGGAGTCGCACCATGAAGAACGCGAACGGAAGCCTCGGAATCTACACCCGTGCCGGTCAGTCCGACGTGCAGCTCGGGCGTGATCGGTTGCCTGCCCCGACGGTCGATCTCGCTGGTTACGTCCGCGTCGAGCAGAGTGGACGCCCGCGGGCTTGGAGCCCGAACATGGTCGACGCCGACCCTCAGGGCACGTAGTGGCCGCGTCCTGCACTGGCTGCGGTACAGCCACGTCCAACCCCGACGCCGTGGCCGGAACATGGCGGTGTTCCGACTGCGTCGTTCCGGTCACCTGCTCGTGCTGCCCGATGCAGACCAGCGACCCGAATGCAGTGCATCCGTGGCGGTGTTCGGCGTGTCAGCACTACACCGGACGTACGGCCCGCCATCGACGTGCCGCTATGCGCAAGAAGCGCCGAAAGCTTGACTGCGAGAGTGCCGGGTCCCTGGCTCCCGGCACCCGGTGAAGACGTCGAGAATCGATTGGTGGCTGTGGGCCCGGTCGATTCTCGACGTCCTCGTTCTCTCCAATTCTCAGAACGGACAACACACGTGAAGCTCTCCGACCTATCGCCCGCCGAACACCGCCGTATCGAGGTCGCCATCCACGAAAGTGCGCACGCGGTCCAGGTAATCCTGGCCGGTGGCAACATCACCGAGGTCAGGATGAACGACCACGACGCCGAGATGCCGGGACACTGCGCGCACACCGACGTTCCCGAGGCCCGGCTGCGCGAAGTCAGCTACGCCGGACCCTGGGCCGAGACGCGCTGGAAACGCGGAGCCCACCCTCCGCTCGCAAGCATCCTCGCTAGCCTGCGGGACAACCCATCGGATTGCGACGACGTGATCCGAAGCGATCAGGGTTTGCCGCGAGAGATCGAGAACCAGCTCGAAACCTGCTGGAGCGCGATCACGAAGCTAGCGGGCGCGTTGTTCGTGGACGGACGCCTCGATGACCGGACCGTCCGTGCCACGCTCGGGATGACCGGCGACCCCTCCCACGACCGAAGCATCCGCGCTTCGATCAGGATGGGTGACGCGCCGGGCACCGTCGCTTACTCAGCACCCGGTTCGGGCCGATGGGACGTCGAACCTGCCATCTGATTGACGTAGCCCCAGAACGTGCAACACACCTCGCATCAGGCCTTCGTGGGGTGTCCCGAGAGATCCGCCTCTAGGCAATTCAAGACGCGCTGACAGTAATTGAGTCCCGTGTGAAACATCGTTATATAGGAGTTGACCGCCCGCTCATGCCGCGTTCGCGTTCCGCGACCGGTTGCCCCCGCAGGAGTCATGTCCTGCCGATTGAGGTCGACGTGCAGAACGCCACCACGGCCATTCTGAGGGCTCACCCCGATCTCGTGAGGGCAGGAGGCAAGCGCAGCGGTGGTGACCCGTTCGTCATTGCGCTCGCGATGGCTCGCAACGGGGTCGTCGTCTCCGAGGAAACGCGATCCGGCAACCTCTCCAAGCCGAGGATCCCCGATGTGTGTGACTCGCTGGGTGTCCCGGTTCTGAACCTCATGGGCTTCATCGAGTCGCAGCGCTGGACGTTCTGACCGAACCCCCGGCAGTGTGCCGCCAGCGTGCCAAGACGCGACGAACCAGCACGGCACGCACTGGACCCACTGGACACTCGGCGGTCTTGACCTGGACTTATTCGACGGGGCTAGACACACTCGACGGCTCGAATGCCATTTACACACCAGCGGTCGGGGGTTCGAACCCCTCTGCGCCCACTTCCAAGCCAGTTGGCCCGAATGCGCACCTTCCAGCAGGTGCGCACGTTGCAACTTGCGCGTCGGCTGAAACCTGCGCAGGCGACGGTGGAACTTGGGTTGCGGCCGGGCTTCTGCTGTCATTCACCGCGTTCCGGGCCCGACTGTCTCGTAGGCCTCCACCAACCACGATCGAATTTTTTCGTCGACCTGGCCGGGTTCGTCGAACGTCAGCCGATGCGTGACGACCTTCTTCGTCGTATAGAACGACTCGCGCAGGCGGGGATGCTCGACCGCGCGAAGCAGGTGAAATGAGACCTCCAGCCGCCCCGACTTCACGAATGCGCCGGCGAAGACACGTTTTCGGGACCACGAGATTTCAGTGCGGTGGACCTTCTCGAGAACCTCCGGGCCGGACGCGAGCACAGCGTCGCGGAATTCCAGCATCATCTCGGCGACCTGATCCGAAAAGGGAGCGAGGTATTCGTCGACGGTTCCAGTCATGGGTCGAGCGTAGGACCGAAGCGGTTGCTGGTCAGGTCGTAGGGGTTCCCGCGATTCGATCGGCCAAGCCTGCTCCGGACTGGATGAACCGCCGGCGGCCGAGCGGCGTGAAGGAGCGGCCCTCGGACAGGAATGCCGAGGCGAAGATTTCGATCTGCGCGATCATGGCGACCGCTACGACGCTGGCTTCGGCGGCGGACAGTCTTCCTCTGGCTTTCTTGGCCGCGGAACTCAGAACCGGAATCAGCACGAGCGCATTCGAGCGACGAATCGCTTCGACCTGCTGACTTGCACCACGGGATTGAACGAAGTACACGGTCGAGCTAGTGCGGTTGTCCGACAGCCACGCCACGAGTGGTTCGACGAGCGAGCCCATGTTGCGAGCCGGAATCACCACCTCCAGCGCGATTCGCTCGATCTCGCCGACATACTCGGCAGCGAATTCACGCAGACCCTCCAGCAGGATTTCCTCGCGCGACGGGTAGTGATAGTAGATCGCTGCCGACGTCATTTCGGCGGCGGCTGCAATATCGGCGACCGTCACGGAATCGACTGGTCGGGACGCGAACAACTCGAACGCTGTTTCTACGATGACCCCACGGCGCGAGGGGCGGTGCGCTGGTCGCTTCAGTGTTGCCGGCATTCACTCTCCTAGGACTACGGTCATGCAACACTAGTGCTTCGTCCTACGAGAGGTGAGCTTGTCAGGTGAGTGATCAGGGGGCTGACGACAAGGTGGGAAAGAAGTCGCCGCACAGGCCGTCGCGACGACATGAAATCGTCGCGGCTGCGATTCGAGTTTTCGCGGCAAAGAGCTTCTCCGATGCAAGCATCCAGGACGTGGCAGACGAGGCTGATGTCGTACCGTCTGCGGTCTACTACCACTTCGCCGGGAAAGACGAGTTGTTCGAGCTCGCGATGCGGCGCGTGCTCGACATGGTCAACGAGGTCGTCGCCGAAGTTCGCGCACAGGAAGATTCCAGCGAAGTGCCATCGTTGGAACCCGTCATCCTCGCGGTATGGACGTGGGTCGAGAAGCACCCGGACGAGTCACGACTGCTGCACTATCACCTACCTGGCGCCACTGCAGACGCCTCGGCGCTGCGACGTGAATTCGAAGAGGAGCACGTTCAGCGCGCATTCGACTACCTGCCGCCTGTCCCGGCCCCCGCCACCAAGCGCGCGGCAGCAGCGGCGCATGCCTCGCATACGCTGTCGACGAGAACGCTCATCGAGTTGCTGATGACCATTCATGCACTGCGAATAGGTGAGGGACCTCTGAGTCGGCATGCGTCGAAAAGTCTGAGCCGTGCCGTAATCGCGGTGGGGGACAGAATCATCGTCGGTTGATTACCGACGTATTCGGCTCCAGCGCAACAGATCTTATCGTGGGGGACGATCTGCGAGGTGCAATTGCTCGTACCTGACACGTTCGGAGTCGAGTGCTGCTCGTTTGCGGTCGCTCTTCAGATTCGAAGGGAGACCGTGCAATTCGAGTCGGCGTGCGCGATTGAGCTCCATGAATGCCACCGTGTAGAACAGAGCGAGTAGCACGCTCAGAAGAACCATTGCGCCGCGGAGCCACAGGGCGCCGGGGAACAACACGAGAAAGCCGATGAAGATGGGCATGAACGGAATCATCGACCGCAGTAGGTGTCTCGGCACCGCGCCCTTTCCGACGAGGTCGTTTCGAACCCAGTCCTGCATCGACATCGGAAGCTTCCGCCCCAGAACGTAGCCCAGCCATTGGGCTGCATTCGGACGTGTTCGGTCGGTCATGCCAGCGCTCCTGCGTCTATCGCGGCTCGGTTGATTCGTCCGAGCACCGTGTGTAGCTCTTCCAGCTCGGCGATATCGACTCCAAGCTTCTCGATGACCGCGGGTGGAATTTTTTCCGCTTGCTTCCTCATCGCAACTCCCGCCGGTGTCAGTCGAACCTCGAGCTGACGTTCGTCGGAAGCGTTCCTCGCCCGCATGATCAGACCGCCTGCTTCCAGACGTTTGAGGAGGGGCGAGAGGGTTGGGGAGTCGAGCTGGAGGGCACTGCCGATGGCTTTGACCGACATCGGCGACGATCCCCACAGCGCGAGCATGACCAGGTACTGGGGGTGGGTGAGGCCCATCGGCTCGAGTAGTGGTCGATAGACGGCCAGGACTGCCCGGTTGGCGACAGCGAGGGCAAAGCACACCTGCCGATCCAGCGCGAGGGGATCTTCGTCAGGCATATTTGAATCGTACACGAATAGTTAGTGCACTAACTATTTACCGCCTGGGCTACCAAGGTGGCTCCAAGGGCGAGCATGAACGCTGCGATGGCGCCGTCCAGAATTCGCCACGCTGACGGCTTCGAAAACGCTGGCCGTAGGAGACGCGCACCGAATCCGAGGGCGGTGAACCATACGATGCTGGCCGTCGCTGCGCCGACGCCGAACCACACTCGTGCCGTGTCGTAGGTTGCCGCGACCGATCCGAGCAGCACGACGGTGTCCAGGTAGACGTGGGGATTGAGCCAGGTCAGCGCGCAGGCTGTGACGATCGCCGTTCCGATCCGCGCGGGATCAGGAGTGTGCTCGGTCGTCAACGATGTCGGCCGGTACGCGCGCCGAGCCGACAGAAGTCCGTAACAGATGAGGAATGCGGCGCCGCCCCAGTAGGCGAACTTCAGCAATCCCGGCGCGGAATCGACGATGAATCCGGCCCCGGCGATGCCCGCGCCGATGAGAAGGATGTCGGACACGGCGCACACGGCGACGACGGCGAGAACGTGTCGGCGTTCGATGCCCTGCCTCAGCACGAACGCATTCTGTGCACCGATCGCGACGATCAACGAGAGACCGAATGCGAATCCGGCGAGTGTGGGTGCGAGCGAGAAGGTCATGATCACAAGCTAGGAGAGGTCCAAGATTAAGTACAGCGAAAGTTTCTGATGCTGCGTTAGCATCTCTTATGTCGAATCTGGATCTGCCGCAGCTCGAAGCGTTGGCAGCGGTGGTCGACGAGGGATCGTTCGACGCCGCCGCACGTCGACTGCACGTCACGCCCTCCGCCATCAGTCAGCGGGTGAAGTCCCTGGAAACGGCGGCGGGAACCGTGCTACTACGCAGGTCCAAGCCAGTTCAAGTGACGGCGGCCGGAACGCCCTACCTTCGTCTCGCGCATCAGATCGGTGCGCTCATCGCCGAGGTGACGGTCGACGGGCTCGCGCAGAGACCCACCAGTGTGCCGATTGCGGTCAACGGCGATTCGCTGAATACCTGGGTGCTCCCAGCGCTCGCCGAGCTGTCCGACCATGTCGACTTCGACGTCCGTCGAGAGGATCAGGATCACTCCGCCGAGATGTTGCGGCAGGGCGTCGTCATGGCGGCGGTCACTACGTCCGACGAGCCGGTTCAGGGTTGTTCGGTGACGAGGCTGGGCATCATGCGGTACCACCCGATGTGCTCGCCGGCCTTTCGTCGCAGGTGGCTACCCGACGGCCCGTCGGGCGAGGCGCTGACGCGTGCACCGATGCTGGTATTCGACCGCTCGGACGACCTACAGGACCGCTACTTGCAACAGTGGGGGCCGGTGACGGTGCCTACTCGCAGGCACTACATCCCTTCGTCCGCAGACTTCGCAGAGGCAGTACGTCACGGAATCGGTTGGGCGGTATTGCCTCGGCAACAGTGTGATCGGATGGAGATCGGTGTGGACCTGGTCGACCTCGCTCCGGGCACCGGGATCGATGTGACGTTGTACTGGCAGCAGTGGACTCTGAAGACTGCTGCGCTGGAGGAGTTGTCGGAAGCAATCGTCGCTGCGGCGGCGACAGCGCTCGATTGATTCATCGGTGCGATTCTGTCTACCCGTCTGCACCGAGCCTGCTGCGCGACAGTGCGCGGCCTGCATCGGTTCCGGAGCGCCACGCGCTCTCGATCCTCGGTGCACCGTGCGGACACCACTGATCTCCGGCGAAATATACTCGCCGGGAACCTAATTCGACAGAGCCGAATGTGCTGTCGTGGGCGGCGGAGGGTTTCGCGAACGTCCAGCGATGCGCGTGCGTCCACGACGGTGTTGCTGCGCCGACCACTTCTTTCAGTGCATCGACGGTCGGTGCGACGGCCGCCACGGGATCGTCGAGGTATCCGCGGGCGAACGATGCCGTCGTGTGTGCGACCAGAACAGTGGCGAAGTCGCCTCTCCTCGATCCGTCGTCGGCGAGAAATTCGAGTACGGGGTGGTCGTTGACGAATGCCGCATTCTGGAACGGAAGATCCCACGCGTCGAAACCGCACACAAGCGTCACGACCGGGTCGTAGTCCACGGAATCAGGTACGGAAACAAGACGATTCGACTGTGGATCCGGCATCGCGAGAACCATGTCACCGTCGGGCAGCTGGTCCAGATCGAGCGTCTCCGTGTCGGTGTTGTCGAGCATCTCCCGGACGAGCGACCGGAGGCCACCTGGAGTCGCCCATCGCATCGGACCTGTACTGGTACCGGGAGCAGCGTCGGGCGAGAGCACGCCGAAGGTGTCGGTCCACTCTCGAGCGAGCCCGGCCTGCTGCCAGCGAGCGACGACTTCTGCGAACTGACGATCACGCACCGTGAAGTAGCCCGCTCCGATGTCGACCCGTCGCCCGTGCAATTCAGGTGAGGCCATGCGGCCGCCGACAGCCGGGCCGCGGTCCACGAGGCGGAAGGGTATGCCGGATTCTCGAAGTACGACGGCGCAGGCGGCGCCTGAGATACCAGCGCCGACGATGGTGACGGTCTCGGGACCTGAGCTCATCTGTTCACCGTAGGCGCTTCGCCGAAATCTCCAGGTAGTGGCGTCCACGCGGTGACAGGCGGTATCCGACGTCGAGGCTGTGAGTCAGGCCCAGATTCTTCAACTTTCGGATCCTGAGCTTGAACGGCGCGGTGTCCGACCCGACCGATGCCGCGAGATCGGCCGCTCGCACGCCTGGCCGATTCGCGACGAGCTCGAGATACGAGGTCGTCCACGGCGTATCCGCACGAAGGTCCATGCGTCGGAGCGTGGCATCCAAGTCGCGGAGTGCGTCGCCGTCCAAGTCGGTGTCGGCCCGCAGACTCTCTCGGGGATCGGCGCCGTGAAACCTGACTTCGATCCGGAACACCGGGAGGTGTTCCGAACCTCGGAAAGTCGCGAGAAGCTCTTGTCGCGACGCGGCTCCAGCCGCACGTGCATCGTCGTTGCTGATCGAGTTCGGATCGATCTCGTCGATCCGAACGATGAGAACAACGCCAGCAGATGTTGTGATCGAGGTGCCGACATGGACCCGGGCCTTCGACCATCGACGGAACGCGACGTTCACGGTGCCGTCGGCGATCGCGTTGGCGACGGCACTCGTGAACATCACACTCGGCTCCCGGGAGGCGCACTCACACAGCCGAGAATAGCCGCGTTCCCCGGCTCAGTTCCAGGGTCCCCTGGATGCGACGTCGGACCAGTCGACGATATTCCAGAACGCAGTGACATAGTCAGCCTTGACGTTCTTGTACTGCAGGTAGAAGGCGTGCTCCCACATGTCCAACATCAACAGTGGGGTGATGCCGAGGGGCACGTTCGCTTGCTGATCGTAGAGCTGGAACGTGAGCAGTCGCTTGCCGAGCTCGTCCCACCCGAGCACAGCCCAGCCCGACCCCTGCAAGCCGTTGGCGGCTGCAGTGAACTGAGCGCGGAAGTTGTCGAACGAGCCGAACTGGTCGTCGATTGCCGACGCGAGTTCGCCGACTGGCTTGTCTCCACCGCTAGGCGAGATGTTCGTCCAGAACTGCGTGTGGTTGAGGTGGCCACCGAGGTGGAACGCAAGATTCTTCTCGTGCAGGAAGATTCGAGAGTGATCTCCGGTCGCACGAGATTCCTCGAGCTGGTCGAGTGCGGTGTTGGCTCCAGCGACGTAGGCCGCATGGTGCTTGGAGTGGTGAAGCTCCATGATCTCACCGCTGATGTACGGCTCCAACGCCGCGTAGTCATAGGCGAGTTCGGGTAGGACGTATCGTTCGGTCGTCATGTTTTCGTCTCCTGTTGCATGTATCTCGTGTACACGACCATCCTGAAACCTCGAGTTCTGTCGAGGTCAAGCCCATCGTGACGACCGTCACCGAACCACGGTGTCCACCTCCGCCGGTGACACCGCGCTCAATGCTGCATAGTGGTGCGGTAACCGCATTGCTACCAGGTCTTTTCGGCGGACGACGTTGGTGGGGTACACGGTCTCGAGATTGGTGGTATCCACCACGGCCGTCGCGGTACCGAGGCCGTCGGACACTGTGCTCTCGCCGCGAGGGAACGCGAAGGTGTCCGGGCCGAACACGCCGCTTCGCCCGAGGAGCCCCCGGTCGACGTCGTAGGCATTGGCGAACGCGAACCACACGTTGTTCTCGCCGCCTCGCACCCTCATGTGGTGCCAGTGGAGTGGGTCGGCGCCGGTGAGGATGTCCCCCGGATGCGGGATCGACGTCCCGGGGTTGGCTCCGATTGGCGCGACCATCGCTGCCGGGCACACGATGAGATCGCAACCTCGAAGCGCGAGAACACGTCCGGCCTCCGGAAACAGCACGTCGTTGCCGATCAGAATCCCGACGCGACCGACCTCGAGATCGAGAACGGTCCATTCGCTTCCGGGGGTGAAGTACTCGGCGTCGGCTGGTGCGACGTGCGTCTGGCGGTACGTGCCCAGTACCCCAGCCGGTCCGACGACCACGGCCGTGTTGTAGATGTGGTCACCGTCGACCTCGGCGATGCCGACGACAACTGTCGTCGACGTTCGCGCTGCTGTTGCCGCGACATGCGCGATGGACTGCCCGTCGACGGTCTCGGCGCAGCTCGACGGGTGTCGTGTGCTCGACACCGGCCCGGTGACAGACAGTTCCGGAAAGACGAGCACCGTTCCGGGGCTCGCAGCCGACATGACTTCGTCGATGGCTGCAAGGTTCGCCTGGACCGACCCGGTCGGTGTCGACTGCACGACGGTGACTTCGGTGCGTGTTCCAGTCGGCAACGGCTGATGGCCGTACAGGGAGAAGAAGTCGAGAGGATTCCACAAGAAGGTGTTCGACTGCAGTTCTCGATACAGCTCGGGTCGACGTTCGCCTGCCGGGTGAGGACGTCGGGATCGAGCCGGGTCGATGGTCGCGTAGACGATTCCGTTGCCGCTGTCGAGTGAGGCGGCGATCGTGCCGTCGGGTTCGATGATGCAGGTTCCTCCGCTGAACTGCACCGTGCGCTCGAGGCCCCAGCGGTTGCTTTCCATGACGTAGCAATCGTTCTCGAATGCGCGACTGATCCAGTACGGTGCCGGTGTTCGCTCGGCAAGCCAATTGCTGATGTGGC
>NZ_LVCV01000300.1 GCF_001647195.1 Rhodococcus sp. EPR-157 | reverse complement strand
CTACGAAAACGAGTACCGTCATCAATGCTCGACCGCCACCTCCGACCGCGAAGTGGCTTGAACCAGGTCTCCATCAGATCCAGGACGGTTCAGATCGCAGGGGCGCGTGGCAATCCAGCGCTGAGCTAGTCGTAACCAACCACTCCACTCGGGCTCCAAGTTGGTTTCCGAGAAGTTCGTCCGCTCGTACGAAATTCGCCCATTCAATTGTCTACTCGCCACCATGTCTTCTACGCGTCACAGGTCTAGCTTTTGTTTACCACTTATTTGTCAGGAGGCCGCCGACTTGTCCACCGCAACTTCACCGGCAGATGTCCGCCGAACTTCCACAGTCACGATCATGCTGCTCGCCGGCGTCTACATCATCGACTACATCGATCGTGTTGCCATCGCTGTTGCATTGCCGTTCCTCGGAGTCGACCTGGGGCTGGACAAGACTCAACAAGGCTTGGCGGTGTCCGCATTCGCGATCGCATACATGCTCGCCCAGCTACCAGGCGGCGTGCTGGCTGACCGATTCGGATCTCGTCCACTGCTCATCATCTCGCTACTGGCCTGGTCCGTCTTCACCGCTGCCACAGGTCTCGTGGAAGGCCTCGTCAGCCTGATCATCGTGCGGGCACTCTTCGGGGTAGCGCAAGCTCTGTTTCCCGGCGCTTCGTTCAAAGCCCTTGCCGAGCGCACCACGCCCGCGGCTAGAAACCGCAGCGCAGGCTTCATGTTGTCAGCCAATGCAGTTGGTGCCGGAATCGGTCCGCTGGTGATGGCACCCCTCATCGTGTGGGTTGGGTGGCGACACGGGTTTTGGATCATCGCGCTCGGCGGAGCGATCCTCGGCGTTCTCATGTGGCGCTTCCTGCCTTCACCGCTTCGCCGCGAGGTATCGAACGATGCGGCGACGCCCGAGTCCGAAGTCTCGAGCTGGCAGCTTGTTGTACGCAATTCCGTTGTCTGGCGGTACGCTCTGCTGTTCTGTTGTTTCAATATGCTTACCTACGGAATGATTACGTGGGTTCCCAGCTATCTCTACGAAGTTCGTGGTCTTTCGCTGGTCGCAGCGGGTGTGTCCTCCGCGGTGCCACTCTTGGTCACTGCAGTCAGTACGATTCTGGGCGGCTGGTTGATGAGTCGATATTTCGACGGCCGCGCAAAGCTTTTCATTGTTCCGGTCCTCCTCATCGCCTCGATCATCTTGGTGTTGATGCTTCGAACCTCATCGACAACGACATTCACAATCCTGCAGGCCTGCGCCATGGGCTGCAGCGGACTCGCGCTGATGGGCATCATCGGTATGCCCCTTCGGGCGCTCCCCAGGGAATGCATCGGATCAGGGATGGGGATCGTAAACACCGGCGGTCAGGTAGCCGGGGTATTGGCACCGGTGATCATGGGGTGGCTAGCCCAGGACTTCGGCTACACGGTCGCTTTCGGCTTTCTTGCTGCGACAACTGCCGCAGCAGCCATGGTAGCGCTACTGACGCCATCAAGTCTCAACATCGGTCCGCGACCCATCCCTGTATCCGAAACCGACATCAAGTCGAGTCACTGATCCGCCGCGCCCGAGCGTCCATACGCCCACTAGCTCGAAATCAACACCAGCACATGGGAATCGAGAACGCAATGACTCAGTTCAAGAAGACCTTCACACACAGAGGAGAAGCTACATTCGACCTCGTAATCCGAGGCGGCCGAGTGGTGGACCCGGAAACAGCGCTCGACGCTGTGCGCAACGTTGGAATCATCGACGGTTCAATTGCGGAAGTGACTACCCGGCACCTCGTCGGCCACCGAGAGATCGACGCTAGCAACCTGGTCGTCGCTCCTGGCTTCATCGACCTGCACAGTCACGGCCAAGCCGTCGCGGAGCTCCGCCTCCAGGCGCTGGACGGAGTGACCACCGCACTCGAACTCGAGGCCGGTGCACCGGCAATGTCGCTGGCATACAGACAATCTGCTGACGAGGGTAGGCCGATCAACTTTGGGTTCTCCGCCTCGTGGGCGGCGTTACGGATGCACGTACTCAGTGGCCGGCCATCGCTCGTTGGCTGGACGATGAGCGATACCGGCACCGAAATCGGCGCCGACTATTGGCGCGCGCCGGCCACCAAAGAACAGACATCCACGCTGTTGAGCTTGTTGGAGAAAGAACTCGGCGACGGCGCGTTGGGCATCGGGATACTTCTGGGATACGCCCCCGCCACGGATCCGGCTGAGTACGTGCAGGTAGCCCGCATCGCAGCGGGTGCGGGCGTGCCGACTTTCACCCATGCCCGTCCACTCGTGGAACAGGACCCCTCCGTCGTCGTCGACGGTGCCGAAGAGCTCACCAGAGTCGCGGGCGAGACCGGAGCTCACATGCATTACTGCCACATGAATTCCACTTCCACGCATCATCTTGCGCGAGTACAAGCGATGGTCACGAAAGTTCGCTCGGAAGGATCGCGGGTGACCAGTGAGGTATATCCCTACGGTGCCGGTATGAGTGCGATCGGCGCTGACTACTTCCACCCGGACAGGCTTCATGTGCTCGGAGCAACCGGTACACCGTCGGACGTCATCTACGCACGAACTGGAGAGACAGTGAGCTCCGTGGAACGGTTGCTCGAACTGCGTGAGCGCGACCCCGGAGGCTGGGCATTCATCAAACTCTTCGACGAGCAAAAGTCTCCGGAGCGGCTAGCTCAGGTGACCGCGCTGCCTGAGGCTGTCATAGCCTCCGATGGTGTCCCTCTCGTGGTCGAGGCCGGGTACGGCTTTGATCCGATGCAGTGGCCCCTACCCAGCCACGTCCGTATGCACCCGCGTGGTGCCGGGACCTATTCTCGCACCCTACGAATCAGCGTCCGAGAAACTGAGACTCTGACGTTGTCCCAGGCATTGGCGAAATGCAGTCTGTACCCCGCTCGTATAGTCGAATCCGCTGCACCATCCATGAAGAAAAAAGGCCGTCTTCAAGCAGGCTGCGACGCAGACATCGTCGTATTCGACCCAGAAACTGTCACAGACAACGCCACTTACGAACAATCTGTTCTTCCTTCAACCGGGTTCTCGCACGTTCTGGTACACGGCAGTCCCATCGTCTCCAACGGAGAGCTGATCGAAAGCGCGATGCCCGGGCGTCCGGTTCGAGGTGTTCGATGACGATGCCTTCCGCCGCCGGCCCACCTCTATCGACCTCCCGCTGGATCGGCGACCAACTGCACACGTCGGGGATCGTCGCCATGACCCCGGGACGCGACCTGAGCAGCGATGTAAATGTGCAGATCCAGACCATCTTCGACCAACTTGCGGGACTTCTCAGCAGCAACGACCTCTCGACCAGCAGCGTCGGTTCTGTGTCTGTCTACCTTGCCTCGATGGAATACTTCGATGCGCTCAATACCGCGTATCGAGAATTTTTTGGACCGCCTTACCCCGTCCGCACAACAATTTCATGCGGCTTGTTTCCGGGCGTTCTCGTCGAGATGAGCATCATCGCCACCGGCCGAAACGAACAACGGGGAGAGATCCTGCCATGACAAATGATTCTCACTTCGACGTGATCGTGATCGGCGGAGGTATCGCCGGTGTATCCATAGCGTACGAACTCGCCGAAGATCATCGCGTCTGTCTGCTCGAAATGGAATCCACCCTTGCGTTCCACACTACCGGGCGATCCGCGGCGGCATTCATCGAAAGCTATGGAAACAAGCCCATCCGGGCGCTCATAACCGCAGGCAGAAGCATATTCATCGACCCTCCGGAAATATTCGAGTCGACACTCACAACGCCGATCCCGCTTCTGTACCTGGCCAAAGAGGGTCGCGCGCAGGCTATTCGAGACCTGCATGCAGATGTCAGCGTCCTGACCCCGGCCGTTGAGATCCTCGAACCACGTGATGCAGAGGTCGCTAATCCGCTACTACGGCAGGGCTTTACGGAACTGGCAATGCTCGACCCCGGAGCCCTCGATGTCGACGTGCACGCCCTCCATCAAGGTTACGCTCGCGGTCTTCGCCGCAGAGGGGGCAAGGTGGTCACATCGTCCCCCCTCGTGCGCGCGGAGCGGCGAGAAGGCATGTGGACTCTGACGGACCGACAACAAGTACCGTATCGCGGAACTGTAGTCGTCAACGCCGCCGGTGCCTGGTGTGACGAGGTAGCTCGAACACTCGGCGCGGACCCGGTCGGGATCCAACCATTTCGTAGAACGGTCTTCATGATCTCGGCACCCGATGCTGTCAGTTCTGCCAACCTTCCGCTGACAATCGAGGTTGACGACGCCTTCTACTTCAAACCAGAAGGCAATCAACTTCTGTGCTCACCTGCAGACGAAGACCCACAGGAGCCAGGGAATGCAAGACCGGATGAACTTGCAATAGCACAAGCTCTCGAGGCCATCAACGACGCGACCGTCATCGGCGCACGACACGTGCGGCAGACGTGGGCAGGCCAACGGAGCTTTACGGCGGATCGGACCCCGGTAGTGGGATTTGCACCCAATGTCGACGGTGTCTTCTGGTTCGCGGGGCAAGGCGGCTACGGAATTCAGATCTGCCCGGCGCTTGCGCGGACCGGCGCGGCCCTGTTGCGGTCTGGCGAAATCCCCGACGACGTTGCTGCACGAGGCCTGACCGAAGAGATGTTGGCACCGGCCCGGCAGGCGCTAACGGTGGCACGCACGTAGGACACCGGCCGTGGCTCCTAGCCATCGTGGTTGTCTCAACGTGCGTTTGCGGAGGAAAGTAGCCATGTGAAGATGTCAGCTCGAACCGACCTCGTCCGCGTCACTACCGACCTGGGCGCAACGCTTCTGGAGGTCGTTCTCGGCCAGCCATCGACAGTCGAACTCGGCGGTGTCGCCTTCTATGACCCGTTCGACGCCGCATATCTTCCCAGTGCAGCCTTGGTGCTGGCTGTCGGTATCAACAGCTCGGACGATGTTTGTTCCTTGCTGACCTCGCTCCGCGGCACCGGGGCAGTTGGCTTGGTGGTCCGTTCGCCAGTTCGGGTTACCGATCAACTGCGCCAGATGGTCCAGCAGACGGGCATCACATTGATAGGCCTCGTCCCCGGCGCTTCATGGACCCAACTCGCAGCAATGGTCCGATCACTCATGTCGGAGGAAATCGTCGGCGACGACCGTCAAGAAACACTGGGCGGAATCCCCACGGGTGATCTCTTTGCACTTGCAAATGCAATCACAGCGCTGATCGACGTACCCGTAACGATCGAGGACCGCAGTTCACGGGTCCTTGCCTTCTCTTCCCGTCAACACGAAGCAGACTCTTCACGCGTAGAAACGATACTTGGTCGTCAAGTACCTGAACGTTTCACTCGAGACCTGGTGGACAAGGGAATTCTCAACGAGCTTTACGCGAGTCCCGGGCCAGTATGGATCGACCCAGAACCCGCTGCCGACGACCAGCTTCCGAGAGTCGCTATCGCGGTACGTGCCGGAAACGAAGTTCTCGGTTCGATCTGGGCGGCCGTCAAAGAACCACTGAACGACGATAGGCTGACTGCACTCACTGATGCTGCAAAACTTGTTGCCCTGCATATGATGCGACACAGAGCGGACTTCGACAACGCGCTCCGCCTGCGAGCCGATCTGTTGACCAGTGCACTTCGTGGTGGGCCAGGTTCGCGCGGTGCGCTCGCACGGCTCGTCGGCCACGGCGAGATGTCCGCATTTCTAGCAGTGGGTCTGGCCCGTTCCGGGCCAGAGTCCGTAGATCACCACGTCAGTAGAACAGGTGAATTGGAAAGGCTCGCGTCCGCGTTTGCCATGCACCTCAGCGTCGTGCACCCGCGATGCGCGGTCGCTCAGCTCGGCGAGACGTGCTACGGAATGATACCCATCACCGATGGCACACGCGGACTGGATTCAGTAGTACGCATCGCGCACGAATTCCTCGGCAGAGTAACGAATGGCGACAAGACCGCGATCGGTGTCGGTTCCATCGCCCGCAGTTCGTCTCAGCTCTCAACCGCACAGGCAAGCGCTGATCGAGCGTTACGTGTCCTCCTGGACAGCTTCGGGAAGTTCGATCGAAACGTGGCGACCTTCGACGAAGTTCACAGCGAAGCGTTGATGCTCGAGCTTTGCGACCAGGTGAAAGAGAGCGGCGACAGACCGACTGGGCCCGTTGCGCGGCTACTCGAACATGACCACAACCGAGATACTCGACTGTTGGAAACGCTGGAGGCGTGGCTCAATTCGTTCGGCGACATTCCGACTGCGGCGGCCTCGTTGATCGTTCATGCCAATACGTTCCGATATCGACTCAAACGAGCCGCGGAAGTGGGAGGCATCGATCTCGGAGACCCCGACCAGAGATTCTCCGCAATGCTTCAGCTGCGTATTGTGCGAGGCACCGAGCCGGACGGCGGCCGATAGTGTTCAACCGACGTTATAGACGCTATTTCAGGTATTGCTGCGTCAGCGTGCCTTTGACGAGTTTGCCCGTGGCGCTTCGAGGTAGAGCGTCCGTGAAGTCGACCGATTTCGGAGCCTTGAACCGAGCTATGTATTCGTGGGTGTACGCGATCAGCTCACGGGCTAGCGCGTCGTCGGCTTCTACACCGGGCGCGGCTTGAACCACAGCTTTGACCTGTTCACCCATCTCTTCGTCGGGAACTCCGATCACAGCTACATCGAACACCTTTGGGTGCAGAGCGAGACAGTTTTCGATTTCCTGAGGATAGATATTGACTCCTCCGGAAATGATGACAAACGCTTGACGATCAGTGAGGTACAAGAACTCGTCTGTATCGATGTACCCCAAGTCACCTGTCGTCGACCATGTTTCGTGCGATGGATGTTTCGCTGACTTCGTCTTGTCCGGGCTGTTGTGGTAAGTGAATGCGATGCCGTCGCGTTCGAAATAGACCCGTCCGATGTTGCCCGGGGCTAGTTCTTGCCCGTCTTCGTCGCAGATGTGGAGTGTGCCGAGGCCTGCCTGCCCAACCGAGCCCGGTTTGTCGAGCCACGTGGGAGAGTCGATGAGGGTGATGCCGTTTCCTTCGGTCGACGAGTAATACTCGTGCAGTATCGGCCCCCACCACTCGATCATCTGGCGTTTGACGTCGATCGGGCATGGCGCCGCGGCGTGCACTGCTGTTCGAAGGGATGAGTGGTCGTACTGTCGACGGGTCGATTCGGCAAGTTTGAGCATCCGGACGAACATTGTCGGGACGAATTGGGCGTGAGTTACCGCGTATCGTTCGATTGTGGCGAGGGCAGTCTCGGCATCGAATTTCCTTGCCGTCACCACCGTCCCTCCGGCTGCATGGACGACGCCACCGAAGCGTAGCGGCGCGGCGTGATAGGTGGGCGCCGACGAGTAGTAGACGGTGTCAAAGCCGAAGCCGTACGCCGGACCGAATACCGCAAGGTACGGATCGCCGGGGTCTCCGACTTGGCGCTCTGGGAGCGCTGGTTTGACGCCTTTTGGTCGTCCTGTTGTGCCCGAGGAGTACAACAGGTCAGCTCCGCGCGGTTGATTCGCTGGAGGTGCGGTTGCAGCGCCGGCAAGTTTCTCCTCGTAAGAGAGATGTCCTGGTACTGCTCCGCCGAACGCCATTCGAAGTTCGATGTTCGGGGTGGTGTCGATGACCGCGCCCGCCAACGTCTCTGTCGCCGCCGATACGATGAGGATTCGGGCACCGCAGTCGTTGACGATGTACGAAACATCCGACGGAGTCAGATGGTGATTGATCCCGGTCACATAGAGGCCAGACCGCAAAGCAGCCCAATAGATTTCGAACACCTCTGTTGCATTGTCGGACAGAAATGCGACGTGGTCTCCCCGCCTCAGTCCTGCCGCACTAAAGATGTTGGCCAACCGGATCGAGCGTTCGTCGAGTTCACGGTAGGTGACGACGCGTCCTGTGTCGGCGTCGATGATTGCGGACTTGTTCGGTTGTAGCAGTGCATGTGCGCCGGGGTACACCGTCAATTCTCCTGACTAAGTGATTTCGATGTCGGTGGGCCGGCCGCCTAGAGCTGGTCAGCGCTGGTGTAGATCGACTTGTATTCGAGGTACGAACCGAGGGCTTCAGGGCCTAGTTCCCGTCCGATTCCGGAGTTCTTCATTCCTCCGAACGGCGAACCGGGGTCGAGCTCGTAGTAGTTGATGCCGATGGTTCCGGTGCGGATTCGACGGGCGATGCCGATGCCTCGCTCCTCGTCGGTAGTGAACACGGAGCCGCCGAGCCCGTATACCGAGTCGTTGGCTATTGCGACAGCCTGATCGTCACTGTCGAACGGAATCACAGCAAGCACCGGACCGAACACCTCCTCCTGAGCCAGCCTGTCCCCATTGTCGACATCTGCGAAAATCGTCGGTTCGACGAACCATCCTCGGTCGAGTCCCCGAGGTCGACCGCCGCCGCAGACGAGGCGTGCGCTCGAACTTCTCGCCAGATCAACGTAACCGAGCACTCGCTCTAGTTGGCGCTCGGTGGCCATCGGACCGATCTGAGTATTCGTGTCGAGGGAGTGTCCGACTGCGAGACGGCGAGTGTATTCGACCAGGGCGTCGACAACCTCGTCATAGCGTGTACGCGCGACCAGAATCCTTGTCTGTATCGAGCACGTCTGTCCGTTGTTCAGGAAGGAGGTGGCGCCGACTTGCGAAAGGAAGAGGTCAAGGTCCCCATCATCGAGGAACAACGAAGCCGACTTCCCTCCGAGTTCGAGAGTCGATCGCCGGATCAAGCGACCGCACTCTGCCCCGATCTTCCGACCCGCCTCCGTCGACCCGGTGAAAGCAATCTTGTCGACATCGGGGTGTGACACGAGTGCGGCTCCAGTCTCTCGGCCTCCCAGAACAATATTGAGCACACCTGGAGGGACACCGGCCTCGGTCGCGGCCTCACCGATCGCACCCGCGTCGAGCGACGTCTCCGGTGACGGCTTCAGCACGATCGTGCACCCTGCCGCCATTGCCGGTGCAATCTTGATCATGGCGAGCATTTGCGGAAAATTCCATGCTGTGATGGCACCGACTACTCCGACGGGTTCTCTACGCACGATCGTTGCCCCCATCTGACTGGGGCGGACCTCTTCGAGGGCTGCCTTGGTCACGAGGTCGGCGTACAACTCGAGCAGAGCAGACGGGACGATCCCGTTGGCAACTGTAGAAATGGTTATGGGCATTCCGTTCTCGCGTGACACCAGACGAGCTGTGTCATCGGCATGTGCGCGTAGGCATGCGGCGAAACGGAGCATCACGTCTGCTCGTTCTGCGGGAGTCGTATGCCCCCAGGGTCCGTCGAGAGCGGCGCGGGCAGAACGGACTGCACTGTCGATATCTATGGCTGTGCCCAGTGTGGTGGCGCCGAGCAATTCACCGGTGTTGGCATCAACCGTTCTGTGGAGGTTGCCTCCTTCAGCAGGGTTGACCCAGGTGCCGTTGATGTAGAACTGGCTACCACTTGTCGTCAAGGCTTTGTCGGATGTAGTCGTCAATTTAAGTCCGTTCGGTGCATCGGCCGTGAATGATTGGGAATGGAACCTCTGATCCGGCTCACTGGTGAAGGATGACCCCCCGAAGGTTCACCCCGGCGTGCATGTCATCGAACCCTTGGTTCACTTCGTCGAGTGTGTAGGTCCGAGTAATCAGCTCGTCCAACTTCAGGGCACCTTCTTGGTACAGGCGTAACCATTTGAGGATGTCGTAGCTTGGATTGGACGCACCGAAAACAGCGCCTTGTATACGTTTTTGCATCATGGCCAGTTCGATGAGGGGAACAGGAATACCGACTTCGGCGCTTGCACCTGTGACTACAACCGTCCCGGCCTTCCTGATTGCGCTGAACGCCTGTGCCACATGCTCGCCCGTGGTGATGCCGACCGTGACGACGGCTACGTCAGCGCCTTGACCGTTCGTGTAGTGACGTGCGGCGTCGGTTGCCTCGTCCATGGATCCGAAGGATTCGGTCGCGCCGAATTCCTTCGCCTTGTCACGCTTGAACGCTAATGGGTCCACAGCAATGACATGGCTGGCGCCGGCGTGTTTTGCACCTTGGACGGCGTTGATTCCGACTCCACCAATGCCCATGACGACAACCGTGTCGCCGGGGACGACTCCGCCGGCATTCACTGCCGACCCCCATCCGGTGCCAACTCCGCAACCCACCAAACATGCTTTGTCCAAGGGTATTTCCTTGGGGATCTTGACCGTGGACAGCACGCTGGCAACGGTGTATTGCGAGAAGGTCGAGACGCCGCACAGTTGGGCTACTGGTTGGCCATCGAGATGCATGCGGAACGTGCCTGGTTCCGATATACGGTCGCCCTGAAGCACGTGTGCCCCAGCATCGCAGAGATTTTGCTTGCCAGTCGCACACCAGCGGCACCGTCCACAGCCTGGTAAGAAAGAAAAGACAACATGGTCGCCGATCTCCAATCCTGGTGTATGCGGCCCAACGCGTTCCACCACCCCGGCCCCTTCGTGTCCGCCGCACGCCGGATAGGTACCCATCGGCATATCTCCCGTAGCCGCGTGGTCATCGGAATGACACAATCCCGATGCGACGAGACGGACCAGTACTTCTCCTTGGCGCGGCTCGTCGAGGTCCAGTTCGGCAATTTCCCATTTTCCAGGTGCCTGTCGAAGAATTGCGGCGGTGGTCTTCATGTTTACTCCTGGCGTTCGTATGCTGTGGTTCACACGACGGTAGGGGAAAACTTGATCGTGAATCCTGTAAGGGAGCACGAACTTGGAAGGGCGGATTCGTCGGTGCGCACAAAACCGCCGGGTCGGCTGTCGTACATCTGGGTGTCGCGGCAGCTTATTCGTAAGCGGCGGAGGCCGTTACGCGAAACAGAGACATTGGCGTTGCATGCCAATGACCAAGGTACTAGTTGTCACAAGTGTGGGCGTCCCTGGCAGACGGAGATGGACTATGTCGGACTGTTTGGCTGGTCGGCAGCGGTGCGGGTAGCCCGTTGCCTTGCCAGGCAAGGTGGGCGTTCAGTGGAGAAGGTCCTCGACCGCCTCGGGTGAGCGGTTCCGATTAGTAGGCAGGCCCCAACGCGTCGGCGAGCATGTGCATTGCCGCGGTGGTGGAAAGCGCACGCACGCTTGCGCGGTCGCCGGGGAGCCGGAGGGTACGGGTGACGGTCGGTCGGTCCCTGGAGGCGATTCCGAAGCAGACAGTGCCGACCGGCTTCAGTTCGGTGCCGCCCCCGGGTCCAGCGATGCCACTGGTAGATACCGCGATGTCGACGCCCAGTCTGCTCAGTGCGCCTTCTGCCATCAGTGCTGCCACCGGTTCGCTGACGGCGCCGTGTTCTTCGATGATCTCGGCCGAGACGTCGAGAAGACCCGTCTTCGCCTCGTTCGCGTAAGACACCACCGCCCCGATGACATACGCCGACGAGCCTGCGCGATCGGTGAGACGTGCCGCGATCATGCCGCCTGTGCACGATTCGGCAGTGGCGATCCGATGGCCGGCCAACCGAGTCGCGACGATGTCGTCGATGGTGGATCCGTCGGTCGAAAAGACCTGCGAGCCATGCTGTTTGTCGATTAGACCTGCGAGATCCGTGTACGCCGTTGCCGCGAACTCTGCATAGCGGGTCACTATTTCCAGCTCTCCGAGCCGCAGGCAGGTGGTGATTTCGAGCTCGCCGAATCCCGCGACCTGGCGCTCTGCCGTCCTCAGCGTTGCAGCGAGGTCGGCTTCGGACAGCCCGTACGCGCGGATGGTGTTCTGACGGATCTGCGCGCGTCGGGTCAATACTTCGGCGACCGGCGCGCTGACGAGTGCCTCCGGCCACATCTCCTGCAGTTCGCGAGGCGGGCCGGGCAGTATCAGGACGACGGGCATCGTCCCGGAGCCGCTGGCGGGTATCGCGACACCGGGGGCGGTTCCGGTTGGCGGAATGGAGTGGGCACCGTCCGGAACCATTGCCTGCTTGCGAAGACCTGCCCGCAGTGGCTCGGAGTCGGGTGCAGAACTCATCCGGCTTCGCCATCGCTGCACGATTGCGTGGATGCGTTGCTCGAGTTCGTCGTCGAGGTGCAGTTCGCGGCCGTACAGAGCGGCGACGGTCTCCACGGTCAGATCGTCAGCGGTCGGGCCCAAGCCTCCGGTCGTGACGATCAAGTCGACGCGCTGATCCGCGAGAAATTGTAGTTGTGCGGTCAGGTCAGCGGGCCGGTCACCGCAGATCGTGATGTGTGCAACGTCCACTCCCATCTCGAGTAGTCGCTGGGCCACCCACGGACCGTTCCTATCGGTAACCCGACCGGCCAGGACTTCTGTTCCCGTGACCACCACACCCGCTCGCACAGTCATTCTTCGACCATACTGGCGACCGACGAATCGCACTGGCGCAGAGTCACCCACCCGACAAGTAGATCCCCAATCGGGCGCACTCGAGTTCGCCGACGATGGGCAACCCTGACTGCCGATTTACCCCCGAGTTGTGCGCCCAGGGCCCCTGGCGACGCACAACTCGGGGGTGAATCGGACAGACGTCAGCGCGGAGCCAACCGCCACAGAGACGTCGTCTCGCGTGATCGCGCGGCGTGGAAGAGGTCGTCGGCGTCGCGCGCCCGCGGGTGCGTCGGCGATGTGTCCGTTCTACCGAGCACCGCGAGGCCGGCCCGGTCGATTGCGGCCAGTAGATCATCGCGGGTGGCGAGCCCGAGAAGTTCCGCTAGATCGGAGATCACCAACCAGGCTTCGCCGCCGGGTTCGAGATGCTTGCCAAGACGGTCGAGGAATGCTCGGAGCATGCGGCTGCCGGGGTCGTAGATGGCGTGTTCTATACCCGACGTCGGCTTGGTGGGAATCCACGGCGGATTGCACACCACCAGCGAGGCGCGTCCGGCCGGAAAGATGTCGGCGAGCTGTACCTCGACCTGGTCGGCGAATCCCAATCTGTCGAGATTCGCTGTGGCGCAGGCGATTGCGCGCGGGTCCTTGTCCGTCGCAACGACGTGCGCGATGCCGCGCTTCGCCAGTACTGCAGCAAGAACGCCTGTGCCGGTACCGATGTCGAATGCCGTGGTGGTTCCAGAGGGGAGAGGAGTGTCGGCGACGAGCTGTACGTACTCACCACGCAGCGGCGAGAAGACACCGAAATGTGGCTCGATGGTGGCGTCGAGGGCCGGAATGTGTACGCCTGTGCGACGCCATTCGTGAGCGCCGATGAGGCTGAGCAGCTCTCGAAGCGACAGCAGCGATGGCTGCGAGGACTCGCCGTACGCTTCGGTGGCTGCGAGCCTCACATCGGGCGCTCGTGGGTAGTCGAGAACGTAGTCCGCGTCGAGTTCGACGAGCAGCATCCCGAGGATGCGCGCCCGCCGAGCCTGGTCCTGACGGTGCAGGTGAAAATCCTCCGCCGGCGAGGCCGCCGGCTTTCGAGCCCGCGGCTGGGCCCGTCGAGTGATCGCCTTCATCAGCTGGCGTGCATTGTTGAAATCGCCACGCCACAATAGGTATTCGCCGATCGAGGCGCGCTTGTAGGCAACATCGGCGGAGATGTCGTCGCCGATGATGTGGATGGCCTTCGGCGGCGGCGCGTTGTTCTCCGAACGCCACAGCGCCGAGCGTTGTTGCCCGTCCTCGGTCCATCCGACAGTTGCGTGCACGTCACTCCTAGATCGGGGTGTGGGGCACCCCTTCGGCCAACGAGAAGTCAACCACAGCGAGCGATGATGCGACGCGCATGCTGGATGACCGGGGCATCGACCATCTGTCCACGGAACGTGAAGACCCCACGGTTGTTCGAGACTGCGTCGAGCACGCTGTTGGCCCATTCGATCTCGTCGTCGGTCGGGGCGTAGGCCTGACGAATGACCGGGATGTGGCTGGGGTGGATGGCGACTTTGCCGTCGAAGCCCACGGCCACGGCGTCGTCCGCTTCCTCGCGCACTCCGTCGAGATTCGGGATATCGAGGAAGACGGAATCGAGCGCGAACAGTCCTCGTGCCTTCGCCGCCAACAATGTCTGCGACCGGACATGCTGCGCCACAGCGCGGTAGCGACCGTCTGCGAATCTGCTCGAGTTTCCGCCCATGGCCGCAACAAGGTCCTCGGCTCCCCACATGGCGCCCACAGCGTTGTCTGCCCCGAGTGAAGCATGACATTCGACCGCGCCTGCGGGGGATTCGAACAATGCGATCACTTCGCGTGGTGCCACCGCCGCGACCTGTGCTGCTGATTCGCACTTCGGCAGCATGACGACGGTGTAGTCGGTGCGATCCAGAGCCTCGAGGTCGGCCGACCAGTCCGACGTCCCGTGCGGATTGATCCTGACGACGGTCCTGGCCGGGTCCACCGGCGTCGCCACGAGGGCTTCGCGTGCGGCGGCCTTGTCCGCGGCGGCGACTCCGTCCTCGAGATCGAGGATGACGACGTCTGCGCGCGCCGCAGCCTTCTCGAACCTCTCCGGTCGGTCTGCAGGACAGAACAGCCATGCCGGTCCCGGCGGAACCCAGCTCATGACAGATCCCGCGTCATGACAGATCCTCAGCAGGACGTAGCCGCACCAGCGTTTTTCGAACTGCGAGAGCCACGACGTCACCGTGCTGGTTTCGCCCGGTGTGTGTGAACGTCACGATGCCCTCGCCGGGACGGGACTTGGACTCGCGTTTGTCGGAGATCAGCGTCTCGGCGTACAGGGTGTCTCCGTGGAAGAGCGGCTTCGGGAACGAGACCTCGGAGAAGCCCAGATTCGCGACGATGGTTCCCTGCGTCAGCTGTGCGACCGACAGTCCGACGAGCGTGGATACGGTGAACATCGAGTTGACCAGACGCTGCCCGAACTGCGTCGTCTCGCTGTATGCGGCGTCGAGATGGAGCGCCTGTGTGTTCATGGTCTGGGTGGTGAACAGTGTGTTGTCCGCCTCGGTGATGGTGCGTCCGGGGCGATGCTCGTAGATGGCGCCGAGTTCCATCTCCTCGAACCATAGTCCGCGCTGACGAATTCGCTTGTCCGTCATAGTCCGAGACTCCTCGCGATGAGCATCAGTTGCACTTCGGTTGTGCCTTCACCGATTTCGAGGATCTTGCTGTCGCGGTAATGCCGAGCGACGACGTACTCGTTCATGAATCCGTATCCGCCGTGGATCTGCGTCGCATCCCGCGCGTTGTCCATCGCAGCTTCGGAGGCGACGAGTTTGGCGATGGATGCTGCCTTCTTGAACGGCTTGCCGGCCAGCATCAGAGCCGCCGCGTCGTAGTACGCGGTACGGGCGGTGTGTGCGCGTGCTTCCATGCGGGCGATCTTGAACGAGATCGCCTGATTGTGGCCGATCGGATGACCGAAGGCTTCGCGCTCCTTCGAGTACTTGACGCTTTCGTCCACGCATCCCTGAGCAGCGCCGACCGATACCGCCGCAATAGCGATACGACCTTCGTCGAGGATGTGCAGGAAGTTCGCGTATCCGCGGCCCTCCTGACCGAGGAGGTTCTCCTGGGGCACCCGTACGTCGGTGAAGCTCAACGGGTGTGTGTCGGAGGCGTTCCAGCCGACCTTGTTGTATGCCGGTTCGGCAACGAAGCCGGGAGTATTGGTGGGCACCAGGATCGACGAGATCTGCTTGCGACCGGTGGCCTCGTCGACGCCGGTCACTGCGGTGACGGTCACCAGTTCGGTGATGTCGGTGCCCGAGTTGGTGATGAACTGCTTGCTGCCGTTGATGATCCAGTCGCCGCCGTCACGCTTGGCGGTGGTCTTGGTGCCACCCGCATCGCTGCCGGCGCCGGGCTCGGTCAAACCGAACGCGGCCAGAGCCTGGCCCGAGGTCAGCTTGGGAAGCCACTCCTGCTTCTGGGCGTCGTTGCCGAAGCGATACACCGGCATCGCGCCGAGCGAAACCCCTGCCTCCAAGGTCATCGCGACACTCTGATCGACCTTACCGAGTTCCTCCAGCGCCAGGCACAGGGCGAAGTAGTCACCGCCCATGCCGCCGTACTCTTCGGGGAACGGCAACCCGAACAGGCCCATGTCCGCCATACCGCGCACGACCTCGTATGGGAACGAGTGCTCCTCGTCGTGCTTCGCAGAGACCGGTGCGACGACGGTACGCGCGAAATCGGCGACCGACTTGGCAAGTTGCTGGTACTCATCGGGCAGGTTCGCCGACGACAGGTAATCGGTCATGACTGATCCTTGTCTTCTTTGGGGACGATTCGCGCCAGCAGCTGGTCGACGCGGACTTGATCTCCGACTGCGACAACCAGTTCCACGGTGCCGTCGATCGGGGTGGTGAGTGTGTGTTCCATCTTCATCGCCTCGACGACGACCACCGCAGTGCCTGCGGTGATCAGCTCGCCGGTGCTCGTTCCGACCGCGATAACCGAACCCGGCATGGGGGAGAGGATCTCGGCGTCCCCCGAGTGCGCGTCGTCGTCGCGGACACTCGGCTCGGCGACCGTGCGGAGTTGCCACGTTCCCTGTGCACTCGATATCCAGGTTGCCGAATCGCTTCGTGCGAACGTCATGGTTTCGCGACGGCCATCGACGACGACGGTGATCGTGTCGGCGGTCGTGTGTGCGTGAAGAGTGCTTGCGGGGTGATCGTCGATCGCGACCGTTGCCGCGTCGGGTGTTCCGACAATGGCGACGTGTACCGACCTGTCTCCGCTGGTGAGGCGGCGAACGAAGGGTGCCTGAGCGCCTACCCGCCATCCCGACGGCATCGCCCAGATGTCGTTGCCCGCGTTCTGCCACGTCTGAGTCCACTCGACCGCGGCGGCCGCGATCAGTGCCTCGTCGGTGGCAGCCGATGCAGTGAAGTCTTCGACTCGGCGATCGAGCAGACCGGTGTCGAGCCGTCCCGCTCGAACATCGTTGTCGGCGAGCAGAAAACGAGCGAATTCGATGTTGGTGACGACGCCGAGGACTGCCGTCTGCGACAAGGCGCGGTCGAGAGTACGCAGCGCGCTACTGCGGTCCGGTCCGTACGCGATGACCTTCGAGAGCATCGGGTCGTAGTTGCTGCCGACCTCGGTGCCGACGGCGAGGCCGGAGTCGACGCGGATGCCGTCGCCGACGGGTTCGCGAAGTCCGACGACGGTGCCGCCGGTGGGGAGGAACCCGCGGCCGGGATCCTCCGCGTACACGCGGGCCTCGATCGCGTGGCCGGTGAGCGTGATGTCGTCCTGAGCGATAGTCAGCGCTTCACCCGCCGCGACACGGACCTGCCACTCGACGAGGTCGAGCCCGGTCACCAGCTCGGTGACGGGGTGCTCGACCTGCAGGCGTGTGTTCATCTCCATGAAGAAGAACTCGTCCGGGTTGTCGGCGGAGACGATGAACTCCACTGTTCCCGCACCGGCATAGTCGACGCTGCGAGCCGTGTTGCAGGCCGCGGCACCGATTCGCGCACGGGTCGCCTCGTCGAGCAGCGGTGAGGGAGCTTCCTCGATGACCTTCTGGTGGCGTCGCTGCAGGCTGCATTCACGTTCGCCGAGGTGGATGACGTTGCCGTGCTCGTCGGCCAGAATCTGAACCTCGATATGGCGGGGACGCAACACGAATCGTTCGAGGAAGATCGTGTCGTCGCCGAACGAGGATGCCGCTTCGCGACGTGCACTCGCCAGTGCTGCGGGGAGGTCCTCGGTTCGTTCGACCAGCCGCATACCCTTGCCGCCGCCGCCCGCAGACGGTTTGACGAGGACAGGGAACCCGACGTCTTCAGCGCCGGCGATGAGATCGGCGTCGGTCAGGCCCGGACGCGAGATCCCCGGCACGACCGGAACGCCGAACTCGGAGACGGCGGCCTTGGCTGCGATCTTGTCACCCATGACCTCGATCGCCCGGGCCGGTGGACCGAGGAAGGCGATGTCGGCAGCGGCGCACGCAGCCGCGAAATCGGCGTTCTCGGACAGGAACCCGTATCCCGGGTGAATGGCCTGGGCTCCGGTGCGCTGTGCGGCCTCGATGACCTTGGGTATGGACAGGTAGCTGTCGCGGGCGTTGGCCGGTCCCAGGCGGATTGCGGTGTCGGCCTCGGCGACGTGGCGTGCGCCCGCATCGGCGTCGCTGTAGACGGCAACGGACCGAATACCCATGCGGCGCAGCGTTCGTGCCACGCGCACAGCGATCTCGCCACGGTTCGCGATCAGGACGGTGTCGATCTGCTTGTTCATGTCAGTCACATTCTGAAAACGCCGTAGGAGACCTGCTCGAGCGGCGCGTTGGCGCACGCGGAGAGGGCAAGTCCGAGAACCTGTCTGGTGTCAGCGGGATCGATGATGCCGTCGTCCCACAATCGAGCCGTCGAATAGTAGGGGTTGCCCTGAGTTTCGTACTGCTCGCGGATCGGGGCCTTGAACGATTCCTGATCCTCGTCCGACCAGGGTGTGCCCGCGGCGTCCTGCTGATCGCTGCGGACGGTGGCCAGCACCGACGCCGCCTGTTCGCCGCCCATGACGGAGATCCGGGCGTTGGGCCACATGAACAGGAATCTAGGGGAGTAGGCGCGGCCGCACATCGAGTAGTTGCCGGCCCCGTAGGAACCGCCGATCACGATGGTGATCTTCGGTACCCGGGCACATGCGACGGCGGTGACCATCTTGGCGCCGTGCTTCGCGATCCCGCCGGCCTCGTAGTCTCGCCCGACCATGAAGCCGGACAGATTCTGCAGAAACACCAGCGGGATGCTGCGCTTGTCGCACAGTTCGATGAAATGCGCACCCTTCATTGCCGATTCGGAGAACAGAACGCCGTTGTTGGCGATGATGCCGACGGGGTGCCCGTGAACATGGGCGAACCCCGTGACGAGAGTTTTGCCGTACTCGGCTTTGAATTCGTCGAACTCGCCGCCGTCGACGACGCGGGTGATGACCTCGCGCGCGTCGTACGGGGTGCGGGGGTCGGTCGGCACGACGTCGTACAGCTCGGTCTGCGTGGCAATGGGTTCGCGGGTCGCGACGACGTCCCATGGCCGCGGACTGCGCGGCCCGAGCGTGGAGACGATGGTGCGGACTCGTTTCAGCGCGTCGCGATCATCGTCGGCGAGGTGGTCGGTGACGCCGGAGATCTTCGAGTGCAGGTCGCCGCCGCCGAGTTCCTCGGCCGTGACGATTTCGCCGGTTGCTGCTTTCACCAGCGGCGGGCCGCCGAGGAAGATCGTGCCCTGATCCTTGACGATGATGGCTTCGTCGCTCATTGCGGGAACGTAGGCGCCGCCCGCGGTGCACGAACCCATCACTGCCGCGATCTGCGCAATTCCTTTGGCGCTCATCGTCGCCTGGTTGTAGAAGATACGTCCGAAGTGGTCACGGTCAGGGAAGACCTCGTCCTGGCGCGGCAAGAACGCACCGCCCGAGTCGACGAGGTAGATGCACGGCAACATGTTCTGCAGCGCAATCTCCTGCGCACGCAGGTGCTTCTTGACGGTCATCGGGTAGTACGTGCCGCCCTTGACGGTGGCGTCGTTGGCGACGATGACGCACTCGCGTCCGGAGACTCGGCCTATCCCGGCAATGACTCCGGCTCCCGGGCATTCGTCGTCGTACAAACCGTTCGCTGCCAGCGGGGCAATCTCGAGGAACGGACTCCCTGGATCCAGCAGTTCGTTCACCCGGTCCCGGGGGAGGAGCTTGCCGCGGGCCACGTGGCGCTCTCGCGACTTCTCGCTACCGCCGAGCGCGGCGCGAGCGAGCCGGGCGGAAAGGTCGCGGGTCAGGTGCTCGTGGGCTGCCCTGTTGGCCGCTGTATCGATTGCCATGTGATGCGCGCCTTCGGTCTCATCCTGCGGATCAGCGGAATTTGAGTTAACGAGGAATAACTCAGCAAATAGTAAACTATGATTAACTGAGTTGTCCAGGGTCGAGTGCGGAAGGGGGAGTGTGATGACTGTGCAGGAGTCGAAATCGGGGACTCTTCGAGACCAGCGGAAAGCCGAACGGCGAGCGCAACTACTGGCGGCAGCAGCAGCATTGTTCGCCGAACGCGGATTCGCATCGGTGCGACTCGAGGACTTGGGCGCAGCGGTCGGAATCAGTGGACCGGCGGTGTATCGCCACTTTCCCAACAAGGAAGCGGTGCTGACCGAGCTGTTGGTCGAGATTTCGGTCTTTCTTCTCGACGGCGGCAGGCGCGTGGTGGACCAACGGCCGGCCGGCCTCGATGCACTGTTCGACCTGATCGAATTTCACTTGGACTTCGCGGTCACGTCCCCGGCGTTGATCCGTATCCAGGACCGTGACCTGCACAGCCTGCCGGACGCAGCGCGACGCAAGGTGCGGCGTATGCAGCGCGAGTACGTGGAGTTGTGGGTGACGACACTGTGCGCCACGGACGAATCGCTGAGCGACTCCGATGCGAGGACGAAGGCTCACGCGGTGTTCGGCCTCATCAACTCCACGCCCTACAGCGCTGGCCGAGGTCCATCGCGCAGCACTCGAACCGTGTTGCGGGAGATGACTATCGGAGCGCTCGGCGTGAGTGGAAAAGCAAATGCGTTCACAGAGTGAACGCGCATGCGCTGCATGTGTCTATGCTCGAACAGTTTCGGTCGATGGGTTGGACGGCACCGTCGATACGCGTTGAATCAAGTACAACATCTTCGAGAATCTGTGGAGGAATGAAAGTGACTACGTCGGTGATTGTGGCTGGGGCTCGGACCCCGGTGGGTCGTTTGTCTGGTGCGTTGAAGGATTTTTCGGGGTCGGATTTGGGTGGGATCGCGATTCGGGGTGCGTTGGAGAAGTCGGGGGTGGGGCCGGAGTTGGTGGAGTACGTGATCATGGGGCAGGTGTTGACGGCGGGGGCGGGTCAGATGCCGGCTCGTCAGGCTGCGGTGGCGGCGGGTATTGG
>NZ_LVCV01000299.1 GCF_001647195.1 Rhodococcus sp. EPR-157 | reverse complement strand
CTCGGTGTCGTGAACCGCATGACCGAGGTTGCCCGGGGCTGCCCACTTGGGTTCTGCGATGTACGAGTGGGTCTTTCGGTGAGTTCCGACGATTCCGTCGGGCCCGATCAGCACCGCGCTGTTGTAGAAGAGGCCTGTCTGCGGATCGATCTCCGGCATTCCGATGACGAGGTAGCAGCCGTGCTCGCGCGTCACTTCCGCGAACGTATCGGTGGTGGGACCAGGGATGGTTTCGACGACCGATGCGGCTTCGTCGTAGTCGTACAGGCAGTATCCGGTGGCCGCCATCTCGGGGGTCGTGATGAGCTTGGCGCCGAACGTCGCGGCTTCGGTGACCAAGGTCAGCAACATCGACACGTTGCCGGACTTGTCGAAGAGTGTCGGCTCGAATTGGATTGCGGCGCTGAGGTAGGGAGCGGGCGAAGTCACGATGAAGTGTCCTTTCAGTGCGTCGACGTTGCGTCGGGTTGCGCGACCGATGAGGGCGCGTCGGTTGGCGTGTAGAAGCGCCCTCGTGTCAGCACGGTCAGTGGCACGTAGATGATCGGCCCGATGAACATTGCAATGAACGACGCGTAGTACGACGGGTAGACCCCGAACACCCCGACGGCGCCGACTGCGATGCCGATCAGCATCGCGCTGATACCGCAGGGGTTCCAGTTGCGGACCCAGCCGTCCCGGAACTCGATGTTGCTGGACGGGGCGAGACCGAGCCACTTACGGCAGATGAAGTAGTCCGCGAGAAGAATGAAGATCCAGGTGTTGGTCATGATGCCGGTGACTGCGAGGAACTTGTCTGTGTATTGCAGGATGTTGATGGGGTAGAAGGCAACTCCGACGACGAGGAGTGCGACCATCCACCACTGTCGGCCGAGCTTCCTTGGAGACAGCACGTCCCATGCATTGGACAGGGCCAGTGACCCTGAATAGAGATTCATGACGTTGATCCGTACCTGTGTGACGATCGCGAAGATGACGCCGAGCAGACCCATCACGATCGCGAAGTAGAGACCCGGATCCGTCGCGGACAGTTCCGGCGTTGCAGTGCCGTCGAAGTGTCGGAGCATCGTGAATCCGAGGAAGACGCCGAGCACCATCACGACGACGATCATCAGCAACTCGGCCAGCATCAGGCTTGCTGTGCCGCGGTAGGTGACGTCCTTCTTCACGAACCGTCCGTAGTCGGTTGCTATGAGTGCCTGAAATACGACCTGGCCGTTGGCCAAACTCAATGCCTGCCACATCGCCGTCGAGGAGAAGCCATCGGTGGCGACCCATTCGCCGGGCCCGACGAGTACGTAGCCGCTCGCCAACATGTACATCCCGATCGCGAAGAGAATCAGGAAGATCGGCATTCCGAACCGCTGCAGAACGTTCATCGAGTGCATTCCGCGCCACGAGAAGTACAGTGCGACCAGAGCGACGATCGCGAAAACGATGGTGGCCCAGAACGAGTCGATGTCGATGCCCGCGAATTCGCTCAGTCCGTGGGAGACGATGCTTCCCTCGAAGATGAAGTAGAAGACGTAGTTGACCGCGTAGACCAGCGAGGCAACTGCCGACCCCTTCGTTCCGAAGCCGAGACCGCGGGTGAGGAGGGGGAGCGACAAGCCCTCCTGGCTCGCGATTCGCATGATGAGGCTACCGACGAGAGTGGCGCCGACAACCATGTATGCGATGGGTATCAAGAACATCGGCCATCCGACGAGAAAGCCGATCTGGCCTCCGAGCGAGAACCAGAACATGGCCGTGACGTTCCCGGTGAGCACCAGCAGAATTGCGGGCCGGGGCCAGCGCTGAGTTGCCGGGACCCTCGATGTTGCGTAGCTCTCGATCTGATCGTCGAGGCTCGTGGCCGGTCCTTCGAAGTATTTCTTCATGTTCATGTCGGTTGTCCAGTTCGTTAGATCGACGCCGGAGTATGCGCGGGCTGACCGGCAGATGCGGTGGGAGGTGTCGAGGGAGTTGCCGAGGGGCACGTGCGCCCGGCGCGAGTGGGCACCGCGGACGTGCACTGAACAAGAGAATACTTCCTGTAGACACTATTTTTCTAGGAACCATGTAAATAGTGTGTGACGCCGTTGGATTCGATTGCAGCGGGAGACAACGACCGATGGCCTCGCACCCCAGTGGGGTGCGAGGCCATCAGACGTCGACTTTCAGTACGCCGCTGTTCAGTACACCGTGCGGTACAGCTCCGCGATCTCCTCGGCCGTGGGTACCACCGGGTTGTTCGACGGCGATCCTGACGCCAGGGCCTGCTCGGCCATCAGCGGAATCAGTTCGTCCCAGCGTGCCCGGTCGATGCCGTAGGTACCCGGCCTCGGTACCTCGACGTCGGCGCACAGCGTGTCGATGAACTCGATCAACTTCTTCGATGCGCTGTCGTCGGAATCTGTCCGCTCGGCGGCGCCCAGTTGTCGTGCACAATCGGCGTAGCGGTCTTGCGCACCCGAGATCGAGAACGAGGTGATCGCGGGCAGCAACATTGCATTGGAAAGTCCGTGTGCCACATGAAAATGTGCGCCTATCGGCCGACTCATTCCATGCACGAGACACACGCTTGCATTGGAGAACGCCATGCCGGCTTGAGTCGAGGCGTGCATCATGTGCTCACGCGCTTCGCGATCCGAGCCGTCTCGGTATGCACGCAGAAGGTACTTACCGATCGTCCTCATCGCCGACAGTGCAAGTCCATCGGAAATGGGGTTGGCCTTCTTGCTGACGTACGCCTCGATGGCATGCGTCAACGCGTCGACTCCGGTGTCTGCCGTCAGTCTCGGCGGCATGGACATCGTGAGTTCCGAGTCGACGATAGATGCGATCGGAAGGAACGACAGACCGGGGCACAGCATCTTCTCATCGGACTCGACGTCTGTGATGATCGTGAACTGTGTTGCCTCGGAGCCACTTCCGGCTGTGGTTGGGATGGCGATGATGGGAAGCGCGGGTCCCGCGTAGAGCCGAGGAGCCTTGAAATCGCGCATGACGCCGCCCTGCGTCGACAACACGGCCAAGGCCTTGGCCGTATCCATCGGGCTGCCGCCGCCGAATCCGATGATGGCGTCGGCGTCGTGGGCTGCCGCCGCGTCGAGGCCTGCCTGCAGAGAATCCGTCGTCGGGTCAGGAACGGTCTCGGCGAACAACGCGGCCTCCTTACCGGTCGCTTCGATGATTTTCAGCAGCCGCTCGGCAGCTCCGGTGCTGACCATGAACGCATCGGTGACGAGAAGGGGCCGTTGGACATCGAGGTCGATCAGGACCGATCCCAGTTCCTCGACGGCGCCCGGGCCAAGCTTGAGGAAACGAGGAAACGAAATATTGGCAACCATTCCTACTCCTTCGTAGTGAATCGGTGCTCAGCTGTTTTCGGGGAAGCCGAGGTTGATACCGCCGTGGCTGGGGTCGAGCCAGCGGCTGGTGACGGCTTTACCGCGGGTGAAGAAGTGGAC
>NZ_LVCV01000298.1 GCF_001647195.1 Rhodococcus sp. EPR-157 | reverse complement strand
ACGATCGCCGTGATCTGCTCATGCTGGTCGGACTCATTTCAGTAGATCCCTATTCTAAGCGGGTCCACTGTCCGAAATCCCTGGGCCGATCATAGGCCTCGCTGGCACCCGGCAGCATGTACTCGCATATCGCCCAGTCGTCGACGACTATTCCCTCGCCCCAGCCCTCGTCCTTGGTCGCAGGATCGAGCCCCGTCGCCTGAATTGCCTCGTCGGGGATGCTGCACGGATCCCAACGCTCGGCCGCGAACGGACTCCCCTCGACCCCGTCGCTGCACC
Organism: Rhodococcus sp. EPR-157; assembly: GCF_001647195.1. Classification (GTDB taxonomy): domain Bacteria; phylum Actinomycetota; class Actinomycetes; order Mycobacteriales; family Mycobacteriaceae; genus Rhodococcoides. The sequence continues at coordinate 19,692 of NZ_LVCV01000298.1, read as the reverse complement.
CTGTAAGCACCGTCGCTAGGGCGACAAGCGTCGCCACCCGTTTACGCATCGGACCCCCTCGATCACGTCGATCAATAGGTTAGACGCCAACGAACGCCCGCCGGTTCCGTTGGGCCTTGACAGGGCGCAAATGGTGCTACGAGCACGGACTCCATTCGCACCCGGCGACGGTAAATTCTTGACTGGCACTGAGTCCACTATGCATGCAATTGCAGGCATAGAAGTCAGTTCACCCCGACTGGGTACCACCATGACTACTCATGCCTTCAATAGCAAGCATAAAGGCTTTCACTTCACGACTTGGCGCGGTAGAGTCCGATGTGCATGCCAACGCAAGCACAAGGAGACGTCGATGGCCGAGCCCCGACGAAGAACCCGGAAGCGCTCCAGCGGTCTGGCCGACGCCTTCGTCGCGCGCCGACACCAATTGCGGCTGACACAAGCAGAGCTAGCACTGCTCGCCGGTGTGGGTCGCTCGACGGTCCAAGCATTGGAAGGCGGAAAGGACTCAGTGCAACTCGACGGTGCGGTGGCTGTCGCGGACGCACTTGGTTGCGAGATCTCTCTGGTAACACGCACGGGAATGATTGTGCCACCGCTGGATTCGCCATGATCCCCACTTCCGAACTGCGCCTCGTCGACGCAGCCGATGTCTACAAGGGCGACCTGTTCGCCGGCACGCTGACACGTCGCGGCAACGATGTCGTCTTCCGTTACAGCGATGAGTACCTTGCGCTCCCCTCTTCACCCGACCTCGCATGGTCGATACCCAAGTCGACATCCGAAACTTCCGCATCAGGAGGCAGCGTCCCGCCCTTCTTCGCGGGCCTACTACCCGAGGGCGTTCGTTTGACCGGGGTGGTGACGGCAGCCAAGACCTCGGAGGACGATCACCTCACACTCTTGCTCGCAGTCGGCGCGGACACGATCGGAGATGTTCGCGTGGTTCCCCGAGACGAACTCCCGTCATCGATGTCGCCTGCATTCGATGCGAGGAGCCCGGTTCCCGATCTTCATCGACTGTTCGACTCCCTGTCCACCGGCGAGTCAAGCGACCGCCGAACTGCTGCGGTTGACGGCGTATTCGTATGCGATCGGGAACGGTGACCTGCATGGCAAGAACTATTCGATCCACCAGAATGGTCGCGGAATGTGGTCGGTAACACCTGCATACGACCTACTGTGCACGCAACCGTACGCATCCTGGAACGACCCCATGGCCGCTGTCGCTCAAGAGTGACATCCACCTGATCCCAAGATCGGTCGGCTCATGAGGTCACAAGGTCAATACTGAGAAGAACAGTGTTGTGAATCGTTGTTTCTGGCAATATGCCTCCCATGGGAATTGTCCGTATATTCAAGTTACGCCTGTTGAGCCCTTACGAGACGGCATTTGGCGCCGTCGTAGAAGCAATGCGCGACGCCGAGCTTGAGGTGAACGCGGCCGGAAACCCGATTTCTGCCAAGAGCACGCGGTCGCTCCGACGTAACCGTTGGGCATCCGAAATATCCGTCGCACTGCGGCCAGAGGATGCGAATCGCACTCTGGTTGATTGGACCATCGACATGGCTGGGGACAAGCACTTTTCCGTCCTCGATGAGGTGCTCACGAGGCTGAAGGTTCCGGTCGATGACTTGGGTGTGGAAGACGCTCTGGAGCGACTTGGGAAGATGGGAAGATTCTTCGGCGCCAAGGAAGCGCGGGAGCTTTTCCGTGTCGTGCAAATCGACGAGCGCGTAGTCGAGCTTGCACAAGGCTTATACAACGGCAATCAGGGCATGCTAGTTCTTACCAATCAACGGCTGTTCTTCTTCGACAAGAAGTTCCTGGGTTCGCACATTGAGGAATTCGATTTGTCTGCTATCACGTCACTGGGACAGACAAAGGCGATGGGAGGTGAAACCATCAACATCTCAATTTCTGGGCGATCAGCCGAGATAAAGCAAGTTGCACACGGACGGTCCGATGTTGTTATCCGAGCATTTCGACAGGTCAAGAGGGATTCGAGCGCACCAAGGGGTACCCAGGCATCCGAGACACATGATCCTGCCGACCAGATTCGGAGACTCGCTGAGCTTCATGACGCCGGAATCTTGACTGATGCTGAGTTTGACGCGAAGAAGGCTGACCTGTTGAGGCGGATCTGATCCTGAAGCTAGGCGGCAAGGCGTGTGTGAATTGACCAGTCCGGTTGGGGCGGCGTGGACCGAGTGGAGGAGAAGTCCGCGTACGCGACCTGAATACCGGAGACCAACGACCCGACAGTCGATTTCAAGAACTGTTGCGCCACCCACCGTTCACCCAAACCGGTCCACCAGCTTCGGCTATTTCGGCCCCTGAGACTTCAGGTCGGTGGCGTTGGTGTCGTCAGTGAATTCCGTCGCGGCGAAGAACTTACCGAAAACGACCTTCATCTCCTCGACGACCTCGATGTGGCTCTGGAGGACGTCGCCCATGTTGTTCGCGCCGCCCGCCGCCTTCTCGGAGAAGATCCTCTGCACTTCCTTGCCTGAATCGAAATCTCCCCATCCGCTGACGTTGGTCAATCTCTGCGCCGCGTCCGTGTGTTCTTTCAGTTTCACGATGTACTGATCGCAGGCACTGTTGCAACCTGCGGCGGCCTCAGGATTCAGGTACAACTGGCCCTGGTCCGCAGCCACAGCCATGGCCTGCCAATGCGTGACCGGTTCTCCTGGATTGCTCACTGCTGTGACCCCCTACTTGTCCGCTCTTGGCAACGATGCTCCCAGCCCACTCGTATGCTGAATAACCAACTGGCACAGTCGACTTTCCGGCTGTTCGTCCATATCGAGCACTGAAAAGACCACTACTCCCGGTGGCAGGTCCACTGCGATGTCGCAGGACTTCCCAGTCTTTCCGACTGCAGTCCTGTACTGATAGGCGTTTCGGCCGGCGACAGTGATGTCGCGGCCATCGATGTTCGCGGAGTTTTCACGAGCTTCGTCGATTGTGTAGGCAACGGATGACTCCACGCTGAGAAAGTATGGGACTTCCGTTCCTGGTGGCTTGTACGAACACTTTGCCCAGTCCTCCACCACCACGCCTTCGCCCCACCCCTCATTTCGGTATGCCGGATCCAATCCCGCCGCCTCGATGGCCTCGGGCGTGATACTGCACGGATCCCAACGCTCAGCCGCGACCGGACTCCCCTCGACTCCGCCGCCGCACCCTGCAAGCATCGTCGCCACAGCGACAAGCGTCGCCACCCGTTTACGCATCGGACCCCCTCGATCACGTCGACCAATAGGTTAGACGCCGACGGACGCCAGTTGGTTCCGTTGGACCGACGAGACCTGGCCCAGTTCGCCCGCCGCCGATGAACAGGTTCAGCTCGAATCGCTCCCTCAATGCCCGGTGAGGGAGTTCATGAGCAGGCTGGTCTGCGTGTCTCGGACACCAGGAATGGCGCGTATTCGCGCCAAGGCCGAATCGAATTCCGCCATCGACGCCGCTCTGAGCTGCACCACCAGATCCCATGCCCCAAGGGTGGAATGCAGCCGTTCTACCTCCGGGAATCCCCGCACCGCACGGACGATGTCCTGGCCCGCCTGCGGATCACTGAGAACGAGCGTGATCGCACGAATCGCATCACGGTCGATCTCGTCGCAGTATCCAGGTCCCGAACGCGGACCGGTTTGTCAGTGGCGGGTCCTACTCTTGCCACTATGAGCCTGATGGAGACAGCTTTCATATCCTTATTGTTGACGCCGATCATCCTGTATGCCCTTCTACTGCTCGGTCTGGGTGTCTCCATACTTCGGTCCAAGCGCTGGGACATCGCCTTCCAGCGCACTGCTGCCTCCGAGCTGAACCGACGAGGACTGTGGCACGACGTGCTAACGACCAGCGAAATCGCAAGCGCGAATTCGATATATGGCGCAAAGAATCTCGTTGATGGAAACGACGAGATCGACGTTGACCATTTCGTTGTATTAGACGCGGCCTCTGAGTATGACGAGTCGGCAGAAGAATTGGTGAAACTTCGAAGTGTGCTGCTAGTTCGTGCGTTGCGAAGGCAGCGGGCAGTCGCAGGACGCATCCAACGCCTAAACAATCTTCCACGTGTTTGGTGGGTAACACGTGTCATGTCCGAAGCGGAGGTTGCTGTACGTGGAGTGCATTGGGTCCTCGTGAGGCACACGCCGATGATGAAGCGACTATTCGCTGGTCCAGCAGCGTATTCCGTGGTTGCTGGTGTTGTGATCAGCGCCGGCTACTGGCTCGTACAGAGCGCAAACGGGACCGCTACCGAGCTGGCAGTGGTTGTAGGAACTGTGATGTCGTGGACTAGCGTCGTCGCAGTTTGGTCGATGGTCGCGTCCACCATCGCCGAAATTGGGAATGCACTGCACGGTGGACGGCGGCAGTGGGGCTGCGCCCAGATTGCATGTACAGCCGCTGCCGTGGCAGTAGTTTTCGGCGTGGTGACGCTCTACGCGACGGGGGTGTTTGGTTGGCTCGCGCAGGCTCAAGTAAGGGTCTCGGAGTCAATACCGGCGACGGGCGGTATTCCGGTCCGCATCTTTTCAATTCTATTCGGGGGCTTCATGCTGTGGGTAGCTTGGAATCTGGTGTGCAATGCCCGATTCAGGCGCCTGCGACTGAGCAATCGAATACAGAGCGCCGCAGCGGCCCTGCTAATGCTGCTTCTCGCAATCGTGTCGGTACACATTTCGCTTGCCGACGTCGGTATCCCAGGGATAAAAAAGTTCGTCAGTACGTCCGGTTTGGTGATCATGGCGCTCGTCTTGATCGGGCGGCTGACTGCCGCGGTCGAATGGCTGTCACGCCGTCGGCTTCTTCTCCGGGCAGGTATCGTCATCCCGAGTCGGGGGTTCAGTGTGCGCTGCGGAATCGGAATTGTGACTACCAATGTGGTTGCTTGCTTGTCTGTTGTCAAATTGGACCAAGTTACGTACGCCAGCGTGCAATCCGTCCAGATGGCGGCTTTCGCAATCGCGATAGTTACGATGCTCGGACTATTTGTTTCGGTTGCCTGGTGTGTGGCTGGATGGCTCTACGTCCGGCGCGTCGACAAGTACTACGAGCAATACCGCACAGAGATCTGCTCGAGTTACTCGGTCAGCGGAGCCACTTAGTCTAGGCACTTCGCGAACATGCTCGCGATTCGTCCGCCGCTTAGGGCGACGTCGACACTTTGCCTGGGAGTTGCCCGGGGGTTGGCGATCGGGTGCCGCTGGCGCGATGTCGGCCCGCGTTACTTCGGCCCCTGGGACTGGAGGTCGGTGGCGTTGGCATCGTCAGCGGCTTCCGTCGTAGCGAAGAATTTGCCGAAGACGACATTCATTTCCTCGACGACGTCGATATGGCTTTGCAGGACGTCGACCATGTCATTTCGCGTCGCCGGCTGCCTTCTCCGAGAAAATTCTCCCTAGCTCCTTGGCTGAATCGAAGTCACCCCACCCGCTGATGTCAGCCAGGTCCAACGCATTTCGCTGATGCTTAGTCAGTTTCGCAATGTAGTCGTCACATGCCGAACTGCATGCCGCCGCGGCCTCGGGGTTGAGGTACAACTGTCCTTCATCGGCGGCGACCGCGAGCCCTTGCCAAGATGTCATTGGATCACCAGGATTTCCCATCAATATCTCCTATTTGGGTGCGGCCGGAAGCGAACCTTCTAGATCGCGGACGTGCTCAAGCCCTATCGCGCACGCGTCCAAACCATCGTCTTCTTGGTAGAGCATGGTGAAGACCACCACACCCGGCGGCACGTCGAGTGCGATTTTGCAGTCCCTGATACCCGGCCCGGACTCCGTCGTGTATATGTACGCATCGCGTCCGCCCACCTCAAGGTCACTGCCACCACGGTTCGAGTTCGATCGAACTTCGACGATCGTGTGATCTACAGACGACAGCAGGCTGAGCGCATAGGCCGCGCTGGCGCCTTGCACCATGTACTCGCATCTTGCCCAGTCGTCGACAACTACCCCGTCACTCCAGCCCTCGTCCCTGGTCGCAGGATCCAGCCCCGTCGCCTGGATTGCCTCATCCGGGATGCTGCACGGATCCCACCGCTCAGCGGCGACCGCACTCCCCTCGACCCCGTCGCTGCACCCTGTAAGCAACGCCGCTGCAGCGACAAGCGTCGCCACCCGTTTACGCATCGGACCCCCTCGATCACGTCGACCAATAGGTTAGACGCCGACGAACGTCCGCCGGTTCCGTTGGGCCGTGTGGGGGCGCAAAATTGTGCTGGCATGCCGGAACGGGCAACGCGAAAACTCCTCGACGACATGTGCCGGGGAGGTCGAGACGGGATCGATGGCATACGTGAAGTCGGATTCGACGAGAAGTCGACGCGGCGGTTGAGACAGATGTTGGATGATCGGTGCGCGGAGTTGTCATGGAACCTTCACGGCGTCTATCGCCCCGTCGTCGAGCAAGGCCCCGAGGGCCGATTACGCCATCCGAGTTGGTGTATCGGTCATGGATCCGGCGGGATCGGATCGGCTAGAACTGGTGTGATTTCGGGCTATTTCGGCCCCTGGGCCTGGAGGTCAGTGGCGTTGGTGTCGTCAGCGGCCTCGGTTGCGGCGAAGAATTTACCGAAAACGACCTTCATCTCTTCGACGACGTCGATGTGGCTCTGCAACACGTCGACCATGTTGTTCTTACCGCCGACTGCCTTCTCTGCGAATATCTTCCTCAGCGCTTGGCCGGACGCGAAATCGCCATACCCGTCGATCTCCGCCAGACCCACTGCTTTGGCCTTCGAGTCCCGCAGATTCGAAATGTAGGCGTCGCACGCACTGCTACAGGCAGCCGCGGCCTCCGGATTCAAGTACAAGTGCCCTTGGTCTGCGGCTACGGCAAGTGCCTGCCAGTACGTCAGCGGAGCTTCTGGATCTGCCATCGACGTCCCCTCTAGTTCGCATTCGGAAGCGCGTCTTGCAATTCAGTTGAGTGTTGGATGACCAACTCACACAGTCGATCACCATCAAGGTCATCCATGTCGATTGCTGAAAAGACCACGACCCCTGGACTCATACCCACCGCAACATTGCAGGTTCGGCCGGAACTACCAACACTCGTCTTGTACTGGTAAGCGTCGCGCTCACCTAGTTGAGCATCGCGTCCCTCAAGGTTGGACGAGTTCTCACGGGCCTCGTCGATCGTTCGAGTCGACGACGACTTAATTGTGAAGTAGTACGCCGCGGCTTTGTATGTGCACAGGGCCCAGTCGTCGACCTCGATCCCCTCACCCCAGCCCTCGTCCTTGGTCGCTGGATCGAGTCCCGTCGCCGCGATTGCCCCATCCGGGATACTGCACGGATCCCAACGCTCAGCCGCGACCGCACTCCCCTCGACTCCGCCGCCGCACCCTGCAAGCATCGTCGCCACAGCGACAAGCGTCGCCACCCGTTTACGCATCGGACCCCCTCGATCACGTCGATCAATAGGTTAGACGCCGACGGACGCCAGTTGGTTCCGTTGGACCGACGAGACCTGGCCCAGTTCGCCCGCCGCCGATGAACAGGTTCAGCTCGAATCGCTCCCTCAATGCCCGGTGAGGGAGTTCATGAGCAGGCTGGTCTGCGTGTGTCGGACACCAGGAATGGCGCGTATTCGCTCCAGGGCCGCGTCGAATTCCGCCATCGACGCCGCTCTGAGCTGCACCACCAGATCCCATGCCCCAAGGGTGGAATGCAGCCGTTCTACCTCCGGGAATCCCCGCACCGCACGGACGATGTCCTGGCCCGCCTGCGGATCACTGAGAACGAGCGTGATCGCACGAATCGCATCACGGTCGATCTCGTCGCTGAGCCGGATCGTGAACGACTCGATCACCCCCGACCGCGTCAACGCATCGATACGCGTTGTCACCGTCGACCGGTTGACCCCAAGCTCACGGGCCAGCACAGCCACCGGCGTTCTGGCCTGAGCCCTCAGGAGTGAAAGAAGGCGCCTGTCAAGATCGTCGATCATGCAGAAAGCCTAGCCGGGTGCATCATTATGCTCGAAATGGCAGCACATTGTCGACACCACGTCGATTGCAGGACCACATCGCTGCTCCCTACGGTTGAGTCGATCCCAATCCGCATTCGTTCGAGGAGACTCCGTGACCGTCGCACTAACGCACTTTGCCGGACGAGTCAGCGACCACAACAACCGTGCAATGACCGCAACACAGCTACTGACGAAAGTGCTCGAAGGGCGACTTTCGTTCAGCGCCACAGTGATCGGCCAGCAAGGATCGGCTCAACCCACAACATGGGACGAGGAACTACGACTCGCCGCACCAGAGCTTCGGACGATGGCAGAGCACTACGACGATCTGCTCAGCAGGGGCGCAACACCGGTCACCGCCCTCAGCCGTTGCGCTGTCGCTCTAGCGACGCTGCCTGTGGTTGCGAAGCACCGTCCGGATGCGGTCGTAGTCTGGTTCGACGCACATGCAGATCTCAATACACCGCTGACGACGGAGACCGGCTATCTCGGCGGGCTCGCATTGTCCGGGCCTCTGGGGATGTGGGACTCGGGGCTCGGAGCAGGGCTCGCGACAAACAACGCGATTCTCGTCGGGACAAGGGATCTCGACGCGGCCGAGCAAGAGCTCGTCGATAGCGGATCCGTCGCCCTTGTCCCCGTCGGGTCGAATATGGCAGACGAACTCCGGCGCATAGTCGCCGGCAGATCCGTCTACGTCCACATCGACTGCGACGTACTGGATCCGGGAACAGTGCCGACCGACTACCACGTGCCATTCGGAATGACGCTCGCGCAGTTGAATGCGTGTGCCGCCGTGCTCGCACACAGCGAGGTAGTCGGACTCGAAATCGCTGAACTCGAAGTCGACGACGCGGATCCCCACTCATACAGCCCAGCTCGGAAGATCGCCGACGCTCTAGAACCCCTTTTTCCGGCGCACACTTGACCGGGGCGTCCAACGTCCAATCGGTCGTCGCTCTCAGGTGCGAACGCTGATCAGCCCACACCGGATTGGCACCGCGTTTACAAAACCCTGACTGCCAGGTTAGGTTTGCCTACCTAAAGCTACGAAGGTGGAGAACGCGGTGCGGAAAAGTTCAAGGATGTTCGGTGTACTGCTGGTCGGCATGATGCTGGCGGCGGGATGCTCGGGTGCAGATGCAGGTTCATCGGACACCTCTGAAGCGACGGGTACTTTCCCCGTCACCATCGAGCACGTATTCGGCAGCACCACCGTGCCGGAGAAGCCCGAACGAATCGTCGCCCTGGGCGTGTCCGACGCCGATGTCATCCTGGCACTCGGGCAGGTTCCCGTCGGGAACACTGGATTCACCTTCTACGAGACAGGATTGGGGCCGTGGGCCGAAGGACTGGTCGGCGACGCCGAACTCACCCGCATCCAGTCGGATTCCGAGCCGAACCTCGAGCAGATCGCCGGCCTGGCCCCTGATCTGATCCTCGGGCTCGCCGCGGGGTTCGACGAGCAGATGTACGGCGCGCTCAGCGAAATCGCACCCACCATTGCCCGACCACAAGGAACCGCTGCCTACGCGGTCCCCCGCGCCCAAGCGACGGACACCATCGCCACCGCCCTCGGTGTCCCCGAAAAGGGTGCCGAACTCAACGCACAGACCGACCAGCTGATCGCGGACACCGTCGCGAAGTACCCCGAGTTCGCTGGTAAGACGGGCGTCGCCGTGATGTCCTACGACGGTGTGTATGCCGGATTCCTCCCCGGAGATGGCCGCGGACAGTTCCTGACCGGGTTGGGCTTCACGATCCCCGATGAGGTCACCAGCCGGGATACCGGTGACACTTTCTACGTGGAAGTGTCGGCGGAGAACGTGAACCTGCTCGACGCCGACGTCATGCTCGTACTCGGCCCGAACGAGAACTTCGACATCGTCGCCGAGAACCCGGCATTCGCGAACACCAAGGCTGGACGCGACGGAGCAATCGTGCCCGCGACGATCGATCAGCGCGGTGCGATCACCTACAACTCGGTCCTGTCGATCCCCTACGCGATCGACAACCTCGCGCCGAGAATCGCGGACGCTCTCAAGTAACCAAAGCTGCTCAGCGGTCGGGCATCTGGTCGCACGGGTCAACCGAACCACGGAGCTGGGCGCGCTAGCTGTCCGGTCCGAACAACCTCTCGGCGTGTCCGATCCGGTAACCGACGGTCGAGATCTGGCAACCCGTCCCGCGCTGGAACCAGTCGGCCGCCTGGCCGGCCGCCGAGCCTGTCAGTCAGGTGACCGAAGCTCAGCCTCTACGAAATTCGACCGACGCGGTGTATCCCTGAGCATCGGTTGCGTATATCGAGTTCTCGGTGAGGGTCATGAGCCCCGTGTTGCTACTGCAGCTACCCGATCGCACGGTAGCTCGCACGACGACCACGGCGCCGCTTCGGCTTTCCTCGGTCCAGTCAGCGTTGCACGGTCGGCCCGGTATGTCGATGCTTGCGCGCAGCGGGTTGGACCTGGCTGATGTTGAGCACCGTCGGATAGGTCCCATCGGGCACGGCCCATGTCCCCTTTCAACCGCCGACGACGCGGCTATCTGCCGGTGGAGCCGCGGGCAAGGGAACGGAAGGGAACCCGGGGACCGTGCCCGGCGCGTCGGCGGATCCGAGTGGCGGGGCAACGGAGTTCAACACTGCGCTACCTGACACGATGCCACCGATGTCGGGGATGGCCAGATCCACTGCGCCGGAGGCCAGATCGACGATCGGTCCAGCGTGCGCCGTCGCGCGTACAGAAATAGCAGGGTTGTTGTGGCGGCCAACGCAAGCAGCGACGATGCGAATTTCCTGCGCATTGGGGCATCTCCAGATAGTGGATCGACGTTCGGTGGGTTTAATGCTCGGTTCCACGGTCCGAGACAATGACTTTCATGTTGGTGGGGAAGAGCAATCCGGGTCAGGCGCGCGAGTGCAACGCCGATAATCAGGTCGCCGCGGCGCCACCTACCGCGTCCTTGCGGCAGTGGCCGCTGGCAGCCTCTAGATTTCTTATTTGCAACCAACGTGCGAGGTTTTCCGTTTACTCGCCCATCTGGCTCCGCCGTGTATAGGGTCGCGTCATTGACAAGTGTCTCAGATACGAGAGGGCTCCTGTTATGGCCGACGATGAGAACACCTCCCTCAACCCGCTGGCGACCTTGGCGAAGCAGTCTCAGGAAACTGCCAAGGGCTACCAAGACACGGCGGACAAGCTTCGGGCTAAGGCAGGAGGTTGGGGCAGCGCGATCCAGGCGCTTGGCCTCGCAGCGGTTGCCTGGATCGGCTTCGATGAACTTGTCGATGTGTTCCCAACGCATGATGTGGGTTGGTTACTCGCATTACTTATTATCATCGGCATAGCCTTGATGGCTGCAAGTGCGATCTTCGTTGGTTGGAATCTTTCAGTCCAGAATAGACCGCTCGCAATGTCTTCAAATATCCAGGACATGATTGACAACAAGGAAATCACCGAGGCCGAGGCCGATCGCGTTCGGGATGTCTATCACCAGTTTGCCAAGCTGAACAAACTTGACTTCGACGATAAGCCAGTGCTTATAGGAGTCGAGAATGAGGCGCCAGATGCACTCAAGGAACGAAGAAAAGACGCCAACGAAGCTGTGTCGAATGCGTTGGCGTCATATTTTGCGCCTGCTTCTCTATACGAGAGCAACGTAGAAAAGGCGTATAGTTACGACCCGGTAGCCAACGTGATCACTGCGCCAACCGATGACGAAGAGCTAAAGAAGCTCAACTTTGGACTCGCGCGCGCTGCACAGATTCGTGCGGACCTACAGTTGACAAGGGCAAGAGCATCTGTTGTCGTAATCCGAGATCGGGTGAGCAATGCGACCATAGGAAGACGGCCCCTGGCTGCGATAAGCGTCTTCGGTGCGTCCCTGATTGCAGTGTGGTTTCTCTCCGACGGCATCCGGGCGTATAACGCAAGCGAATCCGACAAGTTCGCCATTGCGAAGTCGTGCGGTGAAGCGTTCAAGGCTCTTAGTGATGCTGGAGCGAAGTTCGAACTACCCGAGGACTGCGACGCGGCGACTTCACAGGGAGGAGCTGAAGGAAGCGAGCTTGCGATCGCCTCCTTGGTTGCCTTGTCCGCAGACTTCTCGACGTGCAGGGCGAATGCGGTGGTGAAGGATGAAGACGTAGTGAACGTGGAGAAGACAAACGAAAATCTAAAGAGTTGTATACCCATTCGAGCGGCGATTGACGAACAGCTGAAGCTCATTGAATAGCGCGCAGAGTACAACAGTTTGCACTGTAGATTCTGGACGGAAGCGGAACTCTGCAGAGGACATCTTGCGCAAATTACGCCGTGCCGGCGAACTCAGGGGTGCAGACAAGACGCAGGAGGAGATCGCAGCGGGGGCTCGAAGTGTCTGCGCCGACGTTGCACAACTGACGACGCCAGCACGGCGGAATGGACACCGACCCCGCGAAGGACCTCAAAGAGATTCGGGAGCAGAGCAGCTAGCTTAAGCGCCTGCTCGCCGAGGCCGAACTGGAGAACGATGCGCTGCGGGAGGTAGCTGGAAAATTCTGAGCCCAGCCGCCAAACGCCGCGCCGTCGACACGCTCGTCACACGAAGAGCATGTCGAAACGTTTGGCATGCACAGCAGTTGGGCTCGCCCGTTCCACCTACGCACGACACTGATCACCGAAACACCCGACGACCCTGACGCAGCGCTCAGAGCGACGCTGCGCAAGTATGCCCGACCACGGTCCACCATCCCTGACGGAGTGCGCATCCGGCCCGCCGTCGCCTTGCGACAGGTCATTGACCCGAATCTGGTACGTCCAAATTCCAGGTAGCCAGGCCCCCACCAGCTTCGCTGACGACCTTCATACCGTTGGGTCCAGCAACGGTCCAGGCTTCGAAATCAGCGTCAGCCGGCACATCAATTCGTACTCCGTCGTCGAGCCCAAGATGAAGGTCTCCGCCATCAGTTGCCTGTGCAACTTCGACCATGCGACCTAACAGCCCGTTTAACGCAGTACTCGAAGACATCTTGTCGTCCGGTACACCCTCGAAGTCGCCGGACACCGAATCACTGACATGAAAGGCCGACTCGATCCGGATCTCGTAACCGGCGGAAGTCCACAATGCCAACGAGAAACCGAAATCGACGGACTCGATGCTCTGCGACACTATGGGAATGTCCACGCGTTACCATCCCTTCGGGACTGCGAACGAGCCGTCGGGCTCGATCGGAATGTGAGTCGAGGACTGAGGTCCCGGTTTGCCGTTCAGGTCTATGGGCTGGCCATGCTCGTTGTAGTAGCGTACATACCCGTTCGGGTATCTCGCGCTCGGATCCATAATGCGCATCGAGTCGTTGTTGCCCGTCGACCCTGGCTTCTGCCATACCTCACCTCGGCCATTTCTGGCGGGTGAATTGACCCAACCTGCCGGGACACTCGGCGGGGGGCCCGCCTGAGTCGGTTTTGTCCGGCGGCCAAGGTCTCTGATTCTCTGCAAATTGGAACGCAATCGCTTGAGGTCCTTGCCGAACATCAGCTTGGCTCCAACACCTTTGGCGGATCTCCACAGGACAATTGCATCTCGGACTATCACCCCGTACTTCACGACCGCTCGAGTCGACGCGGCGATGCCTGCGACGGCTCCAGCACCGAAGGTGATGCATGCCGCTGCAATGGAGATAGCAGCGGTTACCGCGAGTTCTTGTGCGAGCGAAACCAGGATTCGCTCGAGGTCGTCGCGCAGGTCCACCAGGGACGTTCGGTATTCGGCGCACGCCGCACTCAACTCATTGGCTGCCACAATCAAATCGGCGGTCGCCTCGGACAACTCATGAAGGTCTTCGTCTACAAATTCGACGTCTGGACCCACCGTGTCCGCGAACAACGCTGCGGCCGACTCGAGGTCCATTGGCAGATTGGTCATTCCATTGCCTGTTGCCAGAACCCGCCATACCCCAGCGGCAATACCTAGTTTGACGGTATCGCCGTCAGGAACTGGAATGCCGACCTCGCCGACCAATCCGAGACCGTCGTCCAGCAGCCCCACACCAGGACCTCCAGCCGCTGGCGGTGGTCCAAGCAGTGAGGTTTCGATGTAGTCGGGGAGCGCGGGCATCTCAGGCGCGATGCTGGACTGACTGGCGACCTGTTCGGCCACGGCGTAGTTGTACCCCGCCTGAGTCAATACGTCGCCGTAGTTTTCCAACGCCTCGACCAATGCGTTCACACCGGTGTAGAAGTCGGCCGCGTACTCGTCATAAAAGACTGCCCACTGGGCACCCTCGTCGTAAGTACCGGCCATTCCGCCACATTCGCTGAGCGCATCTCCCGCAGAACGCGCGGCGTCGCAGAGCGCCGATGCAACTCTGAAGCAGACGTTCGCGGCAGCGTAGTAAGTCCCCGGATCGACATCAAGCTTTGTCGGCGGCATGATCTTCAGATCCGCCCGAGCATTTTCAAGTTCGTAGATATCGAATCGACGTAACTGCTCTGCGCTTGCTGCGCGCGTATGCGCACATTGGTGATCTCAACGGTGAGATCGTGTGCTGAAGTCAGCCAGTCGGCGTGGGCCGCAGCGTACGCATCGGCCGCCGACCCCGTCCATTGCGACAGCACTGCTGAGGCAACCGAATCGAGCTCGCTAACTATGCGATCGACTGCGTCGATCATGTCCCTGAGACGAACAACGAGATTCTCGATATCGGTCAACTCGACTGCGAACTCGCCCACTGAGTCAGTCAAGGTTGAGGACCTCAATATGGTCAGCGGCCGAATTATCTGCTTCTGTGTAGCCCCGGCGAACGCCGTCGAGGCTCGCAGAAATTTGACTGAGCCCGTCGATGACAACCCTGGACCGACTGCGAACCTCGTGCCAATGAGCGCTGAACTCGCTTCCAGCGGCTCCGTACCATCCATCTGCGACCCGAGTGACATCCGGTTCGAGCGATCCGAAGACACTGGCAAGCTCGTCTGCCGCAGCTCGTGCTGACTGACACAAACCCTGCAACTCGTGCGGCACCACTTTCATCGGTTCGATGCCCAGAAATTCCACCACGAATCCCACCCCCAGGGAACTTCATATCATGTGGCCTGGCGAACGCCAACCCGTCGAGGATTACGCCTGGGACCCTTCAGCTCAAAATCACTAGGCGGCGAGACGTTGTCGCGGATGCTTGACGCGCGTCAAGTGAAGTCGATCGGCCTGCTGGTATTGCTCGATCGCGACCCCACGCCCTGATTGCGGCCACCTCTTCCGGGTTGGTTCGACTGAATGGCATGACGTTCGCGAACACATCTTTGATGTATTCGTCGCCGGGCGGTGTGTCCCGATGCTGCATGAACATCGCTGCCGCGATGTCGTGAACAACGGATTCGATGTCCGAGCCAGCGAAGCCGTCCGATATCTCCGCCAAAGCGGCCAAGAGTTCCGCGCTGGGCTCGACCTGCAAGTACTTGCGAAAGTAGAGGCAGATAATCTCCGATCGATCACGCTCGTCCGGAAGATCGACGAAGAAGAGTTCGTCGAACCTACCCTTGCGAAGCAACTCCGGAGGAAGCGCCGACACATCGTTGGCAGTCGCCACCATGAACACCTTCGACGTCGATTCTTGTAGCCAGAATAGAAACTGTCCGATCAGGCGAGTCGTGGTACCAGAGTCCGAATTGCCTCCAGCGAGCGCCTTTTCGATTTCATCGACCCACAGGATGCATGGTGCGATTCGGTCGGCAGTATCGAGTGCTTCTTTCAATCGACTTTCGGACACGCCGACATACATCCCCAGGATTGACGCCATGTCCAACCTGTAGAGCGGTAGCTTCCACTCGGCGGCAATGGCTTTTGCACTCAGCGACTTCCCGCACCCCGGTACGCCGACGAGCAATACCCCCTTCGGGGGATGCAGATGGGTTCCGCTGAGGTCGGCACGAATCAGTTCGCGCCGCGTTGTCAACCATTCTCTGAGTGTTGTGAGGCCCCCGACCTGATAGTCGTTCTCCTTCAATTTGACACGTTCGATTCCACTGAGCTCACCGAAAATCTGGTCCTTGAAGACGGAAAGCTCCGAGAGATCGTCTTTGAGCAGAGATCCCCGTGCAAGCATCGTGGTGATGGCGTTGATCGCTTCTGTTTCGGTGACGCCCACGAGCGCCTCGGATGCGAGCCGCATCTCCTCGTGTTCCCACTCGATGCGCATCACGGCACGATGGTCGTCGACGTAAGCCTTGACCACGTCGGTGTACAGCTCACTCGCATCAGGCAAATCGAGAGACACCGACATTCCCAATCTGGCCAGACCAGACCAGACAGGCCCCGAGGCAATGACGATGATCGACCCCTGATGAGTCTCTGCGAGTCTCGAGATCTCAGCCAAGTGTCGCGCCGACGAGCTGTC
Organism: Rhodococcus sp. EPR-157; assembly: GCF_001647195.1. Taxonomy (GTDB): domain Bacteria; phylum Actinomycetota; class Actinomycetes; order Mycobacteriales; family Mycobacteriaceae; genus Rhodococcoides. Next base: position 3,331 of record NZ_LVCV01000298.1, on the reverse strand, counting down.
AGTCTCGATGTCGTCGACGTCCGTCAGGATAAAGTTGGCATTGTTTCGTCCGGAGAACGTTGCTGTGGCGAAGTCGAGCGCCCCAACAAAGCTGCGATCATCGATTACAGGGGTAGGGCTGGTGATGTCGAACAACCCGGTAGCCCGCGAATGATAGTAGAACGGCATCGCTCGGAACTTGGACGCAACGCCTTTCAACAGATCGAGACCGCGTGTCCCCTCGATCGTACGCAGAACGATGAGTGGAACCCGTGCTTTCAGAAACCGCTCGAGGATGTCCGCTGTGTCGACCTTACTGGGCATTACGGTGACCTTCCTCGGTCGGATTGCTTTCGACAATCACCAGCCGACGCTTCGGCGTGTGATGCAGCCCCTGCGCCCCGACGCGGTCGATATCTCCGTCCAGTGCCACTCGTCTGTCACCGGGCGGAGCAGCAGGCTCTGGATGGAAGAGCGCGCCGAGAGGAAAATTGGGCTCGAGGATGGCGGTCAATGAGTTCGCCCTCGCTGTCTTCAGCAACCGTTCTCGCACGCTTCTGTCGCTCGACGCGTTCGCGGTGCTCTTGAGCAGATTGTCTTCGATCTCCTGCTGCAGATTGCGTATGTCAGTCGCTGCGCTTTCCGAGAGGAGGTCTCGAATCACCGCAGGGAGCGATGGGTGATCCGCCAGCTGCAGCCGACGTGCGAGTTTCGTGCGCATCTGAACCAATGCGCGCTCACGGTCGTGTTCGGTTGTGGCTCGACCCCACTGAACGGTGAATTCGGACGACCAACGCGTCATTGCGGTGGACAGTGCTTCATTGAGATGCCCGAGAAGTCGCTGGTATGTGCTGGGAGGCAACGACGATTCTGTCAGGACAGGCAATTCCAAAACTGTATGTGCTGGATCCGTCGCCCATGCCCGCAGTGCCCGCACCCACAATTCATAGCCGCTACTACTTGTTGTCACGAAGCAGAACCACGGCGGACGAGCACTTCTCCGGGAGGCGTCGGATCCCAGGAAGGTAGATCTCCGGCGATCTTCCGATTGCGCGGGAGCTCCGTTCTACCCGACGATCGCGCACCAAGCGACCATAGTCGCGACACCGCTGGGCCGTCCGCTTGTTCCGGGTTCGGGGGGACGAAAGGCGCTCGCTGCGTCCGACGAACGATCGGGGAACTTGCGCTGGTTTCCGTCATGCGGAGATCTCCTGCCTTACTGCCACCGTGGGCCACGTGCCGATCAGATTCAACAGGGGTTGTTCTTTCGCGTCCTCATCCGAGTACAGGATTTTGGTGTCGACGTACTCGGCCACTGCCGCTCGATAGATATCGACAGAGAACTGAAATGCCTGCTCTCGCACAGCCAGTGCTTCCTGGTACTTCTTCTCGGCGTCGGTCTTGTTCTTCCAGATCATGTAACCGGCCGCGGCGCCCGACACTAGAAGCACCAGAAGCCCGCCGAGACCGAAGATCAGGAAACCGAGAACCGAGACAGCGAGAGCGATTCCGCCTGCCTTGAGGTAGTAGCTTTCCTTGAAACGGACCCGTTCAAGATACTCGGCGACCGATGACTCCCACACTCCGGCCAGAGACTTCTCCGCCTCTGCCTGGGGCAATTCGGTATCGGTTTTCCAGCCTTTGAACCCGAGGGTCTGCGCATAGTTCGAGTGGTTCTGGTCGAGCGTCAACTCCACCTTGTCCAGATACTTCATCCGGTAGTCGGCGGTGAAGGCGCCGACAGCATGCTGAAAGTCGTCTCGCGACACTCCGATTGCCACCTTTTGGGTGCCGATCGAAACACCCAACAGGTCTGGCCGAAGAGCTGATTGGGTCTGAAGAGATATGACGTCAAGCGTCTCTTCGAGTGCGATGTTGAGTGCGTCGGCTTCCTGCCGGGCGCGATCGAGGTCGCCAGCATGCTCGATCACGGCGCGGTGGTAGACCGCGTCGCGTTGGAAAGGGAGTTCTTCGGCGTCGAACTCGGTCACCAACAGTTCGAGAATGTCGTCCAGACGGTCGATAGTGGACAGCCCCAAGTCGTTCGGCGAGTTCTTGATCTGTGCGTACTTGGCCTGCGTGAAACCGAGAGCTCCCGCGCACTCCAGCGCCTGCTTCACGTCGTCCCATTGTGGGCTGATCTTGGATAGGTGAGGGAACTCGGCGTCCACCACAGTGGGTCGGTGCAGCGAAATTTCGTTCTGCCAGGCTGTGATCTGAGCGGCGACGACCGACTGGTCGGCGCGCAATCTCTGGTTCCATTCGATGAGTTGCGCCGCAATCAGCTGTTGGCCGTGTGCACCGAATGCGTCCTGTGCTGCCGCCTCCAGGATCACTGCGAATTCGCGGCTGAGGGCGTGCGGATCGAGTGACGACAGGTAGTGCTTGAGCCACCGCGTCGACGATTCCAAGCGACCTTGGCGTCGCAGAGTGAGCGCGAAGAAGAGGCTTGTCTTGCGGGGATCACGCGAGAAGGCTGCGTCGATCGAGCGCGAGCACAGATCCTCGTCGTCGCGTGACCAACTCGCGAGCGCCACGAGTGCAGGCGCAAGCCAGTAGCGCGGAGTCTGAATCATCAGCTCCTCGCTGATCTGCTGCACAGTATGGTTGCTGACGTTCCCGAGGTCGAACGCTTGAAGCGTTCCGATGGACGTACGGCGCACCACCTTGTAATGGCCGTACTCGCGCTCGAGGGCGGCCTCGACGTTGCCGAGGACCGTCTCGGACCGCTGAACGTTGGCTGTCCGCTCTGCCTGCAGGACGTACTCCTGGAAGTCCTTGCGTAGCTCTCGAAGCTCATCAGTGGTGACCGTAAGGTCTCGCGACACCACCCCCACCTGTGTGGTCACCTCGGTCACCTGGTCACTCACCGTCGATAGATTGTGGTTGACGGAACTGACTGCGTTGAGGACTTGCTGAAAATTGCGTGTGTAGTCTTCGGTCATTGCACGGGCCCTTTCGTCGGCCAGTAGTTCACTGAAAGGTCGATCCGGTTCGTACTGGCACTCCGTCGTCGCGGACGGGGACGATCGATCCGTCCGAATACAATTCCACAAACGCATATGCGTCGTTTCGAACCAGCGCGCGTGCGTTGCTGTACGGCAATTCGACAGTGTCCGAAGCCGTGTAGTGCTGAGAAATATTGCCGTAGATATCGAGTTTGTGGTCGACGTACGGCGGCCCGAGATAGCAACGGCCGAACAGCCCGATCAGCGCCCCGCCCTGACGTGCATCGTATTCGTCTCGTATCAATTTCATGATCTCAGCATTGGCCCGGGGGTCCAGCGACGTGTCGAGCGAGCCAACTGCTATCAGAAGCTCTCGGGAGCGACGCTTCATCCGCTGGGAAAGC
>NZ_LVCV01000297.1 GCF_001647195.1 Rhodococcus sp. EPR-157 | reverse complement strand
TTCTGCTTATTTCAGCCAAAACTCTCGGTTCCTACTCGTCCGGACGAACACGTCACCCTGTGACGGGTGACGACGATTTGAAACACTAGATCCCGAGCGCAGTCGTGTCTGTCGGCTATTCGGCGTAACAATGCATTTCGACACAACCTTCATGCGATGTTCACCGTTGCAGGACGAACGACCAAGCCATAGCGGGTGTCAACGGACTGAAGGAACTGTCCGAGCACGATCCGGCCGCCCGGCATCGACAACCTCGGCGGCGGCCGCATGGGTAGCACGGCGCCGGCGATCAAGGTCCTCGCAACGCCAGCCACCGCGTCGGCGATATCCAGTGTGACTGTGTCACCGGCCACGCTCCCACCCACTTCGGACACCACTGCATGCGCGTCGCTTGAAACCTCCGAGACGTGAGTACCCGAGTTGATCGCCGACTCGATCAAATCGGTCAAGAGCGCCGCGTCACCCAGTTCATGTGCCCACGTGAACACATGCGAGTTCCACAACGACATCGTCGTTGACCACGACTTACGTGCTGCCGCACTGACGAACTGGAACCGTTGGGCATCGAGGTACAGCAGTGCGGGCAGCGCTAGATCAACGGCTGCTCGCAGACGGTCGTGCTCAGGAACCGACGCCTGGCACAGCGCGGCCAGGAAGTCACACTTCGCCACATCGATCAGCGCGTCGAGTTCCTTCGACATACGTCGCGCTGAACCGAGGAAAACCAGACTCTGCTCACTGTTGCCCAGCATCAATTCGGCGCACGCGCGGTTGCGGTGAGCCCAGGCGACCAATCTTCGGTGGTCTGGGTCGCGCTCGAGGTGGACGAGCGCCCGACCGATCAGGGAAGATGCTCGTGCGAACTGTCCCTTCTTGAACACAGCAGCCCCGATGTTGCACTGACAGACGGCACTTCTCGCAGAGTCACCGAGACGCGCGAACTGCTCGTGCGCCCGCGAGAACGAGAGCTCGGCCGCATCGAGATCGTCTCGCGCCAGGTATAGCCCGCCGAGGTTCTGATCGATCATTGCGAGTCGATCCGTCGCGCCGACTGACTCG
>NZ_LVCV01000296.1 GCF_001647195.1 Rhodococcus sp. EPR-157 | reverse complement strand
GGCGACTGCAGCCGGGATTTCGTGCCTGACGAAAACGGCCCTCGATTCGATCAGTGCGCGTTCGGATTTCTCGTAGCGTCCCATGCTCATCAGGCACATTCCGACGCTCTGCAAGCACAACCCCGCCTTCTCGTGCATCTCGAGGCCGAGGAATGCCTCTCGCACCGATTCGTACTCCAACACCGCGCGCTCGTAGTTACCCCGCACGAACTGGACGAGCGCGAGGTCCTGGCGACAGTCGAGCTCCAGTTCGACCTCACCCAGGCCGTCGATCAGCCGCAGGGACTTGGCGAGCAACTCTGCGCTCTCCTGCGTAGTGCTGGGTTGAACGGACGAAAGGTATCGCAGGCACTGCGCCTCCTCGACGCGCGCCTCGTACCGTGCGAAGGTGTCGGCAGCGCCAATCAGAAGAGCTCGCGCCGTGTCGTGTTCGCCGAGATGCATCCGCACGGTGCCGGTGTTCATGTCGCACAACGCCGTCGCAACGGCGTCATCCAGTTGGGCACTGGTGCGCCGGGCTCGGGTGTAGCTGGATATCGCGGCAGAATACTGTCCGAGGTCCTCGAAGATGCGACCGAGCATGATGTCGAGGTCTACGGCTTCGCCAGGATCGACATCTGCGTACAGGTTGCGTGCCGCCTCGAACGACTCGACAGCGGGTCCGACCGCTCGCAGGTGTGCGTGTAGTCGGCCGACCTGCTTGTAGCAGTGTGCGCTGCGCATAGCTCGCCCGGTTCGCTCGTGGAGGGCAAGGGCGTTCTCGAAGGCTGTGAAAGACTCGTCGACGCGTTGAGCGTCGAGATACAGGTCGCCCAGTTGTTCCCAACAATCCCCTTCCAGCTCCGCATGTTCGGGCGCGCCGAGGTAGTCGATCGCGGCTTTCAAGTTGCGTTCAGCCCCGGCAGGGTCGTCCTCGACGGAACACACACCGAGCAAGAAGCGGCAGCGTGCCACAGCGAGGTCATCGCCTTCGCGCGCGAACAGCTCACAAGCCAAGCCGAAGTCGTCCAGCGCAGCTTCTGCCTCGCCTAGATCGATCGAACACAAACCGGCACTTTCCCGGTTCTCGGCCGAGTCGGCTGCATAGTGGACCGACCAGAAGAGCTCGGCCGCCAGCCGATACAACATTCTCGCCGGCTCAGAGCAGTTCATCGCTTCGTACACTTCGGCAAGTGAGCTCGAACAATATGCTTCGGACTCGATGTCGCCGCACGATTTGCTCAGCGCGCATGCGTGACGAAGTTGTTCGGCGGCGTCCTCGTTGTGGCCGCCGTCGAACAACACCAGACCCAGCAATCCCCTACAGTCCGCCTCGAGAGGAACGTCGTCCGCACTCGACGAATTCACGATCGCTCGGTGTAGAGATCTTATGGACAGCTCAGTCGACCCAAGTTCAGCATGGGCAGCGCCGACCCAACTCAAGCACAACCCGATACGACGCACATCACCCGCCTGCTCGCACCCGGCTAACGCTTGTTCCAATACGTGCAGTCCGTCGCGCGCGCGACCCTCCTCTACCAAGCGGACACCCGCGTATATCTCTGCATCCAAAGATGCGGTCTCGGGCGTCATCTGGACACCCTCCCCGTGCGAACTTTCCCGATCACAAAACGTCCGAGGCCGAACACGACCGCGTAGGTAGTGAAAACAGTGACCGAGCCGAGCGAATCGACATGCTGGCAGTCCAACGTCGTCCCCGTCGCCGAGGTCAACAGGAAGACGCAAGCAAGCCCCACGCCTACCGTCAACAAGCCGTACTCCGGGGCGAATCCGATGATTGCTCCCAGAGCGACGGCCCCGACGATACCGGCGATTTCAGGTCCGGGCCCGCCTGCCAACCCGACCGGAGAGGCCAAGAACAGGATGATCTCACTGGCACCGAACCAGCTCAGTCCGACGCTGCTGACGGCCAAGTTTCGCTTGGGTCGAAGATAGAAGCCGAAGCCACCGCAGAGGACTGCGAGAGCAAGGAAAAGTGCTATCACGCTGATCCGCAATGGAGCATTACTCTCGACCCCGCAGATTGTCGGCGCGGTGACACTTGACAGAGCCGGTATCAGGGCTGCAAGACCGACAACGGAATACAGCAGGTCTTTACCCAATTCGACTGGCGGAAAATTCTGTAGCCAACCAGTTGCGAGGGCGAACACTGCGACGATCAATCCAAGCGTTCCAGCCGAACCGACCGCAATTGATCCCGATCCACCTATCTGAATCAATGCGGCGGTCGCCACGAATCCCGCCAGAAAGGCGCTTCCATAGGGGTACAACCCCGACAGCGTTTTCGGTCTCGTTTCGGATGTATCGATAGATCTGCGGCCGAGAACGAAGTAGGTCAGCATCATTGCGATTCCCAAGATGACTACAACCGCGGTCATGCCGCTCACTTCCGCTGGACCACGCCGCGGGCGCGGTGATGCGAGACACATCGAGGCCTCGAGTTCGGGTTTCATGATCGCCCAGATCGACCGCTCGCGGCAGTCGTACGTTGGACGGACACCGCTGTCGTTCGTATAGATGACATTGCTGGGCGGGGCGGCGTTTTCTTGGCACCATGGCCCAGTCCCGCAGAAACCGAAGGAGTCGATGACATGCCCCCTCAGTCGGCGAACACCGACTGGGCAACCAGTGGATGGTGGGTGGGCAGAGAGCTAGACAGGGGTCGTTTCGCCGAAGAGTCCATTTCGCGCAACCAGCTGATCGCTCTGTGGGTCAGAGAGACTGCGGAGCCGAAGCCCAATGTAAAACACCTGGCCGAAGACTTGGCTGCCTGGATGGGGACGTTGGGGTCTGCGGAGTGGGTCGCGCAGCGGTTTTCGTCGGAAGCTTCTCGACGCTTGCGGCTGGGCACCAACGAAGTTCTCGGTGGCGTCGATGTGTGGGATCTGGTGAGTGCCGTCGCTGTCGAATACGGGGACACTCTTGCCCGATGCTCTGCCGGCGTCGTTGCCGACGTCCGCCTGGAACGCCCTGTCGGACTACCTGCAAGGATTGCGCAGGTGCTGCGCAAGTACGAGGACGGTCCACCGCGGACCGCCGCTCGCCACGCGATGGTCAACTCGGAGGCATGCGGCACAGTCGTGAAATCCCGTAACCACGCGGACCGTTATATCGACAACCCGAACCGCTATCGTTCGGCGATCGTCGCGGCGTCGATGCGCTCGTACAACGGAAAGCTGACGGAGTATCGCGAACGTATCGACGATTCATCCGACGACAAGGTCTCCGACTCGATCGCTGCTGCAATCGAGCGACTTACCGAGCTATATGGAGAAGCTGACGTGTCGGATCGCCTCCCGGCCGAGCACGAGATCTCCTACGTGGAGGACAAGCTCGACCGCTTCCTGACAGGAGCAAGTTCCAGTCGATTCCGTTCGGATTTGCCCCTACTCGAAGGCAGCACCCTCTACACCACCGCGGACGTGCGAGGCGAGGCGTGGCGTCGCGCGCGACGGAACCTGCTCAGACTCCATATGGATTCCGTCGAGCTGGACGAAAACACGATAACCGAGGTCTACGGTTCGAATTTCGCGCGTGCGAGGCAGGACCTGCAGCGTGCGCTGATCAGGGAGAGCGCGAGGAAGTCAGCGAGCGAATTGGACACCGCGCATCTGGAACTCGGCTACCGCAGCACAGAAACCAAGACCCTATTCTCACAGGCCAGTTCGTACTTGGCACAAACTCCAATCGAATCGGACAATGCGTGGAGTTGGAAGTGGGATGGGCGGGCGATGTGCTGGGAGCGGGCGATAGCGCTCGAGATCTTGGCAGACGCCGGCTCGGTCGCCGGACACGGTGCGAGCGCGCTCGAGCAGACCCTCCGTGAGAGGTACGACCAAGTGCGCCCATCCGACACGTTGGCACCGACGCGCACCGCATCGATTACTTTGGCCCTGCAATTGACGAGGGGCGCGCTCGCTTCGGTTATTCACGACGACGACGTCTTCGGCAACGATGGTGTCGACCTGGTCGGCAGTAGGAAGCCGGGTCAGACGTGGGCCGAGAAGACCGCCGACGTACTGAGCGCACTGCGCGGACATCGAGTCGCGTGGGATCGCCTGACGGGCAAAGCGGTATGAGCCGCCACCCGATCCGCGTCGACGACGCAGGAATGCACTGGGACGGCGACACCGCGCCCGCGGTAGCAGAAGTCTTCCTCGAACTGGCGCCTGGAGTGAACGTCGTCGTTGATGCAGCGGATCCGTCGACGCTGATGGGATGGACCATCGCGCGCGAGGGCGACGTGGGCTCGCTCGCGCGAGCGTGTACCGAATCCGACCTCGCGCACATCGTCGAATCCGACGGGTCCGGAGCCGTGATCAGTTGCGAAGCTTTTCATCTCGATGCCGACTGGACACGGCGCGCTACAACCGCAGCGGTCGCACGCTGGTGGATGTCTCC
>NZ_LVCV01000295.1 GCF_001647195.1 Rhodococcus sp. EPR-157 | reverse complement strand
TCTTCCGGCCTTGGAGTCACTTGCAGACGACGCAGTGAACGGCGAACTCTCCGGCGGCGCACTATCCGAACTGGTCACCTTGACCAGGGCTGCCAGCGCTGCAACAACAGGGCTGTCCTGGGGCTATCCGTTGCTCGCAATGGCCGACCGGGTCGACACGGTCCGGGAGATCGACGAGACGAAGCTAGAGCGTTGGCTGGAAGAGCTCGTCGACGACAAGTCCTTCGGTCTCGTTGATGTGGGTATGGCGGGCGGCCCGTCGATCGCCCGCGCCGAGGTGCAACGCGGGTACATCGATCCGCACGTGCTGCCCCCGCGAATTCTGCGGTGGAACGGTGCACGTTCTCCCGAGTGGACAGCCGAGGTGGATACAAAGGCGTTGACTCACCGCATAGTGCTCTCAGTCGAACTCGACGCGGCCGTGGATCCGCAGTGTGACGAGGCGAGCCGGATCCTCGGCTTCGCTGCCGACCGAACGGGAAAGCTGATCGCAACGATACCGATGATGGTGCGGGGTCACATGCTCGTCGGATCTTTGCCGATCAACGAAACGTCTTTCAATACAACAGTGTTCGGTCTTTTCGACGCCGACACCCCACCCATGAATCTACGCTTGGGACCGCTGGCCGAACCACTGATCAGCGTCGACCGTCACATGCTCGACGCGTGGATGCTCAGTCGTACCGCGCACGCCGTCGTCGCGGCCGTGAATGTCGTTGCTGACGAGGATGTTTTAGCCTTTGCCCAGTCGGCCGCGGATGGCTTCGTACGCGACTCGGCCGAAGCAGCCGGCCGGGCACTAACGGCGTTGAATGCCCTGAAGCCGGCTGCCGACGCATCGGACACACCGCTTGCCATCCTCGTCGCGAACCGAGTTGCGGCCATCGAAGCATTCGTCGACCGGTTGGAGTCACGACTCGACCAACCCGCAGGAGCGCAGCCGCTATTGTCCGAGCTACTGCCACCGCCGTTGTCGGGAAGCGAATGAGCAGCGCGCATCAGCGGACGGTCCTGGTTCGGGCCGCCGACGCCGGTGATACCTACCTGTCGTGGACCTGGTTGGACACCCCGGGGAGTTCGCACGCGGTCAGGCTCGACGGGACCGTGGTGAAGGATGCTGTCGATTTACTCGATTGTGCATTGCTCGCACCCTTGGCTGTCGGCACGGACCAATTCGAATCGAAGGACGCGGCTACCCGTCGCGCGCTGCTCACGGGAGCGTTCGCGAAGCCTGACAGCGAACGAACGTTGTCCGCGGCCCTCACCGAGGCGGTGTTTCCGACGACGCTGCGTGAGGAGATCGTCGAGCAGTCGCTGCGTCATGGAAGTGTCCACTTCCGTGTGACGCCCAGCCCACGGTTGGCGCGCGTGCCGTGGGAGCTGTTGTTCGTCGCACCTGATCGGCGGTTGCTAAATGTCGCGATGGTCACGCTGGACCCGCCGACGACAGTGCATGCCGAACGCACGGTCCTCCCGCCCGCATGGAATGACGTCGAACATCTACCCGCGCTGCACATCCTCGATCCATCCTTGCCAACCCGCGCCATGGACCACGGACTCGGCCGCACACTGTCGGGCATCGCAAAGAACGCCCTACTCGCTGGGCTGGCAACAAATGCCGAGGCCTCCACCAGAGCGGAGTCTTCGAGAGGGTTGAACGCGTCGCAGACTATCGACAGAGTCGACCTGTCGCGTGAACTACGCATCCCGCGCTCGAGATTGTTCTACTTCGGGCACGTATCCTCGACCACGGATGAACCGGGTTCGGCGTCCATCCATCTGCACGACACATCAGGTGCACCGAGTTCCGAAGCGAGCCGTTGGGGAATGGCCGAGGCGCTGCGACCACGGACCCGTCTCGGTGAGCGAGCACCCGCCCATCCCGGTGACCATCTCCCACTGTGCGCGTTGGACTTTCTGTTGGGCACGCAGCAATGCACCGATCCGCACGTTTGGAGGGCCTACGGTTCGGATACACCGCAGTCTGGGCACGAGATATGGCCGATTCCGTCACGTGTTGCCCTGATCGCGTGCGAGGGCGGCGTCGACTTTCGCTCCGTGGAGACTTTCGGCTTGGTCATGGCCATGGTGGATTCCGGCGCCTCACTGGTCACCACCACACGATGGACGCTTCCCACCGATCATGCGTTCCATACGACTGCCGGTCTTCGAAAGTCCATCGTCCCCACCGTCGATCTTGCGCTAGCGGTGGATCGCTCACACGCCAGCGCCGACCCAGTGCAGTCGCTTCATCGTTGGCAGCAAGGGCAACTGGCGAAGTGGGCAGCGGGCGACGGCAACGTCGCCCACTCCCCTCTCGTGTGGGCGTCCTTGACCACGACCGTTGCCGCCGCGAGAACAAAAGTGACGACGCCTTCCCCGTCGTAATTACACGTGCGCGAGGACTGAGTGCGCCACCAGGTTCTAGTAGCGTTGCGCCATCAAAGCTGCGAAGGCGTACTCGTCGAGTTCGTTCCACCGGGTTGCCGACGCAGCCGCGTCACCCAGCAGGATTCGGTCGAGATCGACGCGATACCGACCGGATTGCATGTCTGCACCCGACACGATCAACCGCGCCGCCAACGCCGCGACTGAGCCGGCAGCGTTGGCGGCGGTGCCGAGCTGAGGCCACGATGGAAGCGATCGGCCGACCTGCGTCAACGAATACCTGGTCCGAGGCGTCACGTCACTGCCGACGATTGCGCTCGCGATGCGGATTCTGTTGCGAGGGTCGTTGAGCTCCGAGACGTCCATTCCGGTGAGTTCGCCTGCCCTGCCGTGGAACAGCGGATAGTCGGCATCGAGATCGTACCGCTCGACATCGAGGATGACGTTGTCACCGTTGTCGGTTGCCATCACCACTGGAATACCAAGTACCCGAGCCTGTTGCCGGACTACTACTTTCAGTGCGAGATCGTCCATTTCCTCCGCAAGCACGGATAGCTGTTCGCCGCCCACACTGCCGAGGAAACTGCCATCGAGGCTGTCGTATCCGTTCGGATGTGCCGAAACGTCACAGTACGGATCGGTCTCCAGAAGTCGGCGTTGCGCAATAGTCACTTTGGACATCCCGAGGTCGCACACCGAACCCTGCAGTCGGTTCAGATTGCTGGGCCCCAAGGTATCGGGATCGGCGATGCGGAATCGCCGCGCCCCTGTCAGCGCGCACACCGACACCACCGATGCACCCACGCTGAGCCCTGCGACTCCGATCAAAGCTGATCCCCATTGTCGCTGCTCATCATCGTCCAGCAAGTACCTGTTGCGCGCGGTCCGCAAACGATAGAAGTGCTCGTCAGCCGGGAGCCGAACCATTGTGGATCGCCAGGGATACACGATGTAGCGGCTCGAGTCCTCGATGACCCGATCGTCGTCCCAGTTCACGGATGCGGGTCCGAACGCGTCGATTGCGGCGAGCTCCGATCGAGCCGACTTCCAACCGTCGACGTAGTGCATACCGCAGTTCGGCTGCAACAATTCGTCTATCCGGCGAGAGTCCGTCTTGGGGTCCAATATCTCGATCACAGCGAACCTACCCGATCGACAGAGCTCTGCTTGATCTGCAATTGAAAGCCCTCGCTCCCGTATGGATGGAATTCCACCTCTGGCTCCACCGCCGCCCCGTACATTCCGTGGAGCTCGTTGAACTCACTACTCGATGACATCAAGGCGTCCACTACGTTTCGTCGAATCACTTTAGCGCACTCCGCATTCGGACTACCTGATGATTCGACGCCCTTCCGCAGCTCGACTTGCAGGTGCAACGTGTCGCGCAGGTCATCGCCTGTACGACGTCCGAGCACGAACTTGCCGGTGATCGTGTCGGTCAACTGTGGGTCAGCAAGCGCGGCGCGGACCGGTTCGGGGTATATGTTCACGGCGTAAAACGAGACCGCTATGTCAGCGCGTTGCTTCACGACGACGAACTGCGAGTGCTCGGTCGAGGTCGTCACATCGAGATGGTGACCGAGTTCGGACACCCGACGACGTAGCTCGCAGGGGGTGATGACCTTACCAATGTCGTTGATCCGGTAACGAATCAAGGGAATCGTATTGTCGACGGTGAACAGTAGGTAGCCCAGCTCGTCTGTTTCGATGTACCGCAGCGAGGCATCGTACTCAACCAACGTCGATGACGCGGCCGTGCCGCCGAACAGCGTCACGTCGACATCGTTGTGCTGCAACGCCAAACGCCGAGCAGCGATTGTCGTCGGTGTCTCGTGCCCGATCATCCCCGCGTCGGCGGTGCCATAGACCAAACACACGTCCCCCGGGCGATCGACTTTCCCCACGAGCCTCAGAATTCCGTCTCGCCAGCTCTCTCCGACGCTCTCACCTGCCAGCAAGAACTTTATGTTCTGGCTCAGGACGTCGTGCCCGGCGCCGTCCAGGACGTCACGAACGAACGGTGGATAGCCGGCAAGTATCACCTGGTCGTAGTGCATCCCGAGTGAGGCCACGTCCACACGAACGGTGTCGACGTGGACCCCCGGGGCCACTGCAGACACCGGAAACCCGCGGTCGTGCAGCTCTTCGATCGCACGAAGTGTGTAGGTTCCGCCGATCCAGTCGCCCATTGCAAAGCACACCACCACGAGAGTCGACAGTCGGTCGGCACCCAGCTGGCGCAGGATCCGCTCATGCAGAACGACACTGTGGTCCAGGGACAGCTTCGCTCGCGGCCAATGAGTAGGTGGACCAGATGATCCTGAGCTGGACGAATAGATGCGCGTCGACGTGGCGTCGCCTCCCGGGATGAGTTGTGGCAATTCGTAGGCATGCACGTAGTTCTTCTTCGTCGTAGGCGGGACAAGCGAGAAGTCCGGTGCTGACGCGACGGTGTTCGGGTCGAATCCCAGCTCGGACAGAAACCGTGGATAGGCGTCGGTGGTCTCGACAGCCTTCCGGAACGTCGCCAGGGCGCCGTTCACTCCTGCAGCACTTCGAGTCGTCTGTATCGGAGACATGGCCGAGTTCCTTTCGTGGAACAAGACGCGAATCGCCTTGCTGCACGAAATACCGAACCCCCGGAGCCCCCTCTCCACTGTCGCCCATCACCGAGTCGTGTACTGCGACCAGATGATTGAAAGGCCTCGCCGTCTCATGCACAGTTTCGAATAGAACCCATCACACCTTTCGAAAGGAAGACCTTCCATGTCTCAATGCAGAAAGTGCTACCGCCCCGTCCACGACTGCCCTTCCTGCAACGGAGGTCGAGCCAGCGGGATGTTCGGCAAGCTGACCTGCAGCAAATGCAACAACACAGGCTCGACGTGCAACGAGCACGGCGGCCACTGGAAGTAGACAACCGGTCCATTTCCACTGATCTTCGAAAGGAAATCATGCAGGTCTTTGGTATAGCCGTACTCGTGGCCCTTGTCGGATTTTTCGCGAGCGTCGCGATCAGCCCGGAAACTGCGATGGTGTTCGTCGTCGTCTACATCGTCGGAGTGCTCGTCATGGGTTACGTGCTGAGCGCGATGGCGAAGCAGCAAACGCGCGTCGTGGTGGCAGCTCCACCTGTCGACGTCGAGCAAGCAGTCCTCGCTCACTTCAAGGGCATTGGCTGGAAGCAGGTGAACGGGAGCGGGCGACTGAATTTTCAGTCTCGGGGAATCGGCATCGGTTCGTATGGCTCGAAGAATCCCGTCATGTCGATCGGCTTGTCCGACTCCGTCGATGGAGGAACCGAGGTCGACGTGTGGATGTCGGAGTGGGTATCTCGGGCCGGGATGGCCACCTCCTGCGACCGGGTCGTCACCAAGCGCTGGTCGCTGTTGCGCAAGTTGGACGCAATGTCGAGCGTGGGCGGCGTGCAGCTCGGGAGTTCGTGAGCCGCTGGCTTCGTAGCCGGCCAGATCGATTGGTTCGCCGGGAATCGATCTGGTCGGCACCGTCGGTTCCGAGCCAATAGCGGTCGACGGAAATCAACTGTTCGAACGACGGCGCTCGGTACCCCCAAGCAGTAAATTGCGTTGAGCAGGTGCGCCTTCTCTCGCACTGAACGTGCGCGCTAGAAAGAGGGTGTCGAGTGCCTGACAGTCCCGAGCCGTTGTTTCCGCTTCCGAACCAGCCGTCGACTCCTCCCACCACTGACGCATACCCGGCGCTCAATGGACCAGTCAGTTCTGAGCCGCGTAGCAGCAAAATGTGCACCCTCACGTATGTGGGTATCGCCGTCACTGTGGCAGCCGTTCTGGTCGGAGCAGCCCTCTACGGGATCGAACGCGGTCGCGCCGAGCCCGTGGCCGCGGGGCCAGTGGTCGCGCGGCCAGTGGTCACGGGGCCCGTCTCCGAGTCCTCTGAAGGCGAGACTAGGAGTCCGTCGGCGCCCGATCGCGAGGTCGCCGATCCTGCACCCATCGCACCCGCGCTTGTCAGTCCGGCGCCTACCGCTGCCGCAGCTGCTCCGCCCGTCTCGGATGTCGACCTCGGCCTTTCCGTGCCGTTGACCGTTCCAGCGTGCGACGGATCGGGAATAGTGGTGATTCACAGCGCTATCAGCCCCGGCGCCTATGCCCAGGAAGTCGCTGCTGCGCTTGCGTCGAATCCGGGCGCTAGGTACTTACGCACCGACAGATCGTGCCCATCCTTGCGGCAACAGAGCACAGAGGGCAATCCCATCTACGCTGTGTACCGGGTTTCGGGCTACACCACAACCGAACTATGCAACGACGTACGCCTGCAGGGTGGCGACGCTTACGGCAAGTGGCTGAATACTGCGAGCGACCCGGCGTTGATCGTGCCGTGCTGAATTACCCTTTCGCGCCGCTTCATTCGATCGAACGACATCACTCTGACCTCCATCGATGCAACGTTGCACTACCCTCATGCGTGGCCCCTGATCCGCAAAGAATTGCGTCCAGAAAGGTCGGGTCGCATGCCCGATAACCCCGAGCCACTGTTCCCGCTGCCGGACCGACCGGCTGCAACTCCCACCGACACCTCGTACCCATCGCTATCCGCAACAGCACCCTCCACAGGCGGCCCCGACACGCCCCGAAAGTACCTCTTTGCGGCAGCCGGCCTCGTCGTGGTGGCGGTCCTAGTCGCAGCAGGGGTCTACGGAACAACCCGAAGTTCGGACGACGTACAGATGGACACCGCTGCTCGCCCAGCGGCGAATGCAGCCATCGGGGAAGCACCGAACGATGTCGTCGGTACGTGCACGTCCGCGCCCGTCGTGTCCCTCGATGACGCGCGTCTGTCGGCGTCAGGGCTGGTGCTCGACGTGACCGCTGCAAGTGGATGCGCGGTCGATTCTGTCGTGTCGAGTTCATCGGTGCGCATCAACGTTGTCGACGGGCCGACTGACGTTGCCGCAGGAGTGTTCGACTTCTCCTCCGACCCCGCATTGCTCACCGGCGACGGCAACAGTCGCTTGACGTTAACCTTTCCGCTCGGAACTTTTTGGATGGTCCCGACGACTCTGTCGTCGTCCACCTCCGTCGAGTTCGACGCGGGAAGCAACGACTCATCGAATGTATCTGCGTCCGAGGTGGTCTCACTGTCCGCATCGACCGTCGCCCCACCGACATCGGGTGACGCGGAAATGGCTGCAGCGGAGGCACTTCGCGCCATTTCGGACTCCGACCGTGCCGTCGTTGCCTCCTCGCTCGCCGATCGCTGGATCCCTCAGATCAGTTCGAAGAAGCCCGGCTTGGTCGCCGAGGGCAAGACATGGACCAATGCCGACATCCTGCTCGAACACCTCCAGATGAGGATCCGATACCCGTCTGCGCGCCTCATTTGGAGCGGATCGTGGAGCACCTTTTCATCCCCTGATTGGTGGGTAACCGCCGTGGGCGACACCTATCCGACAGGCGAGTCGGCGAATACTTGGTGCGTCGCCAACAATTTGGATCGCGACCATTGCTACGCGAAACTCGTCAGCTCCGTTCGCCCAGTGGACGGCAGCACCGTCTTGCAGAAGTAGGCCATTCACTGTGGCGCGTCGATACTGTCGATACTGTCGATACGCAGTGCGTTTCGATCATGGTCGACTTTCTATCCTTGAAAAAGTACCTCCGCACACCGAATAACTCTGCGTCTGTCGGGTGAACGATCGATACCACGTAGGCAATCATTCATGGTTGCATACGCATGTCGGAAACAGTCTCAGAGCAGGGAGCCACAATGACGTTAATCAAGGCAATTTTGCTGCGCGCGACGTGCCCACGCTGCGGTGGATCGGGCGGGCACAGCGACTTTGGGAACTGGGTCAATTGTTCTGCATGCAACGGAACTGGGCAGAAGTGAATTAGGCCATAGTTCGCAGCTCGCCCCGCGGGGTCACCAGCCACCGAGCACCGCCCCGGTGGCTGGTGGCCCCTGACCGACGGCATGGGCAGTCCACTGCGTACAGGTTCGCGGACACGCTCGGCCTACGTAGGCAACACTAGCTACGAAAGTCCATCAGGGCCTGAATGATACGCACCTCGCCGAGCCGGCCAACGATCACCGAATCGCCGAGACCAGAACGGTAAATTTCTGAGGGAGCTCATAGTCGACGACGCGGATCCAAACCAGCCCAGAATATCGCCGACGCTCTAGAACCCCTTCTCCTGGCGCACGGTTGACCGAGGTCACTTGCTCGGTCGCTGCTCGCAGTTGCGAACGCAGATTCGGCCCGCACAGACTTGGCACCGCGTTTACAAAAACCATGCCGTCAGGTTAGGTTTGCCTACCTACAGCTACGAAGGTGGAGAACGCGGTGCGGAAAAGATCAACAATGTTCGGTGCACTGCTGGTCGGCATGATGCTGACGGCGGGATGCTCGGGTGCGGATGCCGGTTCATCGGACACCCCTGACGCGACGGGTACTTTCCCCGTCACCATCGAGCACGTATTCGGAAGCACCACCGTGCCGGAGAAACCCGAACGAATCATCGCCCTGGGCGTGTCCGACGCCGATGTCGTCTTGGCACTCGGGCAGGTTCCCGTCGGCAACACCGGATTCACCTTCTACGAAACAGGACTGGGGCCATGGGCCGAAGGACTGGTCGGCGACGCCGAACTCACCCGCATCCAATCGGATTCCGAGCCCAATCTCGAGCAGATCGCCGGCCTGGCCCCTGATCTGATTCTCGGGCTCGCCGCGGGATTCGACGAGCAGATGTACAGCCAGCTCAGCGAAATCGCACCCACCATTGCCCGGCCACAAGGAACCGCTGCCTACGCCGTCCCGCGCGCCCAGCCGACGGACACCATCGCTACCGCCCTCGGCGTCCCCGAAAAGGGTGCGGAACTCAACGCACAGACCGACCAGCTCATCGCGGACACCGTCGCGAAGTACCCCGAGTTCGCGGGAAAGACTGGCGTCGGAGTGATGTCCTACGACAGCGTCTACGCTAGGTTGCTAGACCGTTCGGTTCGGGCCACCAAAAAGTCCAATCATCAACTTCTCATGATGGTCATACGGTAGGCCAGAGGATGCGACAATCCGGCCAGTTCCATAGTCGCTCTGCCGTGTAACTTCAAATTGGAGTTCGTGGTCCTCAGCACGCCCACTCAACGAATTGAACCCGGCGATCTTGAACGTCAGAGAGTCCAACATTACTGCCGCCATCAATCCCGTATGAGTACTGTTCCCTTCTTGACGTCCCATAAAGTACGCGAAGTTCTGACCGTCCACCATGTTTGACCGCAAATATCCAAGAAACTCAGGATTCACTGTATCTTCGAATGATTTACCCAAATTCAGCCTCGTTCGTGTACCGTAGCCAGTCAAAAGAACTTTCCTTTTTAGATCGCTCCATTTCTTCTTCACACCCGCCGCCTCCCAGAGTGCCTCTAAAACCTCCTGCGCTACTACTTCTGCGACCTGACTTTGGCCAGCCACCGAGACTAATATGCTCTCAAAATTACATCGAATGCTTCTAATTGGCACGTAGTCATCGCGGGTCGGGAACTGACCATCAGTCCACGCAAAGGCCGATCCACTCGCACGAGCGAGCCTCCTCAACAATTCCTCTTGACCCAGTTCGTGCAACTGTTTAGGCTGAAATCTCTTCAACAACGGCCCGAAATCTAAATCCTCACTAAGCGTGATGGAATACAGTTCTTCTAGTTTCGCATTTAGGGCGCTGATATCAAACTGCGTGTAAGGAACCGCCGCCGGGTCAAAACTGTACACAACCTCAGATTGAGTTACGCTTTCAATTATCGCAGGCTTACTGCGCCGGGACTCCTCCTCGGCCTTCTGCCTTCTTTCCCGTGCCAACTCCGTCAAAGCATCACCCGGAACCGCTCCCGAATCTCCCAGAATTGTCATCGGACCTTTCCAATCTTATTGTTGTGGTACGCAGCTTCGACATAGGAGATTCCGGAGGCTTCGAGAACCAACGAACGCGCACGTTGGATGTCGACTTCAGATGACGTGGTCAGGAACACCGCAAGTACCTCATCTCTAACGTACTCTGGGAGCCAAATCGATGCCTGGATTACGCGATCCAATTCAGAGGAAGAGATATGACCCCTGCTTTCAATATCAAACAAGCGAGACCAAGTTAGCTCAAGGGCATCCAAACGTCTAGGCAAGATCGCCAGCGCAAGCTCAGATATTCCCTTCTTCTTCGCTAAATCTATGTTTGTACGCGTTGTAACAAATGCAAGCGTCGCAGACAGAACCACCGATACAAGCGCAGTAACTGATGTTAGGACCTGCACTGCGTTCATTTTCTTACCCCAGACTTAAGTGAGCTGAGCACGCCACGGTCGAGAGCGATTGCCCCATCGACGCAAAAATCCACAGTGACTCCATACGCGTATCGTCGCAGATTCCGACAAGCTCGGGACGGGCACGACAGGGGCCGAGAAACAACTAACTGTAGAACAATTCCTTCGAAATTTGGATGTTCAGACCTCCCCAACTGCAACCTAGCTGCACATCACGCAACCAAGAGCATTTGCGAAATGTACAATGATGGCCGCTTTTTGCAAATGTGTAGCCAACACACTAGTCCATCTACCCAACCCAGCAATGGGGAAATCCACCGTTTCGAGAAAATCATTCAAACGAATGATCTGCACTGATACGTCCGGACTCTCACATCGGGCGGGTGCGAGTCAAACAGCACCAGCACGAGCCCACCACCACACACGTCGCATCTATTCGCTTGGACTGTGAGTTGCTAGAAGCAAAACGGTACAGACCGGTTGGTGCGATACTGCGCAGACTCTAGATGAAAGAAGGCGAAATATGGGTCCGATGGTCACGTACTTTCCCGCTCTGACGGGTAAGGCAGGCGAACTCACAGCACTCGGTCACACTCCATCTAGTGAACGCGATGTCATCATCCCGATCGTCACCCTTCCCGTCGCCGACGACTTCGATGAGCAGGAGGTATCTGCCGAGATTGCGAAGATGACGAGCAAGATCGGAACCAATTGGGACAGTTCGCATCGCATGATGATTGATGCGAACGGTTCCGACGGGCTGCGATATCGGGCCAGCCCTCGGTTGGTGTATTGCACGACGCCCTGAGAGCTAGGGGAATCAAGGCGGCGCCGGCGATTTACCTTGCTTCGTCAGACGCATATATGTCGTCGGTGTCAGCTTTCGCGGCTACTGACGGAAACGGCGTGCGCATCCGGCTCCCGGCTGACGATGTCACGGCTTACTCCTCTTTAGCTACCGAGCTGGACGCAGCGCTTTCTTCGGTCGGAGTGGCTCCCACAGATGTTGATCTCGTGCTTGACCTCGGATTCGTAGAGACGGGCTCGGTGTCAGCTTTCGCAGCCCTCGTGCCGCTGATCATTCCGACGTTGCCTCACGTCAATAAGTGGCGCAATCTTGTGCTCCTGTCTGGCGCCTTCCCTGAGAACCTTGGGTCGTTAACTCCCTACGTCCCAGGTGCGTTCGCGCGACACGCCGCTGAGCTATGGCGGCGCGTATCTGGCCTAACGTCCACCATCCGCGAACTTGGATTCGGGGACTATGCAACTTCGCACCCAGTCGCCGCGACAGTCAGCGGGCCATGGCGCTCGGCATCGAATATCCGCTACGCTGAAGCCCTAACGTGGATTGCGCTTAAGAGCAATATGGATCGAATCCGGGGCAACCACACATTCTTCGACATCTGTAGTCAGTTGCTGAAATCGACCCCTAGTCCACTTCAGCCGCCGGGTTTCAGTTGGGGGGACGGCGAATTCCACCGCTGCGCCTCCGGAATTGGCGGACCAGGAAATGGCACGACATGGAAAGCGTGGTCGAGATCGCATCACATCTCAACAGTTGTTGACCGTCTCGCTACAACTGGCGCGCCTTGAGTCTGTGTCTGACAATCGTTCGCAGCTCGCCGACGTCGACAGTTTCGGCCAACCGGTTCCAGACAGCCCACCGAGGCTTGCTACGGACCCTGCTTGCAGCACAAAGGATTTCAAGCTCCTCCAAAGCTTCGTCACGCCACAGCAATTGCACCAACGACATCGGGTCTACCGAGCAGTTCGTGCCGACGATACGTTCGCTCTAAAGAACAACTGCCCCCGCGGAACCCTGAGCGCTGACGACTCCCCACCAATCTGGCACCAATGACATCGCGGAGTCGAGGTGATTGTCGGCAACTACCAGAACAGCGTGGTCAAGAACGCGCGAATAGATCTCGATCTGTTTTGGGAGGCGGCGTAAGGTATCGCGGGCGCTTTTCAGTTCAAATCCCGACAGGGCGCCGTTGACTACAGCAACGTCCACCCGTACTTCCCCACAGAGTCCGAGCTTCTAAAGTGTGTCGTCCAGGTGTTCAGCCACGAGTTTCTTGTGTAGCGCCACCCGCACATCGACATCTCGCATGGCTTCCACGGTTGTCCGTGGCCATGAAAAAGTACCCACTGGTGGCCAGGTCGAGGTCCCCACTGGTGGCCAACTAAAAGTCCCCACCCCGTGTTCGTCGTGTCGATCAGGAACTTCTGGCCCGAGCGGTGACGGTGAAGGTGCCAACCACACACCGCACCACCCGGGGAGTTCCATTGAAGAGGTTGATGCCCCTGGCGGGGCGCTCGCGGGTGGATGAAACTTAGTGGTGCGTCACCCGCTGACGTCGGTGCAGATTGGCACCCTTCAAGTCCGTATTGAAGAGTGACGGTGGAGTCCGCACCGGGAGGTACTCCGGGTTGCTGCTGCGAGCGCGTGTCTGAGTTTCGAACGTTTCGCGGACTCCGCGGGTGACGCCCTGGCTAATAGTTCTGCGGAGGAGGCGTCGAAGATGGAGATCGTATTTTCGAAGGTTGCAGGGATCGACGTGCACAAACGTCAAGTCACTGTGGCGGTGCGGGTTCCGGAGGGTGAGGCCGATAGCGGCCAGAAGCGAACGCAGCGGGTGCGCCGGTTCGCGACCTTCTACGGTGCGCTGCTTGAGATGGCGCAATGGCTTCGCGCCGAACAGGTTACGCACGTCGCGATGGAAGCGACCGGAGTGTACTGGCGGCCAGTGTTTCATGCACTGGCGGAGTTCGATGGGTTCGAAGTCCTATTGTGCAACGCGCACCATGTCAAGAATGTGCCGGGCCGCAAGACCGACGCAACCGATGCGGTGTGGCTGGCTCAGTTGTGTGAGGTCGGGTTGCTGCGGGGCAGTTTCATCCCGCCGGCCGAGATCGCAGCCGTTCGGGAGCTGACCCGGTATCGCCGAAAGTTGACCGAAGAACGCACTCGGGAGACCCAGCGTCTTCACAAGGTCCTCGAGGACGGTGGGATCAAGCTCGATTCGGTTGCGTCCGATTCCCTTGGGGTGTCGGGGCGGGCGATGATCACCGCTCTGATCGACGGAGTGCGCGACCCGGTCGTGTTGGCCAATCTGGCCCGCGGATTAATGCGGAAGAAGATCCCGGATCTGACGTTAGCGCTCTCGGGGCGATTCGCGGCTCACCACGGTGTGCTGGCTGGTCTGCACTTGGACCACATCAATCACCTGAACGAGATGATCGCCCGGTTGGAAGCGCGGATCGATGAGGTCGTCGATCCGTTCGATCGGCAGCGAGATCTGCTGATGACCATCCCTGGCATCGGCAAGCGCGCCGCGGAGACGATCATCGCGGAGATTGGTGTGGACATGTCCCGATTTCCTACCGCTGATCACCTGGCGTCGTGGGCCGGGCTGTGCCCTGGCAACAATGAGTCCGCGGGCAAACGGAAGAAGTCGGCAACCCGTAACGGCAATGCTCACCTGTGCAGTGTGCTGGTGGAGTCGGCGTGGTCGGCCTCTCGTACCAAGACGCGGTTGGGTGCCCGGTTTCGGCGCCTTCACCGGCGGTTCGGCAAGGCCGGCGGGAAGAAAGCCGCTGTCGCCCTGGCCCACACCATCTTGGTGATCGCCTGGCACATTCTGCATGACGAGGTCGAGTACAGCGATTTGGGTGCGGATTTCTATACTCAACGCAACAGTCCAGAGGTTCAGAAGGCCCGCTTGGTCCGGCAGCTCAAGGACCTCGGCTATAGCGTCGAGATCGGACCTGCGGCCTGACCGTGGCCAGCGGAGGTGCCTCGGTCACGTGGTCGGGCGGGAGTTAGTTTCGTCTGAGTCTGCGAGGGACCGTATGGACATCATTTCCACCTACAACCAAGTCGGGTCGTACCGAGCAGCCGCCGAGCTGTGCGGCACCACCCACAAGACCGTCAGACGCACCGTGGAACGATTCGAAGCCGAACAAGCAGGTCACAGCACTGGTACTCGTGTCGAACGTGAACACAATTACGATGCCGTGACCGAGTTGGTTACCGAACGCGTCGAGAAATCGAAAGGCCGGATCTCCGCTAAACGGATTCTGCCGATTGCCCGCTCGGCCGGCTACAACGGGTCGGACCGCAACTTCCGCTGCCTGGTCGCCGAGGAGAAAGCGAAGTGGCGAGCCGAGCACCACCGCGGTCGCCGACCAGCAGTGTGGGCTCCGGGTGATTACCTGGTCATCGACTGGGCCGTCATCGGCGGTCTGCATCTGTTCGGCGCTGTCATGGCCTACTCGAGGTGGCGGTTCGTGGCGTTCGCCGCCGACGAGAAAGCAACCACCACAATGGGGTTGATCGCCGAAGCGCTCGCCGCGGTCGGCGGTGTCCCGGCGAAAGTACTCGCCGACCGAATGGCATGCCTCAAAGGTGGTGTCGTCGCGAACGTCGTCATCCCAACCCCCGAGTATGTTCGGTTCGTCACCCATTACGGGTTCGCACCGGACTTCTGCCACGCCCACGACCCGCAATCGAAAGGCGTCGTGGAAAACCTCGTCGGCTACGCCCAACGAGACCTCGCCGTCCCGTTGTTCACCGAAGCAAGAATTGCGGGCGACACCGTCGATGTCCACGCTGCGAACGCGGCCGCGAAGATCTGGTGCTCGGAGGTGAACGCACGGGTGCATTCGGAGACCTGCGCCGTCCCTGACGATCGACTCGATTCGGAGCGAGAGCTTCTCTCGGCGTTGCCCTCGTTGCGTTTGGAGATCGGGCCACCACCGGTCACCCGTAAGGTCGACCGTCTCTCGTGTGTCCGGTTCGCCTCGGCCCGCTACTCGGTTCCGGTGAAGTTCATCGGCCGCGCCGTGACGCTCACACAGGTCGACGGCCGGCTCGTGATCGTCGATCCCACCACCGGCGAGCTCCTGGCCGAGCATGATCTCGCACAGCCAGGAACAGCATCGGTCTTCGACGAGCACTACGACGGCGCCCGGCCCGCCCCGAACCGAGGACCGCGACCGAGAACGACTGTTGAACAACAATTCTGCGCACTCGGAGACAGCGCCGAGCAGTTCCTCGTCGGCGCCGCGGCGATCGGCAACACCCGCCTGTCTTCCGAGCTCGAGGTCCTCCTCGCGCTCGGCGCTGCGCACGGCCATGAGGCGTTGATCGGGGCGTTGACACGTGCGGTGGCGTTTCGGCGGTTCAAAGCTGCCGATGTGCGCTCCATCCTCGCCGCAGGAGCAGGGACACCGCAGCCCAGGCCTGCCGGGGATGCGCTGATCTTGGATCTGCCGACCGCCCCAACCCGGTCGCTGGATGCCTACGCCGTCGGTCGACCGTCCGGTGATCAGCAGGTGCCGTCATGACCGACACCAATTTGGTCACAAACAAGCCGACGACTGCTGCACCGCAACAGGTTCCCGAACTCGCTGCCGACCTCGATGCAGGGTTGCGGCGGCTCAAACTCGCTGCGATACGCCGGACCGCACCCGAAGTGCTGCTCACCGCCAAGACCCAACGCTGGACACCGGAAGAGGTTTTGCGGACGTTGGTCGAGTCCGAGCTCTCAGCCCGCGATGCCTCGAACATCGTCAACCGGCTCAAAGCAGCGGCGTTTCCGGTGACGAAGACACTGGAGTCGTTCGACGTCGCCGCGTCGTCGATCCAGCCTAGAGTCTTCGACTACCTCTCCAGCCTGGAATGGGTTCGGACGCAATCGAATCTGGCGATCATCGGGCCCGCCGGGACAGGAAAATCGCACACCTTGATCGGGCTGGGAGTCGTAGCGGTCCACGCCGGTCACAAGGTCCGCTACTTCACTGCAGCCGACCTAGTCGAAACGTTGTATCGCGGTCTGGCCGACAACACAGTCGGCAAGATCATCGAATCGCTGTTGCGGGTCGATCTGATCATTGTCGACGAGATGGGGTTCGCACCGCTGGACGACACCGGAACGCAGCTGCTGTTCCGGCTCGTCGCCGGCGCCTACGAACGACGGTCCTTGGCGATCGCTTCGCACTGGCCATTCGAGCAGTGGGGTCGGTTCCTGCCCGAGCACACCACCGCAGCGTCGATTCTCGACCGACTGCTGCATCACGCCACCATCGTCGTCACCGACGGCGAGTCCTACCGCATGAAGGACGCACAGCACCGAAAGGACCGCCCCTGACCCACCGGAAACATCAACACGGGGCGGGGACTTTTACTTGGCCACCAGTGGGGACTTCATCTTGGCCATTGACACACGGTACTGGGTCGGTCGTGGGGCTAACTACGCGACTAGCCCTTATTGCGTTGAGGCAGTCTCTATGCACGCTGGGCCACCAGCCGCGACTCCCTGAATTGCCGCAGGCACTTCAAAACTGGACCAACTCCGCTTCGAGTACGACCGGTTGGTCGAGCAGTGCAGGTGGGCGCTTATGGCACCAGCAGGCGAGAGCTGAACACTTCATCGACGCCGCCCTCCTTGTCCCTCTGCCCTCCGCTCGAGTTCGCGATCGATGAGTGCGTGCTCATCGTCGGTGAGGTGACGGCCCGCGAGTGCAGTGTCGCCAAATCGACCCACGGCTCTTCGGCAGTCCCCCGTCGTCCACGCGGTATCGGTTCCACGCCAACACGTCGATGAACTGACCCAACTCGAGCAATCGCGGTCAAACGCGCAGGTGCGATTATCGGGGAACCGGCCAACCGGACGCTTGCGGGCGGCACTTCACCCTGCTCCAACGCTGGGCACGAGAGCTGAGACACAGAGACAACCCCGATACACCAGAGCTCCTTGAGATCCGGTTGTTCTCACGAGGGTGAGAACAACCGGCCACCCCTTGCTTTGATTACGCGAGTGCAACGCTCTGCGATTGGACTCTGAGTCACGAACCAGCCGAGCCCTCGGGCTCAAGCTCGGTCACTATGCGCACCGTCTCCACCGCCACGGTGGTGACCTTCTTGATGAGCTCGACGATGTAGGTCGGCTCGTCGAGCTCGTCGCACCAATCATTGGGGTCGTTGACGATGCCCGACGCCTTATCGGTCTTCACTTGATAGCGATCGATGACCCAACCGAGAGCGGACCGCGACCCGAGGAGGTAGTCCTCTGCCTCGGCGGGGACGCCGGTGATCGTGACCTTGGGATTGTAAACGATGGCAGTATGGTCATCTCGGCTGCGCCACTTCATCTTTTGCACTCGCCAGGTCTCACGATGAGCCATGTCAACGCCCGGCTTGACGTCTACCCTCAATGGATACGGATCGACAGATTCGTAGCTTGTATGCAGGTGAGCGAGCTGCTCGCCGGCCGTCGCGAGCTGGTGGAACCGGTCGATCGAGCCGGGAGTCGGGATGTGCGGAAGCATCTTCTTCAGATCACCTGCATAGGTCTTTCGGTAGCTCGGAACGTGAAGCTGCGCGTAGACGAAGTAGAAGATCTGGTCCTTGGTGACCGTGCTGGTGAGTGCATCCTGGTAGGTCTGCAGGATGTCGTCGGTGATGTTGTCGATGCGCCGGTAACCGTACTCGTCGACGTTGGATCGATCTGCAGCATTGCCGAAATCGAGCTCAGCGCTGTTTGTCTCGGAATCGACGAATTCGTAGGTCCAGCGCGGGAAGAACTGACCGGTGTCGAGGAGGTGAAGGTTTGGAAGCAGGTCAGTGATGAACGGGGTGAACTCGAAGTGTGATGCGGGCGCGGTGAGGACGATACCCGGGTTGCGGTGGTGCGGTGTCGGGAACATCGACGTCAGTTGACCGCGCCTGTGGTTCAACGTTGCCGAAAAATACGCGTACTCGCGGTCGAAGGGCCGGTAGGCACCCGTGATCACCCCCGTGTCCGAGTAGGAAATCTCCGATCTGCGGGACAAGTGCTGCTTCAAGCTTGCCGACCATTTGATTCTGTCTCCGGCAGCCGCGAACGGTGTGACAGAAAGATAGTCGGAGACGGTGCCTTCCGTCGGGCGGGTGATGCCATGCTCGGTGCAGTACGCCGTGAACGGCCCGAGTTCGGCGTTGTAGTTCTCTATCAACCGCTTCACCGAGTCGACCAGCTTCGTCCGTGAGTAGTTGTAGACCCACGCGTCTCGGGCGGTCTCGAGGCCGCGGGAGAACTGAGAAAAGACGCGAGTCTCGCTAGCAGCGTTGTCGCGGGAACCGATCACAGGCCAGGTCCCGAACTCGTTGTCTCGTTGGCTGGTCCAGTCCCCGTGCGTATTGGGAGCTATCGGCTGCCAATCGACGGTGTCCAGCCGGTCTGTTTCGATGATGCGTAGTTTCTCTTCGCGGGTGAGGTAGTCGCCGATGTCGCGGTAATGGATCTCGCACGATCCAGCGTGGGCGGGGTTCTTGACCCCGACGAAAATTGCGATCGTCGATCTACTTCCGCCGCCGAAGACCTTGCCCCCCTCCATTCTGGACAGCTCACCGGCTGTCCGCTGATTGCCTCGCAGGTTGTAGACGTACAGCTGTGCATATTCGTCCACGAAGGACAGACGGACGCCACTGGCGGTGTTGCCGTCGATCCAGCCGCCGTTGGAGACGAAGGCGACGATGCCGGTCTCACCCACTCGGTCGGTCGCCCACCGGTAGGCCCTGTAGTAGGAGTCGTAGAGGCTGTTCTTGTTGGTCCCCATCGACCGTTCGGCGTATGTGTGCTCGATGCGCCCGTCGAGGGTGGGGTACTTGATGTTCGCGTTCAGATCGTTCGCGCTGGTCTGACCTACCGAATAGGGCGGGTTACCGACGATCACGTTGATCGGCATCGCCAGCTGCTTCTCGATGCGCGAGTTGTTCTGCGGGAACATGATCGCATCCATCGAATCGCCGTCTTCGGTGATCTGGAACGTGTCGGCCAAGACGATGCCTTCGAACGGAACGTACTTGCCCTCCTCCCCAGCGGCGGTGGTCAGCGCATGAAATGTGGACTCGATGTTCACCGCAGCGATGTAGTACGCGAGCAGCATGATCTCGTTGGCGTGCAACTCTTCCGCGTACTTGCGTGCGAGGTCAGCTGGAAGTATCAACCCGGACTGCATCAGTCTGGTGATGAATGTCCCGGTACCGGTGAACGGGTCGAGGATGTGGACGCCTTCGTCGGTGAGACCGCGCCCGAACGACTCCTTCGACACGTGGTCGGCGGCGCGGAGGATGAAGTCGACGATCTCGGTAGGCGTGTAGACGATGCCAAGTGCTTCGGACTGCTTGCGGAACGCGATACGAAAGAACCGCTCGTACAGCTCCGCGATGACCTGCTGTTTTCCTTCGGCGCTGTTCACCTCGGACGCCCGCACCCGGACCGAGTCGTAGAACTTCTCCAACCCCGATGCTTCCGCCTCGAGGCCGGTATCGCCGAGCGCGTCGACCATCGATTGCATGACGATCGACACCGGGTTGTGCGAGGCGAAGTCGTGGCCGGCGAACAATGCGTCGAAAACCGGTTTGGTGATCAGATGCTGGCTGAGCATACTGACCGCATCATCACGGGAGATGGAGTCGTTGAGGTTGTCCCGCAACCCTGTCAAAAACTTCTCGAACTGCTCGGCCACGGCAGGCGACGATCCGCCGAGGAGGACGTTGATGCGGGTGATCTGTGCGTTGGCGATGTCTGCGACGTCGCCGGCCCATTGTTCCCAGTAAACGCGGGTGCCGACTTTGTCGACGATCTTCGCGACGATCGCTTCCTGCCACTCCGACAGGGAGAACAACGCCATCTGTGTCGCCATCGCACCATCGGCTGGCTCGTCGCAGTTCGGCGTCTCGGTTTCGGTGGATGTTGAGCCGTCGGAGATCGATTCGTCTCCGTCACTCATCGGTCCGATGTGTCCACCCAGCAGGCGATCGGTGCCCTTCCCGGTCTTCTTCGGCGAGTTGGCGTTGAGCGCGATGGAATTGACCATCGCGTTGAACCGGTCGTCGTGGGCACGCAGAGCGTTGAGGACTTGCCAGACGACCTTAAATCGTTGGTTGTCCGATAGCGCTTGCGACGGGGAGACGCCGGCGGGCACCGCGACGGGAAGGATGATGTAGCCGTAGTCCTTCCCTTCGGACTTGCGCATCACGCGGCCCACGGACTGGACCACGTCGACGACGGAGTTGCGGGGGTTGAGGAACATCACGGCGTCGAGGGCGGGGACGTCGACCCCCTCGGATAGGCACCGTGCGTTGGTGAGGATGCGGCATTCGCCCTCGGGGATCGGCGCTTTGAGCCACAA
>NZ_LVCV01000294.1 GCF_001647195.1 Rhodococcus sp. EPR-157 | reverse complement strand
GGTCGCCGTCGTTCTCGGTGTCGTCGAGGAGTTCTCGGTAAGCATCGATGACGTTCGGGAAGACTTCGGCGACCTGCTTAGACGCTGCGATGTCCTTGGCGAACGCGACGGCCCGTTTCATCGGTGCCTCGCCGACTGCGAACCCCGTCCCGTCGGTGGTGCGGCCGGCTCGTTTGGCAAGCCCGTTCCAGCAGCCGACGATCTTGGAGGCGTCATCGAGGCGTAGTTCGCTGAACTCGCCCGCAAGTTGTTTCTGCATCGGGGATGCGATGAGTTCCTCGTCGACGGTGAGCACGATGACCTTGTAGTCGGTCAGTAGGCCGCGTTCGACCGCGTCCCCGAATGAGAGCCGATGGAACTCCGGACCGTATGTTGCTTCGTCGTCCATCGACGTCACCTCGGCCGAGTGCTCCTCGGCCTTGTCGCGAACCTTGTCGTCGAAAATCCGCGGGGTTGCGGTCATATACAGCCGGCGGTCAGCCTTCAGAAATTCGTCGTCGTGGACGCGGACAAAGTTCGAGTCGTCCTCACCGAACAGTGTGACCCCGGTGGTGCGGTGCGCTTCGTCGCAAATCACCAGATCGAACGGGTCGACACCGTGGCCTTGGGCTGCGGCGACGACGGGGAGCGACTGATAGGTGGTGAAGACGACCGTCAGGCCTTTGGCGCGTTTGCGGTGCGCCATCTCGCCGGCAAGCTTTTCGGGATCGGTCGTGACAGGGATGGACACGTCGTGAACGTTGAAATCCTCCGCGGAGCGAGAGACCTTGTTGTCCGAGCACACCGCGAACGCACGAAGGGGAAGCTGGGTTTGCGCCGTCCACTCCCTCAGCGTCTGAGACAAGAGCGAAATCGAGGGGACCGCGAACAGGATGCGCGCATGCCCACCGGTGTCGGCTGCAGTCCGCTC
>NZ_LVCV01000293.1 GCF_001647195.1 Rhodococcus sp. EPR-157 | reverse complement strand
GGTGGTCGAGATGATCACGCGGTTCGTGAAGGGCTTCTTGCCCGACGCGGTGAAGAAGGAGTCGATGTCGCCCTTCGCCAAGGTGTGGGTGGGTTCGTAGAATTTGCATTGAATCGCGGTCAGTTCTCCGGTGTCGCTGTTGCGCGCGACGAGGTCGATCCCCGTATCAGGTTTACCGGCACGGTCGGGCCAGTCCATCCAGCGCCAGACCTGGTCGTACTCCTGACTGAGCATGGGGTCGAGCTGAAAGTACCGGACCATCAACTGCTCGAACTTCGTTCCTCGCTCCGAGTTCGACGGAGCCTGCCGAAACGCTTCGATTACCTCGTGCACAGTACCCACGCCAGAACCTCAATCACTTGACAAACTCTTGAACAGATCATTCTGCATGGCGTCGTACGTCAGGTGGTGCTGACTTGCCGCAGCCAATCGACCTGCCTCCTCACGCCTGCCGAGTTAGCGGCTCGATCATCCCCGCCTCTCACGGACGCACGAGGGACCGCCAGACCTACACCGTCTATCCGCCGCAGACCCCGAAATTTCACCGACAGTCGGAAGGCCGTGCTCCGGGGGTCGCAACTATGCAGTTCATGCGAATCACACCCATCCACCGGTTTGCGGCTGTGGGTACACGCGGCAGCGTACTCGCCAGCCGTTTGGCGCCAAGTAGCAAGCAGCGGTGCCGACGATTGTGGTCGTTCTCGATGTCCTCGATCGCGCCCCGGGCTCTGACCAGGCTGACCATTCTTCGTGAGTCTGCAATGAAAGCGCTTGCCGGGCGAGTCGGCCTTGCGCCCGTAGCTGCGCTAGTTGCTAGTCCGCAGGGCCGATACGAGAGTCGCAAAATACACACAGCCGAATTTGAAACTCAGCAAAACGCCAACTAACCAATATCACCTCTGTTTGACCAATACTGGATCTTCTGTACGAATCCTGCGGCTAACAGCAATCGCATACTTGGTGGCGGATTCTTGGGTGCGACAGAAGTCGCGGTCAAGAACGAGCGTCGAAGAGTAGCTTGTTGCGCCGTCTGACCAGATGGTGATCGCCTTGATGAGGCGCTCATCACTCGCAAGCAAAGTTCGCAGGTCAGCTACATATTTCTCAACCGCAGCGCTATTCTTGAAGTGTGGAGTCTTACCCTTAAGTGTTGCTCTTGAGATTCCGGCCATCATATGGAATTTTATCGGCTTGAGTTTCGCATCTATCTTGTCATTTCGAAACAAGAACTCGATTCTGCAAAAGAGCAGAGCTGAGATCCAAAACAGCCCGGGCGCATTGCTATCGATAAAGATTCGGGTACCGGCCTGATCGCGAAGATCGTTGTAGTATCGATTGGCTGTATGTGGTTGGTTTAGGTAGACCGCTCCAAACGAACGAATCATCTGCCGGATCGTAACCATCCTCCAAGCGCCTACGACAACCGAGCTGCCGGCCCATTGCTTTAGTCGACGCTCGTAGTAGAGCTTGAAATCATCGACATCGTCAACCGCTGTGAAATATTCTTCGATTCGCTTCTGCACTTCCGAGTTGGCCAGAAGGCTTTCGGCTGTGACCTGAGTTTGCTGATTCGTAGCCTGCGCGATACTTCGAGCGACCTCTGCGTCGCTGGTAGCGATCATTTTGACCGGCACAAATACATCGGGCAATGAATTTATGCCACCGAGTTCCATTGCAGCCTCATGCAGGACGTGAACGGTTTGACACCCGTTGACAACTTGATAATCCAACAGCCTGAAAGTATCGCCGGTGTTATTAATTTCTTGAGCAACGATAGTAACGCCATTATTGAAAACCGCAAACCTAGCCCGGTCAGAGCCAGTCAGCGTTTCGCTGATCTTTGTGTTCACGTCAACGTTACCCTGAAAGTCTCGAACGTTATCGTAAAAGATCGACTTCAGCATTCGAGTTGGCGATCCATCCACCGTCACCAAATTAAGCAACTCCTGGGCAGGCAACATTCCGATGTAGGCCTGGACGACTCCGTCAATCTGAGGCATTGACGCCTTTTTCTCAAATCGAATTGTCCGTGTAGTACCTTGATCGAGCTGTCGCCACCGAGCCTGCAGAGCGGCCGCGCCAACAAATTGGATATCTACCGAAGCAGTAAGAGAGAGCTGCATAATATCGGATCGTGAGCTCTCAGCTTTGCGCCTTATCGGCAATTCCGGATCGACACCGCTAGTCGTGACGTAGAACAACGAAAGCTTGGGATTGACTTTAAACATTTCGGCCCTGTCATATATTGCAGAAACCAGGAGGGATGCTGGAAACTCTTGAGTATCCAGCGAGCTTGATTTCTCAATTATCATACGGCAGGTGTCCGAAAAGTTTGAGAATTCGCTAGTCTTGAAGGATGGAGATGTCTTGAACTGAGCGAATACAAATTCGACACTGATAGTCCTAGCGCGCGCGCAAATTTCATCGAGTGCAATAACGTCAGTTACCAGTTCATCGTTGACTACCATTGCGAAGAGATCGTATCCCTGAATCCCGTCGCCGGCCAGAAAATCATCGATTGAGCTCTCAGGGTCATGACCGACCTCCGCGCGCAACAGGACAGAACCTGCAAAAGCTTCGAACTGCTGATGCTCCGGCCGTGCACCGATACCGGCCTCTTTCACGTAACGCTTCATGACTGACTCAGTAATACGATCCATAAATATCCCTCTACAGTTCTTCAATCCAATACAACATGACAAATATACGGAACTATTGAAACTTTCGGCTCTGTCAAGAGCTTCGAAACACAGTTAACAACCTCCCCGCTTCCCTCTCCAACGACTTCAACCCCCGCTTCTCGAGGCTGTCGATGAGCATGCGCTTGAGATTCATCTCCGCCGCCACCTGGGACACCGTCCGCGGCTTCGCCCCGTCTATCCCGTAACGCCGGATCAACACCGACGCCTCCCGCACATCGATGGCAGCCATGCACCGCAGGATCCCGTCGAGCTGATGCGGCGTCCCGTACTGCGCCTCCGACAGAATCTCCTTCACCGTCTTCGTTCTCGCCGCAGATACCGTCGTCGGGACCATCTTCGACTGCGGAATCACAATCGGCTCGATCGGGGTAGGCTCCACCGGCGGCTTTGGCAGGATCGGCGCCGACTGATCCAACCAGCTCGCCAACACCGCACCCGCATCAGCGAGCTCGACGTCCACGACCTCCTCGGCGACACCCGTCAACTCATCCAGAAACGCCTCATGCGCACCCAGAGACGGATCCTCGTTCGTCCCCGCCACATACATGATCACGAACGCCGCAGGCCGACCATCCGGCTTCAGCCGCAGAATCCGGCCCATCCGCTGAATCATCTGCCGCTTCGACGAACTGCTCGCGATGATCACCCCGACATCCACCGCCGGCACATCGATACCCTCGTCCAGCACCCGCGGCGCCACCAAAGACGTCAGCTCACCACTGCGGAATTGCTTCAGAATCCGCGTCCGCCCCACCCGATCCAAATGACTCGAATACTGATGCGCCGCAACCCCACCAGCCTTGAGCACCTCCGCGCCCTTCGCCGCAGACTCCTTCGTCTCCGAGAACACGATCGAGCGCTCCGACTTCGCCAACCCAGGCGTGATCGCCGCCAGCGCCTGCAACTTGCCCTCACAGTCCGCCAACAACGCCCGCCGCTTACTGAACGCAGACAGATACCTACTCGCCACACGACTCGCCGGCAGGTGCCGCTCCTTGCTCAGATCCACCGCGTTCTTCATGAACTCACCGAACGGCTCAGCAGCACAGCCATAGTCATAGATCAACGTGTTGCGCAGCGACTTCGCCTTCTCGTCCAAGTCCTGGAACTTCGTCGCTTCGTCAGCGGAGAACGGAACTGCGACCGTCATCACGCGCACCGGCGCAAGGATCCCGTCACGTCGCCCCCGCGCTGCATCGCAGCCCTTGACCAGGTTCTCGAAGTACGGCATAAGATGCGTATCGACACCGTCGTCCTGACGCTCCAACGTCGCTGTCAACCCGAGCCGCTCCTCGAAGCGGTTGATCAGCACCTTCGCAAACGAACCGGCACCGTAGCGATGCACCTCGTCCGCAACCAGCAGCGCACCCGTTCGAGGCATCGGCGCACCCGGCCGGATCGCCGACTGAATCGTCGTGATCAACACGTCGTACAGCCGGAAGGTGTCGTTGTGCCCATTCCCACGTCGCCCGATCCGCACACTCGGCAACGCCTTCACCATCGCCGTGTACCACTGCTCGAGCAGATCGATACTCGGCACCACCACCAACACCTGTCGACCACGACTGACCGAGTCCAGCGTCGCCGCCAACCCCACATGCGTCTTTCCGGTGCCGGTGACGGCCTCGACGATCGCGCGATAGCCGAACGACACCCACTTCTCGAACGCCTCTTTCTGCCAGTCCCGCAACCCCTCGGACCGGCTCGCAACCTGCGTCATAGCGTCAACCCCTGCGGCCGCACCCATTGCTCGACACCCTCATGTTTGCGTGTGACCAACTTCTTCAACACCACCAAATCCGACAACAATTGATCCGCCTTCGTCCGCGACAACCCCGTCACCCGCTGACACCGCTCCAACGTCAACGGAGCATTCGGACGTGCCGCAGCGATAGCAATCTCACGCGCTCCCGCCCACGACGCGACCGGCAATGCATCCAACTCGGCTTGCAGTGAACGACTTCCGGACACCACGACCGGCTCACTCGAAGCACCCGATGTACGACGCTTCCGTGGCATCACGTCCAGCGTCGGAGCCGGGGGTCTCTTCTTCGACGCTCTCAGCGCGTCGTCGCGAGACTTGATCTCCGCCAACGCCTCCTGCACGGCTTCGGGCGTGACCTCACAGTCCTCCACCGTCTGAGCGACGGAGAACTTGTTGCGTTTCTGCGAGTACCGAATGGCCGCAATGAGATCCTCACGCGGCATCGTCCGAACCGGCCTCGGTTCGGACACGTCGGTGTCGTCGAAATCGTCCACCGCCGCGTCATCGACGTCGTCGGTCTCGTCGGGCTCGTCGACTGTCTCGATGGCCTCCGGCAGCGGCGCGAGATCCACCTCGACGGTCCGGGACGGCGCGGGCGCTTCGACGGTGACGAGCTCGACTGCTTCCTCGTCGGGTTCGGCGTCGTCGGGATCACGCACCAACGCGATCGGCGTCCACGTCGACGTTTCCGATCCCTCGACGACCACCGCTACCTCGTCAGGCAGGACGCCGACCGAGTCGAGAAGTTCGGTGATGGTGTCGAGTGCACGTTCACGGTCCAGGGCGAAGTCCGACGCCCGGATCCGGTGGAACAGCCAGCCACAGCGTCGCAGTTCGAACTCGCGCTCCATACGGCTCAGCAGCTCGTCGGCGTCGACTGCACTGTCGTCGTCGCATTCGATCGCGACTCGGACAGCGGCGCCGGTGACCACCAGGTCGATGGTCATCTCGTTGACATCGACGCGTGGGTTGACGTGGTAGCCGCGCTCACGCAGCGCCAGGAAGACCTGCTGCTCGAACAGCGAACCGAAGTCCGGATGCGGTGCATCCGGCGAGACGGCGTCGGGCATCGCGGGGACCGGAACCGTCGGCGCAGCTTCGACGTAGGACAGCAGTGACCGTCGTAGATCGGTGGTTGCCAGGCTGTCGGCCGTGACGGAGTGGAACAGCCACAGCTGATCTCGTGCACGAGTCGCGGCGACGTTGAACCGCCGCTTGAACATGTCCGTCGTCAGCGCCTTCGACGACGAGCCGGGTGCGATGACCATCGACAGGAACATCACGTCACGTTCGTCGCCCTGGAAGTCCGGCGGTGTACCGACGCGGATGCGTCGCTCGTCGATCTGCTCGGACGGGATGCGCTCGAAGATCAGCGATCGGATCAGGTCGGCATGCGCTGCGCCCTGGAGGACGACGACGCCGAAGCTCTTGCCCTCGTAGTCGGGTTCGGCGAGGCAGAGCGCGAGCTGGTCGACGAGGGCGTTCGCCTCGGCTGC
Source organism: Rhodococcus sp. EPR-157 (assembly GCF_001647195.1). GTDB lineage: Bacteria > Actinomycetota > Actinomycetes > Mycobacteriales > Mycobacteriaceae > Rhodococcoides. The sequence goes on along the minus strand of NZ_LVCV01000293.1, from coordinate 2,897 downwards.
GTTGCTCAGTCGTGTGCTCGAACCAGTGGTGCTCGCATCCTCGACGAACGTACTGCGCAGCGGTGCAAGCCGATCCGCACCGAACTGTCGGACGGGCACCAGCGGCTGTTCGTTGTAGAACTGCGTCGACGACCATTGAATGATCTCCGGCATGGATCGGTAGTGCTCGCGTAGTCGCACGGCATCGCCGAATCGGGTGCGCAGCATCGAGAACAGACTCGACCGCGGAGTCAGCGTCATCCGGGTCGTGACAGGCACATCCGGCAGGAAGTAGTCGAGCCGCTCGATGACGGATTCGAGGGTGTAGTTCTGGATCGACGCCGGCGCACACTGCTTGTCATCGCCTACGACGATGACGCGCGGCGCCAACCACATCAGGAACATACTGGTGATCTCGGCCTGGCTGGCTTCGTCGACGATGACGACGTCGAACGCATTCTGCTGCGGCGGAATCGACGACAGAACCTGCGCGATCGGCATGACCCACGCGGGCACGACCGTCTGCGCATCCTGCATCGCCGCACGGGCTGCGACTCGGTACCGCTGCGCGAGGCTGCTGGTGCCGAGGCCAGCATTGGACATGTTCTCCTGATACGCCCGCAGTGCGGTGACTTCGCGACTCGTCATGCGCTGCAGGCATTCCTGCCACGCCTGCTCAGCGGCAAGTTGCGCCGTCAGTGAGGAGATTTCCTCGTCGAGGGCATCGAGTTCGGCGTCGAGATTGTCGTTCTGATCGGGCTGCTGCGCGGCCTCGATCGACTGCTTGGTCCAGCGCCAGGCCCAGGCCCGGGTGAAGGCGGGTGCGAGCGCGGACCAGTCGATCGTCGTGTCCTCGGACAGGGCGCGGGCGAGGGTGGGAGCATGTTCGGCCAAGTCGTCGAGCAGATCGGTGTTGTTGTTCTGTGGCTGGACGTAGCTGGCGAGCCGCTCGTAGTCGTCGATGTCGCCGGTTCTGATTGCGTCGGCGAGACCGTCGGGCACTGTCGGATCGGAGGCGAGCCGCTCCGCCAGGTTGGTCAGCTCGTCGCGTGCGGTGGATTCGTCGGAGCCACCGCTCAGCGCGGTGATGTCGTCGGCGAGAGCGACCGCCTCGGCGCGCGTCGTGACCGGCGGTAAGGATGGAACTACGGCACCGAGGGCCCCGACGAGTTCGTCACGTGCCGTTGCGATGCTGCCCGTCGCGAGCACCTGGTTCCATACGGTGTGGAGGGTGTCGACCTGCTGTTCGCGGGAGTCGGCGGGATCGATGGGCAGCTCGATACCGATGCTGCGCAACAGGTGTGCGGCATCGTCGACGGCCACGAGGGCGCGGAGGTGGTTGGTGACGAGCCGGAGTTCAGTGGCCTGGGTCGCGTCGGTGCCATCGACGGTTGCTCGTGCATCGAGCCCATCAACGGCCACCTGCTCACTGGACGTGCGCGTCGCGTCGAAGGAGCCGCTCTCGTAGAGCCTCGCAAGTGCGTCGAACGCGTTGAGTGCCTGCCGCGTGGCGACCTGCGTCGTCAAGTGATGGGACCCCACTGCGGCATTGGAACTGACGGCGACCGACAGCATCGCGGAGACGGTCTGCGCGCGGGACCACAACGTGCCCAGCGCGCCGGACAGAATCCCGTCGGCCAGGGCTGCATAGTCCGGACCGAGGGACTCGATGGCTCGTGCCCGGTCGGTGAGGGCTTGCGCCGACGGCAGAATGTACTGCAGCTGAATCGGATCGATGTCGTCGAACATCGATCCCGAGGCAGTTCCGGCGCGGGCGAACAGCGATCGGATCTCCTCGGCCGTCGGGAGTCTCGGTTCTTGGCTCTCCGTGAACAGCGAGGCGAAGGTTGCGTTGTCGACGGGTGCGGTTTCGGTGTGCAGCGGGCCGGGGATCCAGCCGAGTTCGTCTTGCTGGGAGTTGAGCGTGGTGACGATCGACGCGAGGGTTCCTGAATACGTCGGCGAGAACGTGTGGATCTCTGCTTCTGAGGATCGAGCGAGGCCGATCTGCTTGGTGAGCTTGTAGCGACGTTCTTTGGTGCCCATCCGCTTGGCCGCGAGGGAACGGATCTTGCGGGCCGACTCGGTGGCGTCGAACGCTGCTTTGCGGGTGGCGATGGTCGAGACGCTCTCGTCGAGCTCGGCCGATCCCCCACGCGCCATGTCTGTGACGGAGACGCAGAGGTCCTGAAGTTCGGCGGGCAGCTTGTCCTTGAGGACGCGCAACGCCTGGGCTTTCTCGCTGGTGACGAGGATGCGCTGGCCTTGAGCCATCAACGCGGACATCAGGTTTGCGATGGTGTGGGTTTTGCCGGTGCCGGGAGGGCCTTCGACGACGACGCCGGTGTCGTTCATGACGCGGTTGTAGATGCCGGCCTGGGCGCGGTTGGCGGGTAGCGGGAAGAGCGGTTCGGCGCTGGGGGTGTCGCTGACGTGGGATTCGAGCCAGTCGCGGCGGGTGTTGTCGTCGTGGGTCTCGACGAGTTGCGAGAGCCCGACGGGCACGGGTGCCCCCGCGTCCAAGGCCGCGAGCATTGCCTCGTAGTACGACGCGAGGGCGTAGGAGCCACGCTTGCGCAGGACGAGGGCCGGCGACATGCGCAGGGTGTCGGCGGTGGAGCCGACGGGTTTGTCGTGGTCGGCGATAACCGTCAACGGTTGCTTCAGCGCGGCGGTGGCCCACTGACCGAGCAGCCGCGGGATGTCGGCGGACAGCGAGGACGAGACCAGTTCGGACAGGCTCCGGTGCAGGGACTTCGAGCCGGCGCGGTCGAAGCCGGGCAGGTCGAGCAGGATCTGTACATCTTCGAGGCGCGGACTGCTGGCGGGTGCGACGGTGACGAGGAGGTCGCCGGTGGAGTCCTCGCGGCTGATGCTGGCCTGCTGGGTGATGAGGTGCGTCGCGACTGGTTGGTCGC
>NZ_LVCV01000292.1 GCF_001647195.1 Rhodococcus sp. EPR-157 | reverse complement strand
GAAGATTTCGGCGAAGGGTCGGCGTTCACGGTCGTCGAGTGACCAGGTGGTCCATTCCTGGAGCCAGTCGTGGGCCTCGGCGGGTGCTTGTTTGGCGACGGTGGGTGGGGTGGTGCTCTCGTCTATGTGCTTCTCGAGCTCTGCAGGAAGGCCAGGAGGCTGCTCGATGCTGGTGCGCGGGATGCGAACCGCCACGTCGCCGGGGGCGACGTCGGTGTTGACGTCGAGGGGTCGGGAGTCGTCGAACAGCCACTCGACGCGGGCATCGGTGCCGTACTGGCGTATCGGCTTCGACTGGGCGCCGACCGTTTCGCGCAAGAACTCGAGCAGGCGCCGTACGCGTCCCCTGAGCTCACTGTCATCTGTAGCCGACATCGAATCCTCACATTTCGAACTAACTCGATCAGGGCTCAACCTATAGGGAGTGGGTGACAGGGTTCGTGAGCGCGCAGTCTCGTCGAGACCACGGGTCAACTTGCCGGCGGAGTACGAATGTGGCCCCATCTGCGCCGTTCGTGAATCGACCCGGTCAAATCCTGGGAACAGGCGGGCAGAGGGCTCGCAGAATTCATTCGTTCGAATGACCATGGCAGCCGCCATCAGCCGAGGCCACCAAGCCCCTTGGGGTACTGTCCGACAAACGGCCGGATATGACGCGGCCATGGGGCTGGGGGGCTCATGTCTAGAGAACTACGCGTAGATCCTGACGCTGTTCGGACACTGGCTGATCACTTCAGTGCTGTCACAACTGAAATTGCAACCATGAGCGCCGTCGGCCACCTCACGCCGGCGACAGATGCTCTACCAGGATCGCACTGCGGCCCAGCCCTAGCTACCGCAGCCGAGGCTCTCGATGCAGCTCTGACGGTAGTGGTCACGGAATTGCACGAGCTATCGGCCGCGATCAGTGCGAGCGCCGTCGACTACCGAACGTCTGAAATGACATCCTCGGTCTTGCTTGCCGCTTCGGAGCGTCCGATATGACCCCAACCCGACCTCAGCTGAACGAGTGGCAGTTGTGGACCTCCAGAGACTCGGGCACGCAGTTGGACAAGGCAATGGACCGGTTGGGCGAACTGCTCAGCGGGCTCCTGCGCGACATCGGCGGCATGGATCTCAACGGCTCTTTGACTGGCGATGCCCAAAGGGCTGCCTTTGATCGGGCTGTCCGAGTTTGCGACAACGCGAACCGCATGCGCGATATCGGCGGACGACTGGCCGCAGCTGCTCGCGCCGCTGCGAATGAACTTGAATTTCCTCGTGACCGAGTGCTCCAACTTGCATGCGGTGCAGGCTCCGATGGGTTCTCCGTGTCCGATGACTGGCAAGTGGCGTTGTCCGAAGACTCGTCTTCCTTTGGCGATCCCGAGTCTTCGGTCAGCGCAGCTGATCTGTATCGGTGGCAAGAACAGATCACCCAGGCCTACAACGAGTTCACGGATATCGACCGCCGCATTGCGCAGCGGGTAGCAGAGATGGCTTCAGAATTGCCGAAACCGGCCGACACAAGCTCTCCAGGCGTACCAAGTCCGAAGCCTGCACCACCGTCCGACGGCGGCCAGGGACCGCACGGTTCTCAACCGACGTACAGCCGAGGAGACGACCTTCTGTTCAGCGAGCTAGTGAAGAAAGCCGCTGATGCCGCCGAACTCAGTGGTTGGACGCATGCCGCCAAGAACCTGCGGCATTACCTCGACAACTCGGGTGTTGAATCAAGGGTCGATCCTGACGAGATCCAGCGTGACGTGCCAAAGGTTCAGCAGACAACCAACGAACTAGTCAGCGCAGAAGTCAACCGCATTTCCACCCACGCAGCCTCAGATGGCACCTACGGGGTTCCAGTTCCATTTCAGTCCGACTGGACAGGTGTGTACATCGGACCAGAAGACAGCAAGGACTGGTTCTACGCCATGGGAGGCATCGAGCAGTCGGTGACCGGAATCGCCACTGTGTATCCGCCCAGTACACCGGGCGCAGAGCCAACAGTGACTGTCGACTACCAAACCCATGTCTTCGATCGCTACAACTGGGACGGCACGAAGACGACTACGTTCGACATACCTGGCACCGATGGAGTGACCATCAGCGACGAACGAATGGGTAGCCTGCACACCGCAGGCTTGGCGCAGGAATTCGATATCTCCGGGTCTGGAAGCACATTCCATTACGACGGACCGGTTGTCCCCAACAACAGCACTCTGGATCTACCGTCTGCACCGGACAGTCGGAATGGCCAACGATCAGATCCGGAACGATAGAACACGATGAAACATGCGAACATCCGCGCACGTCGACTGCTGGTTGCGTTGTTACTCATCGCCGCCACTACGGGGTGCACAACGCGAAGTGACGCCACGGATCGCACCGTCAGTGTCCGTGAATCAGCGTCGCTGGCGGACGTCATCTCGGAAGCAACGTCTTTCGGCGGAATCACGCTCGCTCCGGACGACGTCGTTCTGGATGCCCGGACTGAGGCCTCACTCGACACGCGGTTCGAATTAGCGATCGAAACTGACCCAGACGGTTTCGCAGCGCTTCTGGATCATTCGGAGTTCGACGCACCGCTGATTGCTGCTTCGGCACCGTTCGACGAGGTAATTGCCGGACCGGACCTCGCGTCGTCGCCCTCGGTGCTCAAAGCGCAGGACCGCTTCCTCAATTCCGAGAACGAACGCGTGATTCGCAATATTGTGGTCGACGAGCGCGACGACCAGACCCGTTACGTGCATATCGAGTTATTCACCACCTGAGAACATGGGTGTTACATCACGCGGAAGGCCAATTCGCGTATCAAACCCTGTACCCGGCGGTCACCCCGCGACGAAAACGTCCTTCTGGTGCCAGGTCAACTACGAAACATGTCGGCGCACAGAACTTTCCGCTAGGATCAGTCGCTCGTGGTCACCGGGACTCCCCTTGTCGATCCGTTCGGTTCCCCAACCAGACCCCACAGTCCCATATCGCACCGACAACCGCCGAGACTCAGATCAAACGTGGGCGACCGCGCGTCGTTTGCAGCAGGTGGATCTACTATGCGGTACCGCCTGATCGCCTTGCCGTGCCCTCAACGAACTCGAACCGCTCTGATCGTGCGGTGCTGGAACGACCCGGTGAGAGCCTCGGCGACCTGCTCCCATTGCGCGGCAATAGAATAGCGCTCGGTGAGCACGAAGACCATCTTGATCGGCCGCAGGGGTCCCTGGACCCATTCCTACTGAACGGCTTTCAGAGCCAACGATTCGAGGTCGCGCGGCCCGAGCCCTGGCCACCCGTGAAGTACGTCGAGCCACTCTTCGGGGACTGCAGTTGCACCCCACCTCGCCCCCAATAGTCCGCCAGCGATCGCAGCGGTCGTATCGGTGTCGTTGCCAGCACGCACACACTGCACCAGAGCCTCACGCAGATGATCAGGACTGGAGTCGTCAGTCGACGAGATTGCCCACCACGCCGTTTGCAATGCGTGCACTACCCACCCGTTCTTGGCGAAATCCGAGGGACTGCCCGTCTCCGCAGCGTCGAGAATCCCGGTCCAATAGTCACGTTGTTCACCGTCGACGCCGCTGAGGTACATCCGCACCCCGTCGAACGACCCGAACAGCACAGCATGACGAATCGCGTAGGACCACAGCTGGCACGCTTGGCCTGCACGAAGATCCGAATGTGTCAGGTCACTGACAGCAAGCGCGGCAGCGACACACGCCTGCTCATCGTCCAGGTGGGCAAGTGCGACAGGGGATGTTCGCATCAGTGAACCGTTCCCTCCCGTCAACCCCACGACCCGTTTGGCCGCAGCGACCATTTCATCCGCCGAAGTTGGATTGGCGGACAGAACCGTCCTGGTTTGATTCCCGATGTCTTTCGGTTCCGAAGCGAACCAGCGCATGAAGCCAGCAGCCACCGAGTCCAGGCCAGACTCAGAGCGTAAATCTTCTCGAGCCGCCGCGGCTTCCGCCACCGCGATCGACATCGAGGTGTCGTCGGTCCACTCCCCTGGCTCGAACCCGAAAGGGCCTCCGCCGATCATTCCAATCACAGCGTCGGGTGCAGGAATAGAGAATTCATAGCCCGCACCCAGCGCATCGCCTGCGGCTGAAGCGATGAGTGTCCCCACCGCTCGGTCAAGCTGTTCAGCAGTGCGCTCGCGTGTCATGCGCAGAGGCTATACGACACGACCGACTCGAATCCTCTGCTGCACCTGCGTACGACCCGATCCCCGTCGCAGGGTAAGCGGCCATGAGTCGCAGCCAAGAACTAGACTCCCTGACCATGAGCGATCCTTGCCTTTTCTGCGGCATCGTTGGCGGCGACGTCCCGAGCGTGAAAGTGGCCGAGGACGATACGACCTACGCCTTCATGGACATCAACCCCGCCTCGGACGGTCACATACTGGTCATTCCCAAGCGGCACAGTAAAGACCTGTTCGAGATCCCGGCCGACGATCTGACCGCAGTCACCCTGGCAGCGCAGCGGATCGCCAAGGCAGCGGTGTCGGAGTTCGGCGCAGACGGAGTGAACCTGCTCAACTGCTGTGGCGCCGACGCATGGCAGACAGTGTTCCACTTCCACCTACACGTGATTCCGCGATATGTCGACAAGACCAAGGACCGTTTGGTGCTGCCCTGGCAACCGGGAACCCCAGGCGACGCGGAGGCGATCGCCACTCTGGGCAATCGGCTGTTCACCGCCCTGGACGGTTAACATTTCGCTGTCCCGGATTGACACTGACGTGGCAATACAACTGCTGCAGAGAACCTCTCGTCGAACACCCGCTCGTGATGCCAGCTCACACACCCGCAGAGTTCATAGTCAGCCGCCTCAGCGAAATCCCGTCCGACCTTCGGAAAGGCCGAGAACACGCTGACTGGGGGATGTTCCTGCACCCGTCGCAAATCCGTCGTCGGCGTGACACCACCAGCATGGGGCATGGAGCCCAACTACTGGCCAAACCACGGGTTGACAGTACAGAGAAGCAGTTCAATGAAGCACAAGCGCGAAACAGCGGTTTACCTGCTGGAACGCCTCGCTGCACAGGTCACCTGCCCTACAATGTTACGCACCGGCGAGCACGACGAGGGCGGCGCGTGTGTTCAGCCAGTGGGTTCGACTGGATCGATGGCACCAGCAATCGCCCCTGATCGACGGAGACCAGCATGAACTTCGCATCTCGGCTTCTCTCGGCGACCGCTGCGGTCGCCGCTCTGTCCCTGGTTGCATCCGGTTGCTCGCAAACGGAGGAACCTGCGTCTGCGCCGTCGACCTCGCAAACCATCGAGGCGCCCGAAACGGAGGCGTTTCAGAGCGTGCTCGACGATTCCCGAGCGGCGGCGGGCTTCCCCGGCGTCATCGCAATGGTGGCGACGCCAGCCGGAACATGGACGGGGACTTCTGGAACCGTCGGCACGGGCCGATCGGAGACTCCGACATCATCCGACCTGACCCGCATCGGTTCGCTGACCAAGACCATGACAGCGACGGTGCTGCTTCAGTTGGTCGAGGAAGGCAAGCTCTCGCTCGACGAAACAATCGGCACGTACATACCCGGCGTTCCGAACGGTGACAAAGCCACGCTGCTACAGCTCGCCGACATGACGAGCGGCATTCCCAGCTACACCGCTTCGGACACGGTCGTCGACAAGTACTTCGCTGACCCCGAATACGCCTGGTCGCCGCAGGAACTCGTCGATGCCGTCAAGCCGCTGCCCGCGGACTTCGCTCCTGGCGAGGGGTGGGCATACTCGAACACCAACTACGTCCTGTTGGGCATGGTCATCGAGCAAGTTCTCGACCAGCCCATCGACACAGTGTTCGAGGAGCGCCTGTTCGAACCGCTCGGCATGTCCGACACATCCTTTCCGGGCGGGTCAACCGAGATCGGAGATCCTCACCTGGATGGGTCCACCGATCAAAACCAGCCGCCCGGGCAGAGTGTCGATTCGACGAACTGGAACCCGTCGTTCGCATTCACCGCTGGTGCCGTCATCTCAACCCTGGACGACCTGACGAAGTGGGCTCACGCACTGTTCACCGGCGAAGGCATACTCGATGCAGCTACTCAGCAGCTTCGTCGAGACTCCATCATCCACGACATTCCCCCGATGACCGCGACGGTCGGGTACGGCATCGGGATCGGGGATCGCAACGGATGGTGGGGCCACGACGGTGACATCCCCGGATACAACAGCAACCTGTCCCACAACTACGATCTCGATACGACGGTCATCGTTCTGACCAATAGCGACAACACTTTCAAGGTCGACGGCAAGGACCAGTTCCCCGCTCCAGCAGTTGCGGAGGGCCTGCAAACAGCCGCGAGTTGAGTCGGTGGTCTACTGAGCTTCGGGCTCTACTGCTCTCGTCACACCAAATCCAGGGGATTCGACCACGTCGAGTATCGCCGAGATACCGACCGCTTGCCGGAATCAGTTCGCGCACGAGGCACGCGGTAACAAGGTCCGAGTCCCTGTCGATCTCATACGTACTGGGCCGGGGCCCTCGACGATCGGAGCACGAATGCTGAAGAAGATTCTCGCCGCCTCTGCCGTGGCGGTAGGTGCGACGGCGTTGGCCGCCACACCTGCGTCCGCCGAGGGAATTTACGATTCTCCATTCACCTCGAACTCGACCGAGTACTACGTAAGCGCGTTCGATCCGGCAGCCTATGGATCACGAGGTGACGCCCCAATCATCATCAGCCCGTTCGGAACCAATCAGCCGATCTACTGCTGGAGCTTTCACGGTCAGGGCTACTGCTGGCAGACAGATCCCAGCGGAACCGATCACAACTTGGAGTCGGTCGTGATTCCAACCGGTTCGTCAGCGGATAGCTTCCGGTCGATCTCGATCTACAACCCGTTCTAGTCGGCGCATGAACCTGCGACAGTTCGGGTCAACCCTTTAGTTGTCCCACGCGTACCGCGATGCGGTTCAGTGCCTAGTCCGACAACTCGAAGGACAGATCACCCACCCCAGCAGTCAGGAACATCTCCATCGAGTCCAGGTCGACGTTCCGATACATGATTTCCTGGGCGATCGCGTCGACACTCGATGTGAAGTGCTCGAGACCGCCGGGACTCAGAGCGGGTGTCGTCCGCAATCGAGTGCATGGAGCCAGACCGGTCGAGCAGAGCTGGATCGTGCTCCGGATGGCCGGGGCGTCGGCGTGTCCTTGATGGCGACCTTTCTGTGTGCAGCCAAGGCCTCGGTGGACGGCGGCCACGCGCAGTTGATCGACCAATACGGTGTACCCACCTTGATCCACGAAGGGTGGCTAGTGCAGCGATGGAGCGCCCGAGTCCGCGAAGCACGTGGCGGCAGCCGTACCGCGTTGACCATGTTCTGATGAACGCCTCCGGTGATCTGAACTCGTCGAAACAGTCGGGTCCCGCTGATCGATGTGTTCCGAGGCGCATCGACGATGGTTGAATGCTGACCGTGACCGACGCACTCACCCTGGCCCGGGGAGCGAACGCTCCCCTCGATACAACAGCGTTCGACGTCTCCATAGCCGGCGCCGACGGCGTCGACCTGCTCGCCTTCCAGGTGACCGACGCGCGGACAGTGCGCACCGACGCCGACTTCGTATTCTTCAACCAACCCGCCTCCCCCGAAGGCGCCATCACGCTGACTTCGTCGTCGACGCTGTCGGTGGATCTGACGCGAGTGCCCGACGGCATCGAGACCATCGTCGTCGCCGTCGCGTCGGAGTCCCGGACGCTGTCCGAATTTCCGAACCTGGCCGCATCGATCCCCGCCGCCGGCATCGAAGGACCGGCAACTGGTTTGACGACGGAGACCGCAGCCGTCCTCATCGAAATCTATCGCCGTGCCGGCCAGTGGAAGGTACGCAACGTCAGCGCCGGCTGGGATCGTGGATTCGCCGATCTGGTACGCGAACACGGAGTGACCGTCGACGACGAACCCGCCGTGCGATCAGTCGCAGGCGAGGAAAAGCTGTCGATGGTCAAACGCGAAAAGCTCGATATGCGCAAGACGCAGGTGCACAAGGTTCTGCTGACCAAAAATGCCGTCGGACTCCGCGCCCGCGTCGTACTCGTCATCGACAAGACCGGCTCGATGAAGAAGCAGTACGCGACTGGCGTCGTGCATCGCGTCGTAGAGCGAATGGTTGCTGTCGCAACTCAGATCGACGACGACGGACAACTGGAGCCCTACCTTTACGCGCGGCTATTCGTCGCCTTGCCGGACATCACCGTTGTCGACAGCGAGCAGTGGTCCACGACCTACCTCCACCTGACCGGCACCCACGACGGCGTCGACTACACGCCGATCGGCAACTCGAACGACGAACTGCCGATCATGAATCACATTCTGTCGAACGTCGATTCGCGTCAGCCGACGTTGGTCTTCTTCTTCACCGATGGGGGCTTCAAGAATCGTGGTCCGATCGCCACCTTCATGCGCATGGCCGCGAAGGCGCCGATCTTCTGGCAGTTCGTCGGCATAGGACAAGCGAACTACGGGGTTCTGGAGAGGCTCGACACGATGGACGGGCGCGTGGTCGACAACGCCGGATTCTTCGCGCTCGACGACATCGACGCGATCTCCGATGCCGACCTCTACGAGCGAATTCTCTCCGAGTTCCCGGACTGGGTCCGGGCTGCACGGGAAGCCTGCATCATCGACTGACTCCCCCGCCGGACACAACCGGAAGTATGACCGCTACGCTGACCGAAATCGCTCGTAGCTGATGCTCAACAGATCCCGATCCGGCCGCTGAGCCCTGACCGACGGCAGCACCATCAGCTTCTGATCGTGACGTTCTTTGAGGCCGTACTGCAGCATCGGGCCATCGATTTCGTCGAGCAGATCAGCCCGGATCTTGACAATGTAGTCTGGGGACACCCCCAAAATGTGGGCGTCGTAGGCAGCGTGATGGATTTTGCACATCGCCAAACCATTACGCACCGTGGGGATTCCAGCTTCATCGGAGTCCGGAACGATGTGTGCGGCATCGAGCAACTGGCCGTGCGCGAGAGAACAGACAGCGCACCGCGTATCGTATGCGCGCATCACGGTCGCCCGGAACACCGGCTGATGCAGTCGACGCTTGCTCTCAGCCATCACGTAGCGTCGAAGTTGACTCTCTGCAGGAGAAGTGGCGTCGACGAGTCCCCTGATCGCACCGGGAATGATGACGAACTGATGCCGCTCCGGTTCCTCCGCAAGCAGGTACACCGGAAAGATCGGTTGATACATGGCTACACCGACGCCGAAGAACCAGATCAGCGGTAGCTCCAACTCCATCGCAGACCGCAACGCGCGGTTCTCTGGATGATCGAGATCTTCCCCTCGCCACTTGTAGCGCAGGAGGCCGTCGTCGCCCATCTCATCCTCGTACGGACGCTTGGCGCCATCTGGGCGATATACCGTCCGAATGGACAACGCCGCCGCCAGCTCCTTGGGTTTCCGGATACCGCGCTGAGGATCCATCAGGCGAAACGGCTCACCGTCGAAACGGAAATCGAGCAGATCATTCGAGCTGATCGACTCCAAACCGTCGTTGGTTCGGATCTTCAGCCAGTCCATCGCGGCGTCGCGCAGCCGAGTATCGAGATCACAGACCACGCGGCACCGCACCACTCATGGTGGGTATTGTGCCCTATGCGCTCGGAGCGCCCACAGCCTCGTTGCCCTGCGCTGCGAAGTTCGAATGGTAGAGAACCATCAGCGCCTTGTGTAGTTGCTCCGCCGAAAGGGAGCCCGCCTCGTTCGACAGGTTGATCGTGCCGGTGTCGTCGGAGAGGATCTCGACGTTCACATCCAGCGCGGCGTCGACCTTCTCTAGCTACTCCAACCAGGATTTGCGATGGAAATAGTCGTCCCGAGCATCGACCACCGGGTGGTCGACAGGGTGCGGCGTTGGTGTCCGCTGAACGGGGAACATCGAATCAGGTTGTGAGAGTTTCCGCGACCGTAATTCGGACGCTACAGGGACGTGCGTCTCAGGCGCCGAGACGCTGTCGATGGTTGCATCGGCAATGCGAGCAACGATCGGGTCGTCGCGCAGTTCGGCCATGATCGCGGTCGATCGAATCTGCACTTCCTGCGCAGTATCGCGATAAACGCGCGTGATCAGGTCGGCCAGCGCCTCGGGCCCGCGCGCCCAAGCATCGTGGGCAATTCCCAGTTCGGTGAGTCGACCGTTCGAGTCGGTCCGAACGGTGACACCGTCGAGGTGGGTGTGGCCGTGGACCTCGGCCACGGCCCGTTGCAGTCGACGAACTTTCGCACCGAGTTCTTCGCGGGTCAAGGTCAATGCCTCCTACCGAATGCAATTCTTGTTCTGGCGCTCATCAATTTGTACTGTCAGGCCATCCGGGGTAGGCCGGCTCGACTGGGGGTGGATTATCCCGGGCATATGCCTCACGGGAGGCTATGGGCTCTGTGTCCGGATAAAGCGATCTCGCCCACGCATCGCATCGACCACTTTCAGCCGTAGCGGGTTCGACGTCAGCAAATCCGTCGATCTGCCATCCGACAAACCTGTTGTCGGTAGGAGCCTGCCAAGTGAACTTTTCGGGCCCGGGGATGGACGGCCGCGGCGGGGGTGCGGCTGCTGTTGTTGTCTGGTCGTCGTTGCGGATGAAGCGTATTCGCAGCTCTCCTCCCGCTACATCGGCCAGGAGCGAAGGAGAGTACCTGCCGTTCTCGAGGACGTCGAGTCCAATCGACAGCACACATGTCAACGCCTCGAAGCCGTTACTAATTGGAATTACTTGTTGGATACGACTATGGACCGATCCTGCAAAGGGGCCATCTCCGGTCGCGGATCTGAAGGGTGAATATATCGAGTCTCCGCCCAGGTAATTACCGCTGACCGCGAAGCCTGGATATGTGTAGTCCAAGCCAACCGCAATTCCTATAATTATCGATTCTTGGGCGGCGCGGATCAAAGTACCCTCGACAGAGAAGAGGTCGACTTCTGGTTCTGCGGACCACACCACTGTTGCATCACGGAGTTGATCAGGAACCTCGTATATGTCGGAGCCTGATGAGGGCGACGTCGACGTCGACGTCGCCCTCGAAGCATCATCGTGCTCTACGACTGATTCACACGCAGGGACGGTCACCACCATCAACACAAGTACTGCTGCCACTCTCGAGTGTGGGAATCTCATCCTCATCCGTACATCTCCACTCGCCACGTGTTTCTCGAGTCACGAGCTGATTCATCGCTTGCCAGCCAGTCCAGAATTGCTTCGCTGTTTGGGTTGTTCCCATCAGGTCGAATCGCCGCGGCCAACACATCCCGCTGCTCATCCCCGGTAGCCTTGCGCGCATACTCGTCCAGGTTCGAGACTCCGGCATGCGCAACTATCTGAGAGATTGCGTCAGCGGCCCTAGCGCGTTGGAGCATGTCGTCCTCGTTCACATACTTATTTCTTGCTTCAGAGTATGGAAGCAACGCAGTGCCGTCGTCGTTCCTGTACACCGCTGGAACATCGTTGATGTCGACCTCTCCAGTGTTTACAAGTGCATCGAGAACATTGTGCGTTCTGAAACCTGCACTCCCCCAATCACTGGACACATACTCACTATTCCCGCTGTCGAAACCGAAGGCCGAGTCATCAAGCGTGATCTCACGGCTCAGAGGCGTTTCGAGATCATCCACACTGAGAACGTAGGGCTTCAAGAACTCGGAACCAGCAGCGACCGCAATGCCGCTCGGACCCAATCCACCGGCAACGATTTGTCCTGCCGTCCACGCTGCGGTGAACTTCGAGTTCCGCGCGTCGGCCGCTTCCTGCTTGTCGAGTCCATCTTGCACACGTTGGTCCATTTCGGTGCTGAGACCGTGATCGACGAGCCACTGCAGGCGGTAGGCCTGATCGCCGAGCTCGGTGTAACCGGTTGTTGCGAAGAGCCGGTCCATGCGTTGACTTTCAGCGAGAGCAGTGCCGTTGATGATCCGACTGGCCTGCTCTTCGGAGTCCAGAATGGTGAAAACTCGAAGTGGCTCAACAGGACCCCCGATGTAGTCCTTCACGCCACCGAACTCGCCGAATCCATTGGTCTGCGTGACGTCACGCGTCATACCGGTCATGTCACCGACGTAGGGCGCGAGGGCCTCGGCGACCTGACTCGCAGTACCCTCCCCGATTTTCCCCTCACCGGAAAGCAAGGTCGTGTAATTGTTCGTTCCATCTGACGATTCGGTTGAAGCCATGATCTCGGCCAAGCCGCGAGCAGCAGACCCCGCCCGCACCGAGTCCTCGTACTCGGGAGTCCCTTCCGGGAAGGTCGTATGTGCTTCTCGTGCAATCCAATCCGTCAGCGATGCCATCGCCGTCCCGTCGTCGCGCTGCAACAGGGGCATCACTGCGGTGTCTGCGTGGTATCCAGATCCAAGCACGTCCGGCCCGCCTTCGCCGGTGAGAATTGCGTGCGCGCCGTCCGTGTTGCGGGAGCCGAGCTCTATCGCCTTCTCGAGGGTCTCCACGTGGCTCGAGTTGTCGAGCGGCACATCACTGAACGGCAACGCTCCCCCGTGCGCTTCGATCGACGCCGCATGCATGCCCTGTCGAATCAGTTCGGTCGACATCTTGGTCCCGGGCTCGTTGCCCGCCTCCGCCAGCGACATCACGTCGAACAGCTTTGCTTGCCCCTCGACGAAGTCCTTGTGATCGTCCATGATCGGGCCGTCTCCGGGATACGTCAGCACGTTGCTGTCCAGACCGTCGAGACCGAGGCTTGGACGAGTCGAGATGAGGTCGCGCATGTCCTGAGGCAATTGTTCGTAACTGCCTGCTCCGGTGAGGCTGCCATCGGCATCGCGTCCGATACCGACGTTCTCGTTGGATAGAACCATGACACCGTTGGCAAGTGACGCCGCGGCCTGTTGCCCCGCCGGGCCTTGAGACTGCAACTGTTGGCTTACATTGGTGAATCCGTCGACGCCGGCCGAGTTGTAGAACTCCTTCAGGTATTGCTGAGTGCTCGCTGGGATCGTTGCCGTTTCGCCATCGAGGTAAGCCTGAAGCTGCGCAGGCTCCAAACCGGTGGCCAAGA
>NZ_LVCV01000291.1 GCF_001647195.1 Rhodococcus sp. EPR-157 | reverse complement strand
CCGTCTTCGCCCGACAGAACTGCCCCGAGGGTGGCACCGCCGGGGCCACCGTGCTTCTCGAGGTCGGCCAGCCCACCGTCGACCTTCGTCCTCAAGGTTGTCAGCGCGGATCCGCACTGAGCCAGATTCTCTTTCAGGCTGGCCTGGAAATCTGTTGCTTGTCGATCGAGTCGGCCTTGCAGGATCGGTCGAAGAGCATCATCGTCTGCGCCAGGAACGGTTGGGCTCGTGACAGTGCCATCCGGTGCCACCGACATGCCATTGAGGTGTACAGCCGCGTCGCGAGTGCTCAGAATCGCGGCGCGGTACGCGTCGATCGTCTCGCCCTGAGTGATCAATGCGTCCCCGACGGTATCCGCCGCTCGTTTCGACGCGGTCGCGGTGAGCACCTCCGACACCGCACGCATCGACGCGGCAGCGCTGGCGTCCCCTTTCCAGGTCCGCGCACTCCTGTCGACCGCGAGATCCACCTCCGCCAGACGATCACTGAGCGCAATCCCCGCCGTTTTGATCGCGTTTCCCGCCTTCGTCAACGTCTGAGGATTCCAGGACTCGACCTGCGGAATCGTTGGGGTCGTCACCGCCCCAGTCCTTCGGTCAGCGCGCTCAGTTGTCTGCTGAACGCGTCTTCGACGGCTTCGTACGTGGCTGCGGACGAAATAGCACCGTCAGCCAGCGTCTGCACGGCCGTGCTGTGCTTCGCCGCTGTGGTTTCGAACGTCGTCGAAATCCGGCCCATCACGTCGTCGATGCCGGCATCCGGCATCACGACCGCTGCAACGCTGGTCCTGGCGGGCACGACGACGTCTGCAAGCTCGTTCGCTGTGGCGCGCAGCTGCGCTCCCAACGACCTGAGTTCGTCGAGATCGGCTCCTAACAATTCCCCCACAGGACACTCTCCCCCAAGAGTTACTTCACCGGTTTGACGTCTATCGACGGAATGACCGGTCTCTGGCTCTACCAAGTGGGTAGTTTGCCATAACGATAAGACAGGGAGCAGTTCTCGCCTCACGTCGACGCGGGAGTGCGCGCCAGATCGACCAAGACGGGTCTCGATCGACCATTCGTGTCGGTGGCTGCTGCCACGATGTCGGCATGTCACGACTCGACGAGGGATTCGACCCACCTGCGGCGTGCGTTCAGTGGTGTCAGCTTCGCAACTTCGATCTGCACGTACTCGACGACGGTGTCGAGGTGGACCTCGACTGGTGGAATCGGCACCTGCGCGAGGTCGGCCTCGATGTTCGACTGCGCGGACGTGATCTGGACGGCCAGATCGTCACCCGCGGCACCGCGACGGTCCAGCGCAACGACCTTCGTATGGGCACGGATCTCGCTCATTGCGAGCATGATTCGCTCGGCCTGCTGTTCCTGTGCGCGGCATGGCAGGGCAGCCACCGCAACCGGAAGGCGATGCGAAGATTTCCTGACGTGCGCAACCCGCATCTTGCCGATCCCGACGAAAATCCACTCGCCAAGATCTTGGCAATTCTCGACGGTTGCGCGCGAGACCGGATACTTCGCGAAACTCCGTCCGGATCGTGGTCCGGCTGGCCAGACACCCCGGGTGTCGGAGTCTCGCTGATTGCCACGTTCATGTGGGCGGTGAAGGGATCGGTCGAGGGCGGCCGCGCACAGCTGATCGACCAGTACGGCGTCTCCACCCTCATCCACGAGGGATGGCTCGAAGATCCCGCCGTTACCGGATTTACCCGCCGACGCTACGACCGCTACGTCGCGCTCCTGACGAAATGGGCGACCGACATCGGCACAAGTCCCGAACTCGTCGAAATGTGGCTAGTGCAGCGTTGGAGCGCTCGACTCCGTGAAGCCCGCGACGGGAGCTACGCTGCACCGACGCTGTTCTGATTCCGGCACTTCCAGCGTCCGCCGGTTTTACCGACAGACCAGTGTGGAACCGAACCGGCATTTCGCGCGTCAAACCTCATGACTGATTCATTTGGTTGGCGAGCCGCACAGTGCAATCGGCCTTCATATCGAAACCCCGATTCGGTTGCTGCCCAGCCCGCATCGAGCACACCCAGAAAGTAGGACTCGAGTCATGGACACCCCAGCCTCACAGAGTGCGGCCTTCATTCCGCCACTTCAGGACTTCGTCGAGATGCGAATCTCCGCGCGCGAGTTCCAAACTCGATTCCTCGAGCTGCTGAACAAGCAGCAGGGATCAGTGGATCCGCGAGTGAGAGATCCACTACATTTCTTGTTCTGTGAAGTAGACAACTTCGCGTATCGAAATCTCCAGGATCCGAACAGCCCGAACGGAATCGACGAGCACACCTTCCGAACTTCCGCACGCGAAGCCCTCAGCACACTGCTTGGACTGCAGCAAGGACGCAGCCGCTCCGAGGAATGAGTCGTAAATAGGGGTGTTTCGCGTCGTCCTGGCCTAGCCCACAGCCTCGTTGCCCTGCGCAGCGGAGACGACGAGATTGCTTGACGGCAAAGCAGTCCCGGACTTGACTGCTTCGGTCCAGTCCGCTGTGGTGGCCACCGCTGCGAAGTTCGAGTGGTAGAGAACCATCAGCGCCTTGTGCAACTGCTCTGCCGACACGGTTCCGGCCTCGTTCGAGAGGTTGATGGCACCGGTGGCGTCGGACAGGATCTCGGCGGTCACATCGAGGACCTCGGCATCCGCGGCGGTCGCGAGATCGCAGTTGTTGGTCATGTAGCCCGCGATGGTGATGATTTCGACGCCCTCGGCCTTCAACCAGTCGGCGACGTCGGTGCCGGCGAAGACGCTGCCGTACTTTTTCACGACGCGCTTCCACGACGGCTGCAGCTGCGCCTCGATATCCGGGTGCAGTTCGAACGTCGGGGTTCCTTTGACGAACGCGGGCGCTCCCTCGGGCATCTCGTGCTGCACGATGACGACGGGAAGATCCTGCGCAGCAGCGACTTCGAGCGCACTGACGATATTCGCCAGAGACTCGGTGCGAGGTGGGTACTGAATCTTCAGAACTCCCTCGAAGTACTCCTGCTGGACGTCGATGACGATGAGTGCGCGGCGCGGTGCGGTCATATTGTTCGCTCCTGAAAGTAGTGGCTAACGGCTCAATTCCCATCGTGCACCTCCGAAGGTTGCATCCACGAGTGGCACGGATGCATACTTTCGATGGATTTACGCCAACTAGTGGCGCGGTTGAGTGCACCTGGATGCACTTGTTCGTGCCACTGAGGGAGCCGAACATGAAAATCGCGCTGTACGCATTCGACGACATCACGATGTTCCACCTCGCCGCCCCGCTGATGGTGTTCGGCGAAGTCACCCGCCTCGGCCTGGCGCAGCACTGGGAAACGAGGCTGTGGTCCGAGCGTGCGGGCTCGATTCGAACCGAGGAGGGCTACACACTCGGCGACATCGCAGATCCGAGCGTCGTCGACTGGGCCGACATCGTCATCGTTCCGTCGTGGCCGGTAACTCTGCCACCGATCGACGACGCCTTGTCCGCCCAACTCCGCACAGCGCACCAACGAGGTGTCGAGATTGCCGGGCTGTGCCTGGGCTCGTTCGCGATTGCCGACACCGGCCTGCTCGCGGGCCGGGCCGCCGTCACCCACTGGACCAAGATGGACGAACTCCGCGAACGCAACGCGCATACCGACACTGACGAATCCGTGCTCTACATCGACCACGGAGACGTCATGACGTCCGCAGGCACAGCGTCGTCGATCGATTCCTGCCTGCACATCGTCCGCAAGCACCTCGGGTCCGCTGCAGCCACCCGCGTCGCCCGTAGCCTCGTCGTCGCCCCGCACAGAGACGGCGGGCAGGCGCAGTACATCGAACGCCCCGTGACCACGGCCGCCGACGACACCACCATTGCCGATGTCATGCAATGGGCGCTCGGGCGGCTGCACGAACCGCTGCCGATCGAGCGCCTCGCCGACCGAGCACGGATGAGCCGTCGCAGCTTCATCCGGCAATTCCAGAGTGCGACGGGATCCACCCCGGCACGGTGGGTGCTCGAGCAACGATTGAACGAAGCCCGAACGCTATTGGAAACCACTACACGCAGCATCGAGAATGTCGCCGCAGCATGCGGTTTCGGCAGCGCAGTGACGTTTCGACAGAACTTCACGTCGGCATTCGCGGTCGCCCCCTCTGCATACCGGAAGCAGTTCACGGGTGATAGCTAGGTGCCGATCGGATCGTCGGCAAGTGACTCTGTGCCCTACTCCCACCTGCGGGTATCGATGGACGCTAGCGTGCACAGCGCTACCCCACAGGCGTGAATGACAACGACCCGTAAGGAACGAGACCATGTCCGAGACCACAAAAACACGCAGCGCTCCAGGAACCGGAGGCGAGGCGGTGTACTTCTTCGGCGGCATCGGCAGCCTGATCTTCTGGTGGAACGCAGCCGAAGGTCTCGGGGAACACCTCGTGGCCATCCTCAAGTCGTTCGTGTGGCCGGCCTTTCTGGTCTACCAGGCCCTCGGTGCGCTGGCGCAGTGACCACAGACCGATACACACGGTCGTTCCCGCTATTCCGGCCTGCTCCCGATCCGAATCACGCTGTGTCCGCGGTGCTTGCTTCCTCGGTTGTCAGAGTGAAGTAGTTCTCCTCTTCTTGCACGAAGTGCAGTCGCAGCAACGCGTACAGGCCGTACAGGCACGCCAGCAGGTCGTCCGACTGATCGGCGCTCAGTCCCCCAGCGGCATCCGCCTGTTCCAGATGAGTGCGCAGGCGGCGGCTGAGCCGGTCGATCTCGGCGTGCATCCGACTCATCGTTGCGGTCGCCTCTCCGCTGCCCAATGGTCCGGCCAGGGCCGGATACAAATGTTTGTCCTCGGCCTGCTCGTGCGGCAGCAGAGTCTCGAAGAGAAAGTCGTCGACGCGGCGCAGTGACACGTGGGCTTGATCGAGGCCTCCGGTCGCGATCAGTTGCGCGGTCTGCCGCAGAATCGACAGTTCTTCTCGCATCTCGTCGTGCTCGTTGGCGAATCGATGAAGCATCTCTGCGGTGTCGTCGGTGAGCGCCACCTTCTGCGCCGGATCGTCGCGCAGTGCACGCAACGCGTTCAGTATCACCGCCACGTCGATGCCCTCCTGCAGCAAAGCGCCCGCCGCCGGCGGTAACAGCCCGAACGCGGCAAATCCCATGGCAACCAACGACAATGCCATGCCGACCGTTGCGCTCTGCACAGCGATACGGCGGGATCGTCGCGCAATCTCCATAGCGTCGGCAAGACGGTCCAACCGGTCCGTGGTGAGCACGATGTCCGCGGCCTCCGAGCTTGCCGTCGAACCACGCGCGCCCATCGCCACTCCGACCGTCGCGGCAGCAAGGGCAGGCGCATCGTTGACGCCGTCACCGACCATTATCGTCACCGCGGAGTCTCGTTCCGCGCGTACACCGGCAACTTTCCCTGCGGGAGTCTGCTCGGCGTACACGTCATCGAGGCCGAGGATCGCCCCGACGGCCTCCGCGGGTTCGCGTCGGTCCCCACTGAGCATCACCAACCGTTTCAATCCGGCCGAACGCAGTCGCCGCAACGTTCGGGATGCGTCGCGGCGCAGTGGATCTGCCAGCAACAGCGCGCCGGCAAGGTCACCGTCGACGGTCACCCATGCGACCACTGCGCCGTCGAGTGCAGCCCGGTTGAGCACTGCACGCGCCCAGGCCGGCGCATCTGGGCCCAGGTCCAGAGAGCCGACCGTGACTCGCTGACCATCCACTGTGGACGCCACTCCTGCACCCGCCTCCTCCTCGACGTCGGTGGGCATCGACAGTGGCAGCCCACGCATCTTCGCTTCCTGCACGATTGCCTCGGCAAGCACATGCGGGGACAGTTGGTCCGCGGATGCTGCAACCCTGAGCACTTCGACCGCGTCGCGCCCCGGAGCTGTGACAATGTCGCCGCTGGTGGGCCGTCCGGTCGTCAAAGTGCCGGTCTTGTCCATCACGAGGGTGGTGGCGTGGCCGAGGTTCTCGAGCGCCCCGCCGCTACGGATCACGACGCCGATGCGGGAGGCTCGGGACAGGCCCGACACGATCGCGACGGGCGCAGCGAGCAGCAGCGGACACGGGGTTGCGACCACCAACACCGCCACAGCTCTGGTAGCCGAGCCGCTGGCCAACCAGGCGAGCCCGGCGACGGCAAGAGCCAACGGCAGAAACCACGCGGCCATCCGGTCCGCGAGCCTCACGACCGGAGCGCTTTCGGCTGCGGCCTCCCGGGCCAAGCGCACGATGCCGGCGTAGGTGCTCTCCGCCGCCGTGGCGCGAGCGCGCAGTTCGAACGCGGATCCGGCATTGACTACTCCGCTGCGCACAGCTTGCCCGCTCTTGCGCTGGACGTTCATCGATTCGCCGGTGAGCACCGACTCGTCGAGCACTGCGACCGACGAGGTCACCCATCCGTCGACGGGCACCACTTCGCCCGGGCCGATGACGAGAACCTCTCCGGAAACAACATCGTCTAGAGGTACTACCTGCACCTCGTCGCCGACCCGTCGGCGGGCGGTGTGTGGGACGTGGTCGAGCAACGAGCGCAGATCCTTGGTGGCGCGGCGTTCGGCAGCTGTGTCGAGTGCCCGACCAGAAGCCAGCATGACACCGATGAGCGCCCCCGCTACGTACTCGCCGACCAGCAGGGTGCCGACCAACGAGAGCAGCGCTATGAGGTCGACTCCCACACGACCACGGCGTACGGCGTCGATCACCCACCAGGCGGCGGGCACGATCGCGAAGACGGTTCCAGCAATCCAGCAGGCGTCGGCGACGGCGTATGCGTCGAGAATCCACGCAATTCCTCCGGCGAGCAGAGCACCAAGGGTCACGGCCAGCAGGATCGGTTCGACTGCACGGCGCAACCGTTCCCGTCCGGGACGCTTCGGCTTCATTCCTGGGGCCCTCCCAATCTCGTGACCTGTCCAGCATCCCGATAGTGACGCACCTACCGCGATGGTGAAAGGGCCGAAGGACCCACGCAGTACTCGTCGGAAGATCGAATTACGCCCACTCTGACTCGTGACTGGTGCACAAGAGGAAAATGTCTTTTCCCACTAGGGTATTTCGTCACTTTTCCCTTTTGCGAGAATAGAATCCGCGAGAAATCCAATTGCGGAAGTCCCTGTAACCGAGTCGTTGCGGCGACCGCTCCGCTTATCCGAAGATTCTGCGGCACAGGCGTCGAACATAGTGCGTTGCAATAGATGTCGATCGTGTATCCGAGATGAGATCAACAGGACGACCGATCACGATTTCGTAGCCGATCGACTATTGCACCGGATCGGACCGCCAATCTTGTTGTTTTTGCGTAGAATCCAATGGGTGCGCATGCTCGTTTCGAGGCCCACGCCTGAGACGTCGACCGCCCAACGACGTTGCCACGAGCCAGAATCCGACCACGATCGGACCAGGAACGAAAAACTGGAGAGCTGTGC
Organism: Rhodococcus sp. EPR-157; assembly: GCF_001647195.1. Lineage (GTDB taxonomy): Bacteria > Actinomycetota > Actinomycetes > Mycobacteriales > Mycobacteriaceae > Rhodococcoides. The sequence goes on along the minus strand of NZ_LVCV01000291.1, from coordinate 2,336 downwards.
CTGTGAGCCAGACCCACAGCAGTCCCGCTCGAACTTAGCCCGGATGCACCGATTCAGTGAGGACTGGTCGCACACTGTAGACACGAAATGCCCTGCCGTAGTGAAAGAATTGTTCTTGTCTAGGGAACATTTCGACCACTACGAAGGGCATCTCGCAGATGCAACTATCTCATACCCGCCCCGTCGCTGCCGCATGCTTCGACGACCCCAATCTGGTGTCCGCTGCCGGGTTGGTTCCGGTGATGGCGTTGGCGCAGCGATCGGGCCTGCACCAGCTCGCCGATGAGCATCTGTCGGTCCCGGGCGACAAGGGCTCCAACGCCGGCCGCAAGATCGGATCCCTCGTCGCCGGCATGGTCGCCGGTGCGGACAGCATCTCCGACATGGCGATCCTCCGTCACGGCGCGATGCACATTCTGTTCGAGCGGCCCTACGCACCCTCGACCCTGGGATCGTTTCTGCGCCAGTTCCGGTTCGGGCACGTCCGCCAGCTCGACGCCGTCGCCTCCCGGCTGCTGCAGGCTCTCGCCGAGCACACCCCGCTGTTGGCAGGTATCGACACCGAACCGGTGATGATCGACATCGACGACTCCATCATCGAAGTCCACGGACACGGCAAACAAGGATCCGGCTACGGATACTCCGGCGTCCGCGGCCTGAATTCGCTGATCACCACTGTCACCACGACCAGCGCAGCGCCCGTCATCACCGCCCAACGCCTACGAAAGGGTGCGTGCGGATCCGCCCGCGGGGCCGCACGCATGATCGCCGACACCCTCACCACCGTCGACCGCCTCCGCCACGCAGCGACGAAAACCAACACCGGCATTTCTGGCGCACCGCCGAAGCCGTTGCTGCGGGCGGACTCGGCGTATTTCGGATACCCCAGCATCGGTGCGGCACTGCGCGGCGGCGCGGACGTCTCGATCACCACCGGACTGAACTCGGTGATCAGAACCGCGATCAGCTCGATCGACGATGATGCCTGGACCCCGATCCGCTACACCAATGCCCTCTACGACGTCGAGGCCGATCGATGGATTTCGGTCGCGGAGGTGGCCGAAATCCCGTTCACCGCGTTCGAATCGCAGAAGAAATCCCACCATGTTCCCGGCCGGCTCGTCGTGCGCCGCATCCCCGATCTACGCCCGAAGAAAGACCAAGGCCAGGGCGAGTTGTTCGACGTGTGGCGGTTCCACGCCTTCTTCACCACCACCGACCCCGCCGCGATCGACACCGTCGCCGCTGACCGAACCCATCGCCGCCACGCGATCATCGAACAGGTCCATGCCGACCTGAAGAACTCCGCCCTCGCCCACATGCCCTCCGGGAATTTCTGCGCGAATGCCGCCTGGCTGGTCTGCGCGGTGATGGCATTCAATCTCACTCGCGCCGCCGCCACCCTGACCGGCGTACCGAAGCTCGCGAAAGCCACGACCGGGACCATCCGACGAACACTGATCTGCGTGCCCGCCCGAATCGCTTACTCGGCCCGCAAAATCACCCTGCACCTGCCGCAGCGATGGCCCTGGGAAACAAGCTGGACTGCATTGTTCGACAGCATGTTCGGGCGAAACGCCCACATCCTCGCCTAACCGAACAGCCCATGCCCACCTGCAATGCGAAAGATCCAGTGGAACAACCCGACACCCGAGATCGGGCACCCAACCATGTCCACCCCCGCACCAACACCGCGCAACGAGATTCACGGTCACACACTCAGCCCATCGGTGAATTCAGGCTTAGGGCGCTCACACCTCGGTCGCTTCAGAGCTACAGGAGGGATCCAGCAATGTCGAGCATTACCGTGCGCCAATTAGTGGCGAGAGTATTGGTGGCCGGATCGCTGACCGTGTTGCCGGTCGGACTTGTCACCGTTCCAGCCGCCGCCGACCCGATCACGCCGGTGGCGCAGCGAGGACACCACGACTGCGATCGAAGTGGTCCGTGGCAGTGGCAACAGAACCGCGGGCAGTGGCAGTGGGGCAATTGCGACGCCCAACGTGGCCACTGGGTGTGGGTATGGGACGACCATCGCCACCACGGGGACTGGCAGTGGTATCACCACTGGTCCCCCAGCGCCCCGCCACCGCCACCTCGTGCACCGTATGGGGTTCCGTTCTTCGGGAGCTCTTAAGGAACGCGCAGACGCGTTCGAATTTGTCAGGTGCGCGGCTGATTGTCAGCTATTCAGCGCGCACCTGGCTATTCGGCGCGCAGCTGTAATCTGTTCGGACGATGATGAACTGATCGGCCCAGGGATTTCGGACAGTGGACCCGCTTAGAATAGGGATCTACTGAAATGAGTCCGACCAGCATGAGCAGATCACGGCGAT
>NZ_LVCV01000290.1 GCF_001647195.1 Rhodococcus sp. EPR-157 | reverse complement strand
CATACTCCGCATTCTTCAACGCGCACTTGCCATCTGGATCGGAACCTGCCCGCACTGCCACCACAGATTCCCAACCTAACAAAGTACTACTAGAGGAGACCGCCAAAACCATCGATGACGGCTGGCTACGGACCGGCGACATCGGCCGTCTCGACGACGACGGCTATCTCGTCCTGGTCGATCGCGCCAAGGACATGATCATCCGCGGCGGTGAGAACATCTACCCCAAGGAAATCGAGAACGTCGTCTACCAACTGCCGGGTGTCTACGAGGCAGCCGTCGTCGGTCAGCCGCACGACGTCCGGGGCGAGGAGCCGGTGCTGTTCGTCTCGCTCACCGCAGACGCCACCGTCACCGAAGCCGACATTGCCGCGCACGTCCAGCGGTCCCTGTCGAAGTACAAGTGGCCCGTCGACATCATCGTCGTCGACGAGGTACCCAAGAATCCCGTCGGGAAGATCGACAAGCCTTCGCTGCGTCGACGCTTGGCCGCGCCCGCAACTACGTAACCCCACTTCACCTTCTCCGAAAGGACTCACGATGGGTCTGTTGTCACCGACCCTGCCCGATATCGACCTCGGACAGTGGCGTCGCCTCCCTCAGCTCGAACGCCTGAAGATTCAAGTCCAGCACTGGGGTGAACACGGTTTCGGCACACCCGTCGGCGCCTACCTGTTCTACGTGATCAAGATGATCGCGTATGTCGTGATCCCCCTGTGGATCATCTCCTCCTCGACACCGGGACTGGGCACACTGTCGGAGATCGGCTCGTGGTGGACCCAACCCATCGTGTTCCAGAAGTTCGTCCTGTTCACCATCCTGTTCGAGGTGATGGGATTCGGCTGCGGCTCAGGTCCGTTGACGATGCGCTTCTTCCCGCCTGTCGGCGGGTTCACCTACTGGCTCCGCCCCGGAACGATGCGGCTCGCGCCGTGGCCGAAGCGGATTCCGCTCACGTCCGGTGACACCCGCACCGTCTTCGACGTGCTCGCGTACGCCGGCCTGCTCGGAGTCCTGATCTGGGGCCTGATCTCCGACGGCGTGGCCGGCGGTATCGGCAGCGCAGGCATGCTCGCGCCGAGCGTCCCGATTGCCGTGATCGCGCTGCTGATTCTCGTCGGACTGCGGGACAAGACAATCTTCCTGGCCGCCCGCTCCGATCAGTACTTCGTCATGGTCATCGCGTTCCTGTTTCCCTTCGTGGACATGATCATCGCGCTGAAGTTGGTCATGCTGGCCATCTGGTGGGGCGCCGCGACATCCAAGCTCAACCACCACTTTCCCTTCGTCGTGGCGGTGATGATCTCCAACAGTCCGCTACTGCCGAGCACCTGGCTCAAGCGAAAGCTGTACCGCAACTTCCCCGATGACATGCGGCCGTCCACGTTTGCGAAATTCGCCGCCCATCAGGGAACCGTCATCGAGTACCTCCTGCCGGCCATCCTGATCTTCTCGGTGAACTCGACGCTGACGACAGTGGTCCTGATCGGCCTGACCATCTTTCACCTGTTCATTCTGTCGACCTTCCCGGCGGGCGTTCCCTTGGAATGGAACCTTTTCGTCATCGGTGCCGCGTGGTTCCTGTTCGGCAACTACACCGGCAGCGAGTACTCACTGTGGAACGCCACCAGCATCTGGCCGTATCTGATCGTCGTCGCGTTGATCGCGGGCATCGTCGTCGGAGGCACCAAGCCGCAGTGGATCTCGTTCCTCATGGGTATGCGGTACTACGCCGGAAACTGGGCGACGAACACGTGGATCATGCGCCCCGGCGTCGAAGAGCGGCTGCAAGAGGAGATCGTCAAGTCCGCTCCCATGACGAAGTTTCAGCTGCTGAAGCTGTACGACGAGGACACCAGCGAATTCATGATGCAGAAGTTCACCGCCTGGCGGTCGATGCACAGCCACGGACGAGCGCACATGGGCTTGATCTCGCGGGCAGTGGGCAACCGCGAGGAATACGTCATCCGAGAGGGCGAATTCCTCGCCGGAGCGATACTCGGTTGGAACTTCGGTGAAGGGCACCTGCACAATCAACAGTTGTTGGAAGCGCTGCAGCGCACATGCCATTTTGCCGACGGCGACATCCGTGTGGTCATGATCGAAGGGCAGCCGATGCACCGAGGAACCCAGAACTACCGAATCGTCGACGCGGCAACCGGTCTCATCGAGGAGGGAACAGTAGCCGTCTCCGACATGATCACCCGCCAGTCGTGGCTGAACGAGACGGAGTCGATTCCCGTGACCGTCATTTCGACAACCGACGTGGCCGGGCCGCGGTGACCACCGCGACAGTCGTCGGTTCGGGGCCCAACGGTCTCGCTGCCGCGGTGACGCTGGCGATGGCCGGCGTCGAGGTGACCGTCCTCGAAATGGCCGACAAGGTCGGCGGCGGCACCCGAACCTCCGAGTTGACGCTGCCGGGTGTGCTGCACGACGATTGCTCGGCCGTGCACCCGGTGGGCGCAGCATCACCGTTCTTCGCCAGTCTCGATCTCGAGGCCCACGGACTGACGTGGAAGCATCCGGAGATCGACGCCGTTCAACCCCTCGACAACGGCAACGCCGGGGTGCTGCACCGGTCCATCACCGACACCGCGGCCGGGCTCGGCGTCGACGGTGGTGCTTGGCAACGATTCTTCGGGCCGCTGTCGGATCGTTTCGACGACTTGACGACCGACTTCTTCCGGCCACTCCTGCACGTGCCGCGTCACCCGATCACCCTGACCAAGTTCGGCCTCAATGCCCTGGCACCGGCGTCGCTGACCGCCCGCCGGTTCCGTACGCCCGAAGCACGGGCGTTGTTCTCCGGCGTCGCGGCCCACGCGCTCTACCCACTGACCCGGCCGACCACCTCCGCCGTCGGAGTGATGATGATCGCCGCCGGTCACAAGTACGGCTGGCCGGTGGCCGAAGGTGGCTCTCGCGCGATCAGCGATGCCCTCGTGTCCGTGCTCACCGACCACGGCGGAAAGGTCGAAACCGGCATCAGAGTGATGCGGCTGCAGCAGATTCCGCCGAGTGACATCGTCATGCTCGATCTCTCGCCGACCGCGATCGCCGACATCGCCGGCGATGCCCTCCCCAAACGGGTGGCACGGCCCTACCGTCGATGGCGATACGGGCCCGGCGCTTTCAAGCTCGACCTCGCCGTCGAGGACGGTATTCCGTGGACCAACGAGAGTGCTCGGCGCGCCGGAACAGTTCATCTCGGTGCGACCTTCGAGGAGGTCGCCGCGGCGGAACGCGACGTCCATCGAGGCGTCATGCCGCGACGGCCGTTCGTGCTGCTCGGCCAGCAATACTTGGCCGACCCCACTCGCTCGCAGGGCAACATCCACCCGATCTGGACCTACGCCCACGTCCCCAACGGCTACACCGGCGACGCCAGCGAGGCGATCATCGATCAGATCGAACGCTTCGCCCCGGGGATCCGCAAACGCATCGTGGCGCGCGCCGTCCGATCGACCACCCAGATGCCCAGCTACAACCCCAACTACGTGGGCGGCGACATCATCACCGGCTCGAACGATCCCGGACAGGTCGCACTGCGCCCGCGATTGAGCATCAACCCGTACTGGACCGGCATCGACGGGGTCTACATCTGTTCGGCAGCAACCCCTCCGGGAGGAGGGGTACACGGAATGGGCGGGTACAACGCTGCCCAGGCGGCTCTCCACACGTTGGCCAAGCGACCCTGAGGGCTCATTGCTGGGGGCACAGCCCCTGTCGCGTCCGGTTCCAGAACGGGAACAGTTGCGGACTGGTGGCCTCGGGGTGCTCGCGCCGGGCGAGGGCCTCGAATTCCAGTACTGTATTTCCGGCGGTCCGAGCGAGCCCGCATGCTTGCAGGCTGAGCTTCGCCGAGGCCGCGAACCCGATTTCGGTGGCGTAGGGGCCCAGTGTGCTCGACTCGACGAACGATTCTAGTCCGTTACCCCACCGGTTGTACTGGGACTGGAGACTGTAGTCGCACGCCTGCCCGAAGAGCATGCTGCACGTCGTCGGCTGGCCGTGGATGGTGAACGTCTGGTCGGCGAGCGGACGTGGTGTCGTGCCCCGGAAAGAGTTGAACGCCACGAGGAACCCGACGAACGCGAGCGTGCACACGGTAACGATGATCAGCACGTTCAGAATACGTTTCATATACGCGCACCGTCCGATTGTGGGCACTTCGGGACCGTGTATCCATCCTGCCGGAACGGGCAGCGGTGCGGACGAAATCGGGGCTATCGACGGGTTCGAGTCCCGTTGCCAACGAACTGGGGACGAACCTGTGCCACGTATTTCGTGCAGAGATACGCACTAGACATCGATGCCGAACTCCCGGATCTTTCGGTAGATCGTGGCGCGAGACATCCCCAGGGCTTCCGCTGCTGCTTGCTTGTTTCCGCCGTTGCTCTCCAAGCTGTGCACGATGGCGTCGCGCTTGAGAGCTTCGATCGGGGTGAGGGTGCGGCGGCTCAGTGCCCGACAGATGGGCGGCAGCTTGTCTACTTCGACGATCCCCGACCTCTGGTTGTGCACGATGTCTTGCAGGATTTCACGGAGTTGAGCGACGTTTCCGGGCCAGCTGTACTTGGTGAGCTGACGGATGGCCGCAGGGGACATGGTCAGGTCCTGCCCGCGGCTGAGCTGACGAAGTATGTAGGGAACCAGTTTGTGTATGTCTTCTATCCGGTGACGGAGCGCTGGTACGTGGACCGTATGGCCGAAGAACGGTTGGACCAGGGCATTGCTGTCCGTGTTGTCCGTTTCGGTACCGATGGTGACCCCGATCCATCCTGCGTGTTCGCGGCCTTGGATGATGCTCGCGATGGTGCGTTGATGGTTATCGGGCAATGTGTCGATGTCGCGAATGATCACGCTGAAACCGTCTTGTTCGAGCTCGGATTCCAGCGAGAGCATCGCACCCTCGGTGGCAGCGAGTTCCGTTGCGGTGAAGAACTTCGTCGTAGTCGAGATATGTTGAATGGCAGATGCTTTCAGAATACTGAACCGTCCGCTTCCAAATTCACCGGATACGGCCACCCACTCTTGCTGTCTGGCGCAATGGGCGATCTGTTGGCTGCTGTGCCGCCAGGAGGAGCTCTCGCCGACGATCCCGGGCAGTGCTGTGGCGCGCTCGATGGCGACCGTCGTCGGGGTGGGATCGGTGAGATATGCGTAGTAGACGGCCATACCGCGACGCGCGGACAACGTGGCGTCCACAGCAGGGGAGAGACGAACGGTCTGCCCGCCGGGCAGAGTGAGGATGTGCCGGCTGTTGACCGAGCCGCTGGTGAGGTCGACGGCATGTTCGACCACCGCTGCCTGATCCTGGGGGTCGAGGGCGCGTCGCAGCTTTCTGTTGAGCAGGACAATGTCGTCGCCCAGCGCGAGAACCCCGACCTGTTGCGATCGTCTGCAGGCTCGGAGGTACGCGTTGAGCAGCAAGGTTTGTTCCTCGCTCGATTGCGCGAGCAGTCGACCTTCGATCTGCGCGGTAGCCGACCGTGCCAGTGTGACAAGAAGTGGGGCGCCATCGTCGACGAAGCCGGTTACATCGAGGACTCCGACAACCGAACCACTGATGGGGTGCACGATCGGAACGCCCGCGCAGACCAGATTTCCCAAACTTTCGACGTAGTGCTCTGCCCCCGAGACCAGGGTGGGTTGCCGGGTTTCGAGTGCAGTTCCGATGCCGTTGGTCCCGGCGAACTGTTCGGAATAGCTGAATCCGGGGGCGAGGTTGACGTTGTCGAGCATTCTCAACAGCTGGTTGCTCCCGGCTGTCCTGTTCAGAACCACGCCGTCGGCAGAGGTGAGAATCACCGACACGGGCTCGTCGACCAGTCCGTCGGCGAGCTGCCGCAGAACTGGTGTTGCCGCCACCACCAGCGGGCTCTCCAGGTCCGGGTCGCGGACATAGGGCGCGTGCAAGATGTCGGGTTGGACATTCAGCGACCGCGACCGTTCCCAGGAAAAGGAGATGGGACCGCGAACGGCATCGTCGAACTGCTGCTCGGTGAAGTACTTTTCACGAGCCCTGCGAAGGTCCCTGTCTCGTACCGAGATTTCCTTGCTCATGCTTGTCCGCCTACCCACATCTAGAGCAACGGGTGATTCCGTGATCGCGAAAACGCTGTGCTCCGGAATCGGACGATCACGCCGTAACAGGCTGATGTTAGCCGATTGTCACCGATCGGTAGTGGTTTTGCGATACCGATCGGTGAAGACCATGTCTCTCCGATCCTGGATGGGTGACGGGGTGGCACCGGGACTACTTCGACGCCACCCCGTATACCGATCTTATTTGTGTTGCAACCGAACTCGGCCTCAGTAGATGTTGGACGGACGAACCATTCCTTCGGCGAGGTCTCCGAATCCTGGCGCCATGATCGCGCCCGGGTTGCCGAAGACTTCCTCCACGACAGCGGTTTCCGTGGTGATCAACAGTGCTGCAATCGATGCTGCACTCTCGAGGGCCGCCCGGGTGACCTTGAACGGATCGATGACACCGTCGTCGAACATATCTCCGTACTCGCCGGTAAGTGCGTTGAACCCGTGTCCGATCGGCAGACCGGTGACGACCTCGACGACCTCGTCGCCCTCGAAGCCGGCATTGATGGCAATCCACCGCAGCGGCTCGGTCAAAGCCTTTCGAACCACTTCGACTCCGATCGCCTGATCACCGTTCAGTTCCAACTCTGCGAGCGCGCGGTGCGACTGCGCCAGAGCCGTCCCTCCGCCGGAGACGATTCCCGATTCCAGTGCCGCTCGCGATGCGGCGACGGCGTCTTCGACACGAAGCATCCGCTCCTTGAGCTCGACGCTGGTTGCGCCACCGACTCGAACCACCGCGACCCGTCCGGTCAACCGCGCGATGCGCAGTTCGAGGCTGTCGCGGTCACCGTCGATCTTGGAGCGTTCGAGCTGACTCTCCAACTGAGAGACACGAGCGTCGAGGAGCTTCTGATCGCCCCGGCCGCCGACGATCGTGGTGGCGTTCTCGGTGACGGTGATCCGGTCGCACGACCCGAGTTGGTCGATGGTGACCTCGAAAAGTTCGAGGCCGGTGTCCTTGGCGATCACCTGGCCGCCGAGCGCAATGGCCAGATCTTGAAGCTCTGCGACCCGTCGGTGCCCGAAACCGGGGGCGCGAACGACGACCGACTGCATGGTCTTGTGCATGTTGCCGCCGACGAGCAGCTGTAGAGCGGGTCCGTCGACGTCTTCGGCCACGACGACGAGCGGGCGGTCCGCGCGCTTGGCGGCCTCGATGCTCGGCATGATGTCCTGAACCTGGTTGATCTTCTTGTTCGTCAGAAGAATGACCGGGTTGTCGTGCACTGCTTCGGCGCGCTCGGGGTCGGTGATCATGTAGCCCGAGATGAATCCGTGATCGAACTCGATACCGTCGACGACATCGACTGCCATTCCGAGAGTTTCGCTTTCCTCGGTGGTGACGATGCCTGATCTTCCGACGTACTCCACGGCCTTGGCGACACACTGTCCGATCGCCTCGTCGTCGCTGGCCGCGAGTGTGGCGATGCGCTCCAGGTCGATGCTGCCCACTACTTCGACTGCTTGCGCACGTAGGGACTCGACAACGGAGGCGACGGCCGTTTCGATTCCTCGACGCAGTCGCATCGGGTTCGCGCCGGCATCCACTGCGCGCAGGCCCTCTCGTACCATCGCTTGGGCCAAGACGGTTGCGGTGGTGGTTCCGTCACCGACAACACCGTTGGTCTTCATCGCGACTTCCTTCACCAACTGGGCACCCATGTTGGCGAACGGATCACGGAGCTGGATCTCTCGAGCGATGGTGACGCCGTCGTTGGTGATCGTGGGCGGACCGGTGAGCTTCTCGAGCACCGCGTTTCGTCCTTTGGGTCCCAACGTCACCTTCACTGCGTCGGCGAGAGCGTTGACGCCCTGCTCCAGTAGCGCGCGTGCTTCGGTGTTGAACCGCAGTTCCTTGGCCATGAGTTCGTTCCTTTCGAGTGTGTGTGGGTGGGCGCTGATGCGGCTCTAGGGGACGAGGATCGCTCGGCCTCGGACACGCCCCGCGTCGAGATCGTCGAGTGCTCGTTGGAAGTCGGCGAGCGGGTATGTGGTGGTATGCAGCGACACCTGGCCGTTCGCTGCCAGTGCCATCAGCTCCTGCAGGTCGTTGTACGACCCGACCAGGTTGCCGATGAAGTTGATCTCTGTGGAGATGACATCGATGGTGGGGATGTCGATGTTCTCCCCGTATCCGACGACGTAGTAGCTTCCGGCCCGACGGAGCATCGCGACACCGTCCCGGGTGGCACCGCCTTCGCCGACGAAGTCCAGAACCGCTTCTGCGCCATGCCCGTCGGTGAGTTCGAGGACCTCCTTGACGTGGTTTCCGTCTGCGACGATGCCGTGATCGGCTCCGATCTTCGACGCAAGGTCGATGGCATCGGGGTTGCGATCGAGGACGACGACCTTGACCCCGGAAATGGCCTTGAGAACCTGAATCCCGATATGTCCCAATCCGCCTGCGCCGACGACGACGCATGTGTCACCGGGACGGGTATCACGCGCAACCTTGGCCGCAGCGTGATAGGCGGTCAATCCGGCGTCCGCGAGGGCTGCGACGTCGGCAGGTTCGAGCGAATCGTCGATCTTGACGACACTACGGGCTGTGGTCCGAAGGTACTCGGCATAGCCGCCGTCGCGATCTATTCCAGGGAATTCGCTGTTCTCACAATGCACGTCGTCACCGAAGCGACACGCGCGGCACAGACCGCAAGTCACCAGCGGGTGCAGAATCACTTTGTCGCCGACTGCCACGTTGGTGACCGCGTCGCCGACGGCCTCGACCCAGCCGGCGTTCTCGTGACCGATCGTGTACGGCAGCGTGACTCCGCTCTTCTCTTCCCACTGTCCTTCGAGGATGTGGATGTCGGTGCGGCACACGCCTGCACCTCCGATCCGCACGATCACGTCGAACGGTCCTTCGATGCCGGGCGCAGGGATCTCGGTCATTTCCAGTCTCGAGTGGTAGCCCACCACCTGTACTGCCCTCATTGAAATCTCCTGGTTCTGATGTCGGTGATGCGTGGTGACGAGCCGATCGGTTCACTGTCGCTGTATCGGGTGGCCAGCAGCCCGCGGCAGAAGTGCGAGTTGCCTTCGATCGAGATCCGGACGGATTTCGCGAACCGAAGCTTCAGAGGGATCTCCTCTGGTGCGACGGATTGTCCGTGTTCGTCGACGAACACCCTGCTGTTCGGGCAGATGCTCAGTCCGATCGCGCTGCGACGGCGGAGTAGAGCGGTGGTGTGTCGTTCGCTCCTGATATCGCGCAGGGTGAGCGAGTGTATGCGCTCGACGCCTTCACCGGTCTGTGCCAGATGGGCAGCAACGGAGCGTTCCATCGCGGCTAGGTGGGCCTTGCGGAGAAACACGTCACGCAGTTCCTCGAGACTGTCGTCGGCCTCCGAGCCGAACGTGCCCCTGTAGCCGGCGTCGGCCGCCAACCCGATGTTGATCTTGTCGCTGTCGTGATGGTCGTCGAGCAAGACCCGGACCGTGCCGATTCCCTCGACGAGTCGAAGGGCGTCGAGTGAATCGGAGGCCATCAGGTACGCGAAGTTCGGCTAGCAGAACGCCGTCGGTAACCGCAGATGCACTTCGACGCCGTCGTCGTCGAGCGTCACCGATCTGACGAATCCCAGTTCGGTGATGGGCTCGTCGAGTTCAGGGTCCGTGACGGTGGCGAGCGCCTCGACGACGTCGACGGGAGAGCACAGGGCCAGGGTGGTCATGACGACACTGCTTCTTTCGCTCCTGCGGCGACCTCGACACCGTCCTGGCCCGGGTTCCCCGCAGGGCGGAGTTCGGCGGGAATGTCTATGCCGTACAGCGCGGCGGCGTTTGCCCCGAGTATTTTTCGCTTCTGATCGACGGTGATCGGTGCGTACTCCGACTGCATGTCCTCGGGGATCTGGAAGTCCACGAACTTCTCGATGAGCCACTTGGGAGTCCACAGTGCGTAGTCGCTGCCGAAGAGGATCTTGTCCTCACCCAGCCAGTACAGCAGTTCGCCGATGATCTGGGCGAAGTATCGCGGACGAGTGTGAATGAACGGCAACGCAACGGCGAGGCCGCCGTAGACGTTCGATTCCTGGGTGGCGATCCAACAGAAGTCCTCGAGCCGGGGCAGTCCGACGTGTTCGACGACGAAGCGTAGATCGAGGTAGTCCGTCGCGACCTTGTCGACATCTGCGACGTCGAACGCATCTCGATCCAGTGGCCGGATCGTCGGTCCCTTGTGCACGTGAATGTTCTTGATGCCCAACTTGATGCACTCTTCGAGGTAGCGCCTCGACCACGGCTCGTCGAGCTTGTATCCGCGGGAGTCACCGTGCCATTCCGCGGTGTAGAGCTTGACGCCCTGCAGGTTCATCCGATCCGCGTCCTTGCGGAGTTGCTCGAGGCCGGTCTCCCCGAACCTGGGATCGTAGGCGTGGTTGTAGGTGAGCTTGTCCGAATGCTTCTGTGCCAGCGCGAATGCGTCCTCGGTCTGACCGAAACCGGTGTGGTAGAAGTCGCTGAGAAGGGTCGCTTGAAATATCGCGTGGTCGACGTACCCGTCGACGAACAGATCCTTGTACAGGCGATCCTCGCCGTAGTACTGGTACGTCTCGTAGTCCCACAGTTCGGATTCTGGACTGAGGTTCTTGTGGTAGTCGTAGAAGCAGTCGATGAACTGCTTGCCGTGAATGTTCTTCTGGTTTTTCTCGCGTGCGTCCCACAGGTGTACGTGGCCGTCCACGATGAAGTACTTGTCGCCGTTCTTTTCGTACATGGTCTCGGTCTCCAACTCTCGTGAATTCTCTTTGCTGCGAATTGCTGACGGGTTCGTACGTCAGGGGAGCTCTGCGAGGTCGAACCCGATGTACTCGGCCGCATCTTCGGGGCTGGCGAAGAGCATCGTCTTGTCATCGAGGTGGACCATGCGGCCGTAGTGCGTCGAGCTGATCTCCTCGAACACGGAACCGTCGAATTCCTGTCCGAGCGCATCGGTCAATTCGTCGTAGTCGAACGACAGAAGTCTGGTGCCGTCGACGCGAATCATCGAGGGGTACTCGGTGAGCTCGACGCCGTCCTTGGCGCCCATGACCTCGGCGACAACCCTCCCTACCGGGGTGTTCATCAAGGTCACGCCACACATGTTCGAAAATTCCGTGTTCGATCCGAATTGCATGGTCATCGTGCCAACTCCTTGGGGATGTCGAGGCCGAGGGATTCGAGCAGAACCGTGAACTTGGCGATGGCTGCGTCCAAGCTGGAGGCGAACGTGACGGCCTTGTCCGCCGGCTGAGACCAGATCGGCTGCAGCGCCCGTGCCGCGTCGAGGCACCGGGGTACCCAGACGGTCATCCACTCACCGAACAAGGCGCGGTTTGCTTCGCCGTGCTCGGGATCGTGGGTGAGGAGCTGGAACAGTGTGCGGGTGTAATTGAGGTCGCGGTCGTAGTCGTGTTCACCTGTTCCGACGATGGTGGGCGTGATGTAGTCGCCGTTTCGGGCGGAAATCTGCATCACCAGCTCGGTTCGAAAGAGGGATCCGACGAGCTGCTCGAAGACGATGTTGGTGGCGAAGAGCAGCTCGCACCAGTCCGGCACCGCGGTGAGCTGCTCGACGACTTCCCGAACCGGCTGCCATTCCGGGGCGTTCTTCCAGACATCGACGTGCGCCGACCCGTCGAACGAGACAACGGCCTCGGACAGGTCGAGGTTGAACAGGGCGAGGTCCTGCGCGAAGCGCATCTTGTGGGCGGCATTGACGGCTACCGCGGTGTTGATCATGTTGGTCGGACCCGAACGCTGAATCGAGGTGAACACGTGCAGAGCCAGACCGTTCTCCGCATGCATCCACGCGCCGACATTTCGCTCGATGAACTTGAGCCACGGCGTGTTCCAACCGTCGTACGCACGGGCGCGTTTGGCGTTGCTCAAACACAGCTCGACTTGATGCACCACTGCGGAATTGTTGCGGAAGATGGTCTGGTCCCACTCCTCGTTGGGATCGAGAAACTCGTGCCAGTTCGACGATTTCGCGGCTGTCCAGTCCAGGGGGTATCCACCGGGGCCGTCGCCGAAGCCGTAGATCCACCCCTGCGTCAGGTGACGGTCGGGGTCGGGCTGCACGTCGACGGTTACGTCTTCGTACATCGTTGCCCGGCGCTTGGCCGGTGTGTAGTAGCTGTAGGTGCGACTCTTCGAGCTGGGGAATTCCTTCGCGCCGGCTTCGGAATCGGTGAATTCGATTGTGGGGAAGCTGCGGTGCTTCGGCTCCGCCGTCACAGTCGAGTCTTGGGTTGCAGTCATGTCTGGCCTCTCGGTTGAGGTGTGGGCTGGTATCGGTGAAGCGGTCTAGTCGAATGCCGGGCTGGTGAACTTGTCGTAGAAGACTTGATCCGTCGGTGTTCCGCATACGTCCAGGAGCTCCAGCGCGGCATCGACCATCGGGGGAGGCCCACACAGGTAGACCTCCGACTTGGCGATCCCGGGTTCCAGTCGCCGGACGACGTCGGTGACGTTGCCTTCTTCGACCGATATCGCACCGGAGGACGCCACGCCTACCGAATCGGATACGCAGGCAACGAAGGTGAAGTCGACCAAACCATCACCGAGGGCGTTGATTTCGTCGATGTAGAACAGGTCGTTCGGGGTGCGCGCACCGTAGTAGAAGTGAACGGGTCGGGTGTTGGCCGTTTCCTTCAGATGGCGCACGATCGAGAGAATCGGGGCCATTCCGGCACCGCCGCCGATGCAGACCACTGGCAGGACGTGGCCGTCCTTGAGAGTGGACGAACCGTAGGGCCCGGTCAGGGTGATCTCGTCCCCGACCGAAATTCCGTCGTCGAGCAGTGCCGCGAACTTGCCGCCCGGATACTTCTTGATGAGAAACTCGACATGGTCCGGAGTCGACGGTGTCGATGCCATCGAGAAGGATCGCAGGTCGTCGGTGCCAGGAATCCGCAGGTCCGCATACTGGCCCGGCTTGAATTCGAATACTGCCGGATCGACGGGTTCGAGGCGTAGAGCCACGATGTCGCCCGTCACCGATTCGAGGGAAGCGACCCTGGTGGTCACTGTCTGGATCGGGATGCCGCCGAGTAGTTCGTCCTCGTCGAAGTTCAGCAGCTCGATGGTGCAGTCGCTGTATGCCTTGGTACGGCACAGAAGTACGAAGCCCTCGTCTGCTTCTGCTTCGTTGCACGCGAACGTCGAGTGATTCTCCATCTGGATGTCGCCGTCGAGGACGAACGACTTGCAGGCCGAACAGCGTCCTTCTCGACAGCCGTGCATGAGATGGATTCCTTGTCGGAACGCTGCATCGAGGATGTGTTCGTCCTCGCGGACTTCCATCTCGATGTCGACCGGTTCGAAGGTGATGCGGTGGGTGTCGGCCACGAGGGTCTCCTGAAGTGGATGTAATCACGCTGGAGTCGGTGGGCAGCGGCTGATCTCAGTCGCCGCCCACCGAGGCTGAGATCAGGCAGGCACAGTAGCGCCGGCGCGGTAGGCCGCGATGTGCGCGTTCCGTTCCGACTCGGTCATCTGGTTCAGCAGCACGTTCGGACTTTGGAAGGTGTTGCCGCGGACGTCGTCGAGAGTCCACATCTTCTTCGGGTCCAGATCGAGATGCGGCTGGCCGACGAGAGTCTTGCCGTCGTCGCGAACGTAGCCGAGATCCGAGACGATGTCGGCGAGATCCTTCCCGTGATGCAGAGTCTCCCATTCACGGAATCCGGTGAGGCGCCCCATGTTCGGGGTGTCCTTCCCTTCGTACTCGCCGCGGAAAGCTACCGCATCCGTCCAGTAGCACGTCTCCGAGCAGTACGTGCGCCACTGGTTGTCGACCTTCTCGACGACCATGTCTTCACGGATGAGAGCGGGCACCATGCACGTCCAGCAGCGGTGTGGGTACTGGTAGCCGACATCCTCGAAGGCGATCGGCTTGTTGATGCCGGGGTAGGCGAGGCGGTTGTAGTTCTCCCACCACTTTCCGTACTTGCTGTACCAGCCGGGGTACTTGTGCTCGAACCACTCGAAGTCCTTGTCGGTCATGGTGTCGATGCGCCAGTAGTTGACCGGCCAGCCGGTTGCGAAGAAGCGGGCGACCTCGTGCACGTATCCCTTGTTCGTGATCCGGTTCCATGCTTCTTCGACCAGGTCGTGAGGGATGGTCAAGCCGTACTTTTCGAGTGGAATCAGGTAGCTGCGGTAGTAGTCGTCGTAGATCCAGCGGCGCCACATCTCCGCGTAGCTCTCTCGGTCCTTGCGTCGGTCCTTGGTCCCGTACTCGATGAATGTGCCGATCGCAGCGTCCACGACGCAGTGGTTGTTCCACCACGCATATCGCAGATCACGTTCCAGCAGTGGACGATTCCGCTCGTCGGCAAGTGCCATGAGCAGGATCGAATAGCCGTTGGAAATGTGGCGAGACTCGTCTGACTGCACCGAGTGAAATACCGTCGGGAGCAGGTAATCGCCGTTGGCGGCGGCCTCATCGGGCATCGCGACGAACAGTGTGTTGGTGAACGCCGTCTCCGCGACGACGGTCAGATAGATGTTCGCGGCAGTGATGGCATCACCGGTGATGAAGCCTTCGCCGAACTGCCGACCGATGGTGCCGGCGTAGTTGTTCGCGAACGCCTTCTCGGTCATATCGAACCCGGCCGGGTCGATGTAGTTGTTCATGTACAGCTTCTTGAGGTTCATCTGAATCGTCGAGTGTCTGACCTCGTCGATCATCTGCACGGCCAGGCCGTTGTGGATCTCCGGATTGGGCACCGCGTCGATTGCCATCGGCATCGCCCGTGCCGCCGAGATCTCCGGAAACGGAATGATCGACAGGAACAGCTTCTGCCACTCGAGCCAGCGCTGCTGGACCTGGCGGAACATGTTGCCGCGAATCGCGCCGTCCATCGCGCCGTAGACGCGGTTGTCCTTCTCTTCCTCCATGGGGAAGTAGGACCGCATGATTTGCTTCAGCGGGTCCTTCTTCGGTGCTTTCTCGAACGTGTAGTCCGTGCCGAAGCGAGTCGCAGGTGTGGCGAACGTGGGTTCCCACGTAAGCTCCGAGATCTTCGCGTGTGCCTTGGTAAGGCTTTGCCTACTCAATGTGCGCCTCCTGGATGCGAGGTCAGCGGGGTTGCCGGCCTTGTCGGGAAGATGTGCACACGATTGAACCCCGTGATCTGCGTCTCATCCGTCTCACTTTGAGATTCAGGACACACGCCGAAGTTGTCGATCGGTCGATCAATGGCCGAGGGTGGGCGGTCGCCTGGTGGTTTGCGGCGTCGTGGCCGGGGGTATCGACTTCGTTCGGTGGCGGGCGTCTGTGCCCGTCCTTCTGCGACGAGGGATGGGCGTGAACAACAATGCTAACCAGTTGGGGTCATCGGTGACGTTGGAGTGAGTACCGGCAGATTGAGCGTTGCGCTGATTGCATCCAACAGGTTCCCCATTGCTCAACCGTTCGCAGGCGGCCTCGAGGCCCATATTTGGCATCTGACAAGGGAATTGGTGCGCGAGGGGCACCGTGTCACCCTGTTTGCAGGTCCGGGTTCGGACCCCGACCTGCCGAGTGATCTTCTCGACGTCCAGCAGTTGCAGCTCACGCAGTGGGCGAAATCGGACGTGTCGATGCCGTCGGACGACTTCATGACCGACCATCACGCCTACCAGCGACTGATGTTGGACCTGGCGTCGGACCATCGGTTCGACATCGTCCACAACCACAGCCTCCACTATCTTCCGGTCGCGATGGCGTCGACGTTGACTACCCCGTTCCTGACGACGCTGCACACACCGCCGACGCCGTGGATCGAATCCGCGGTCGCGGCATCGGACGGGAACAGCGGCCGCTTCGCAGCGGTGAGTAAGCACACTGCGTCGATGTGGGACAGCGTCGTGAGCGAGGTGGACATCGTGCCCAATGGCGTCGGAGTCGAAGACTGGCCTGCCGGCGAGGGTGGGTCGTATCTCGTGTGGTCGGGACGGTTCACGCAGGAAAAGGGTCCACATCTGGCAATCGAGGCCGCAGAGATGGCGGGCCATCCGTTGAAGCTCGCGGGGCCCATCTCCGATCCGGACTACTTCTTTCGTGAGGTTGCCCCCCGCCTCGGCGAGCGAACCACGTACGTCGGTCACTTGGAACAGCGCGAGCTTGCTTGTCTGGTAGGCGGCGCCGCAGCGGCCCTCGCGACGCCGATGTGGGACGAGCCGTACGGGCTCGTGGTGGCGGAAGCGCTTGCGTGCGGAACGCCCGTGGCAGCATTCGCACGGGGCGGAATTCCCGAGATCGTGTCACCCGACAGCGGTGTTCTCGTGCCCCCGGGGGACGTCCGGGCTCTGGC
Organism: Rhodococcus sp. EPR-157; assembly: GCF_001647195.1. Taxonomy (GTDB): domain Bacteria; phylum Actinomycetota; class Actinomycetes; order Mycobacteriales; family Mycobacteriaceae; genus Rhodococcoides. Next base: position 4,862 of record NZ_LVCV01000290.1, on the reverse strand, counting down.
TGCGGCCGTTGCGCCGGCCACGGAACTGCCACGTGCAGGCGTCCGAGCCCATGCGGAACGGCACTGCTCGGCGCGGACCATGGTCGACGCCTACATTGCGCTGTACCGGGACATGATCGGGGCCTCGGTCATCCACCTCCGTGACAGGCATCGGCACCGCACCGGTGCGAGAACACAGACCTCGGCGCTGACGTTGACGGCCGACTGCCGATGAGGAACGCGCGATGGCGTGAACGCGCCCGGCTCGTGCGATGGTGGCGGCTCTGGCGGAGTTCGCGTCCGACCACCTTCACCGAGAAGGTGCGGTACAAGATGCTCCGCGATCACCGGAGGCTGTTGATCACCTTCGCAGACAAGGCGGCAATGCGCGACTACGTCACGTCGATCGTGGGACAACGCCACCTGCCGACGCTGTACGCGCTACTGGACCATCCGGCCGACCTCGTCGATCTGGACCTGCCCGACAGGTACGTGGTCAAGCCGACCCACGGAAGCGGAGCGGTAGTCGTAGTGTCGTCCGACGCGGATCCGAATGCGACATTGCCGAGCATCGACGCCTGCTGGGCGTATACGCACGTTCGTCCGGAACGCGCAGACCGCTCCACACTCGTCGACATCTCGCAGTACTGGATCGAACAACTCTACGGTCAGGGTCCCAACCGGGAGTGGGCGTACGGTGCGGTTCCTCGGCGAATTCTCGTCGAAGAAATGCTGGTCAAGCCAAACGGCAAGATCGCGGACGACTACAAGTTGTTCGTATTTCACGGTCGTTGTGAGTTCGTTCAAGTCGATGCCGGGAGGTTCGAACGGAGAAGTCAAGACTTCTATCGGAGACCCTGGGAGTGGCTTCCGCTCAGTGGTGGACTCCCACACTCGGCCGACGAACTACAGCAACCAGAGTGTCTCGCGGAGATGATCGAGATAGCCGAACGCCTGGCGTCGGACACCGACTTCCTTCGGGTGGACCTCTACGTCGTCGACAGCAGGATCCTGGTCGGAGAGTTGACGAGCTATCCGGCGGGTGGTGACAGCCCGTTCCATCCAGAATCCTTCGATGCCGAGTTCGGGCAGTACTGGACGGTTCCCCGCGCTTACCTCGATCGCGACTTCGGTGAAACCGACGTTTGCTGATCTTCCTGATCGGGCACTCGTAGACGAACGACCCGGAGGCTTTATGACCGTTGCACGAGAACGTACTCAAACGCTGATCAATGTCGACGCTGGGGTATATGTCCCCCAGGAGGATTCATTTCTCCTGAGCGATGAAATTTCGTCACGATCGAACATGGCCGGGGCGCGAGTCCTGGATCTGTGCACAGGCAGCGGGATCGCAGCCATCGAAGCTGCGCGGATGGGAGCGCGAGATGTTGTCGCATACGACATCTCCGCCGACGCTGTCGCATGTGCGTCCGCAAACGCTGCTGCCAACGGCGTACAGGTGGACGTTCGGCTCGGCACGATCGCCGATGCGCTACTGCTGGAGAAATTCGACTTCGTCGTGTCGAATCCACCGTATGTGCCGTCTCCGGAACCGCCGGTCGGTGCTGGTGTGCACCGGGCCTGGGATGCGGGAGACTGTGGACGAGTCGTGCTCGATCTGTTGTGCACCAGAGCCGCTGATCTTCTCGCGCCGGAAGGAGTGCTGTTGGTCGTACAGTCCGAGTTTTCGGGGGTTGCCGACTCGATGGGGCAACTGCAAGGAACTGGACTGGTCAGCGACGTGATTCGAACGACGACAATAGACTTCGGTCCAGTGATGCAAGACCGCGCGAGCTGGATGGAAGAAACGGGACGTATCGCACCGGGATGCAGACGCGAGGAACTCGTGCTCATCGAGGCACGCCGACGCACCAACCGGTGAAGGTGAATTCGACCGAATCCAAACAATCGAGGACAAGCCCGGGCCAGGAAGTCTATGGTCGAAGAGTGGCAACGGCGTCGAGCAGTGCCCATATGCTGCGTACCGCAGGATTGCGGGTGACGCAGCCTCGCATTGTCGTCTTGAGTTCGGTTCAGGCGCACCCACATTCGGACACCGACACGATCTACGGTCTCGCGCGCGAGGTCCTGCCTGTCGTATCTCGACAAGCCATCTACGACGTGCTCGACGCGCTCACCGTCGCCGGCTTGCTTCGTCGTATTCAGCCGGCCGGCCACGTTGCTCGTTACGAGACGCGTGTGGGCGACAACCATCACCACATTGTGTGCCGCTCCTGCGGTTTCATCGTCGACGCCGACTGCGCGGCCGGCGAGGTCCCATGTTCGACGCCTAGCCGCAGCGGCGGTTTTGTCGTCGACGAGGCAGAAGTCACCTACTGGGGTATCTGCCCTGACTGTGCAACCACCACGAATTCGGTCACACCCCGTGATCGCACACCGAACAAGCCTCTCGGAAAGGAACGCGCGTGACCTCCGACGCTCGCCCGCCTCACTCGGACACCGGCACCGACAGCACGAGTGAGAGCGAAAACCCAGTAATCGAGTCCCCGAAACCCAAAGCGCATGCGCCGCTGACGAACAAGGACTGGTGGCCCGAGCAAATCGATCTGTCGATTCTGCACGCGCACACCTCCAAGTCCAACCCGATGGGGGAGGGCTTCGACTACAAGTCCGAGTTCGCCAAGCTCGACGTCGAGGCACTCAAAGCCGATCTGGTTTCGGTGATGACCACCTCACGTGATTGGTGGCCTGCCGACTACGGCCATTACGGCGGCCTGTTCATCCGCATGAGCTGGCACGCGGCCGGGACCTACCGCACCTTCGACGGTCGCGGCGGCGGGGGACAGGGAGCTCAGCGATTTGCACCCCTGAACAGTTGGCCCGACAACGCGAACCTGGACAAGGCTCGTCGCTTGCTCTGGCCGGTGAAACAGAAGTACGGAAACAAGATCTCCTGGGCGGACCTGCTCGTGTTCGCGGGCAACGCCGCCCTCGAGTCCATGGGCTTCGAGACGTTCGGTTTCGGCTTCGGACGCGAGGACATCTGGGAACCGGAGGAAGTGTTCTGGGGCCCGGAGGATGCCTGGCTCGGCACGGACAAGCGCTACGCGGAAGGCCGTGAACTGGCCAAGCCGCTCGGCGCCACCACGATGGGCTTGATCTACGTCAATCCGGAAGGTCCTGAAGGAGAACCGGATCCGGTCGCTGCGGCCCACGACATTCGTGAGACGTTCAAGAGGATGGCGATGAACGACGAGGAGACTGCAGCGCTCATCGTCGGCGGTCACAGCTTCGGCAAGACGCACGGCGCAGGCCCAGCAGACAAGATCGGACCGGAGCCCGAAGGCGCGCCGATCGAGCAGCAGGGTCTCGGATGGAAGAACGGCTACGGCAAGGGCAAGGCCGAGGACCAGATCACCAGTGGCCTCGAAGTCGTCTGGACCCCGACGCCCACCAAGTGGGGCAACGGCTACCTCGAGAACTTGTACGGCTACGAGTGGGAACTCACGAAGAGCCCATCGGATGCATGGCAGTTCACGGCGAAAGACGGCGCAGGAGCAGGTACGATCCCCGACCCGTTCGGTGGCCCGGGACGCGCCCCGACGATGCTGGTTACCGACATCTCGCTGCGCGAGGATCCTGAATACGCCAGGATCACCCGTCGATGGCTCGAACATCCGGAGGAGCTGTCCGTCGCCTTCGCCAAGGCCTGGTACAAGCTTCTGCATCGCGATATGGGTCCGGTTTCACGCTATCTCGGTCCGTGGATTCCGGAGCCGCAGCTGTGGCAGGACCCGGTGCCCACCGCCGACTACGAGCAGATCGATGATGACGATGCCGCGGCGTTGAAGGCGCGAATCCTGGAGTCCGGCCTGACTATCCAGCAGCTCATCGGTGTCGCGTGGTCTTCGGCGTCCAGTTTTCGCCGCACTGACTTCCGTGGGGGCGCGAACGGCGCCCGCATCCGGTTGGAACCACAGAAGAGCTGGGATGCGAGTGAACCGGAGGTTCTGGCCGAGGTGCTGCCGAAGCTCGAGCAGATCCAGCAGGACTTCAACGGTTCGGCGACGGGCGGTAAGAAGGTGTCGCTGGCCGACGTCATCGTCCTCGCCGGAAACGCGGCGGTAGAGAAGGCCGCACGCGACGCCGGCCGCGAGGTGACCGTGCCGTTCCGGCCCGGTCGCACCGATGCCTCGCAGGAGGAAACGGACGTCGAGTCGTTCGAGGTACTGGAGCCACGCGGTGACGGCTTCCGAAACTTCGTCAAGGCAGGCGAGGAAACACCCGCGCAGGTGCTGTTCCTGGACCGCTCCTACATGCTCGATCTGACGGCACCCGAGGCAACGGTTCTGCTCGGAGGGTTCCGCGCGCTCGCCGCCAACCATGGAGACAGCTCCCACGGTGTGTTCACCGACCGCCCGGGGACGTTGACCAACGACTTCTTCGTCAACCTTCTCGATTCCGACACCGAATGGACACCGTCGGAATCGGAGTCGGACGTGTTCGTAGGGAAGGACCGGGCGTCGGGCGCACAGAAGTGGACGGCGACGTCGGTCGATCTGACCTTCGGCTCGCACTCGCAGTTGCGGGCGCTGTCCGAGGTCTACGCACAGGCGGACAACGGTGACAAGTTCGTCGACGATTTCGTCGCTGTATGGGCGAAGGTCGCCGACAACGATCGTTTCGATCTCGACTGATCGAAAGCGCGGCTGAGCGCAAGTCCGGACCGGTGTGCACACTATCGTCGAAGATCAACGGGATCCCGTCGATACTCGACGATAGTGTGCAACTGTGACCGCCGATCGCTAGGCCGTGATGGACAGGGCGTCGAGGACGGTCGCGTCCTCGGTGAACACGTCCGCAACTCGTGTTTTGTCCGGTCCGTCCATCAGCTCGTAGTACGTAGCGACGGTCGGTGGCAT
>NZ_LVCV01000289.1 GCF_001647195.1 Rhodococcus sp. EPR-157 | reverse complement strand
ATCTCGGTGACGACATCCGTCAGGTAGTTCTCCCGAATGGGTCCGCCGACGCCGATCTCGTGTTCGGCGACATAGGCCCCGAGCTCCCCGTAGGTCTGCCCAATCGTCTCGTCGGGTCCTCGATGCGTTGCGACGGCCAGATCGACGGCGGGGAGCATCTCTGCCTGGACACGTCCGTTGGGAGTCGAGTGACCGTCCGAAGACGCGATCGGGCAGAACAATGCGGCGTCGCCACGTTCGTGCAGAAACAGCTCGGTGTCCCAGATCCCGCCTATCGGCCCGACGGCGCGCAGAGAATCGTTCTGAGACAACGCATTCAGTTCGGCGAGGGCCGAGGTGTACCATTCGCCGAGGTCCGGTAGGTCGATCGTCTCGCGAATCACCAACGCCGGTGTCGTCGGGATGCTGCGATGTTCGATGACGAGCGGAGTCGGTGCCGTTACGAGCAGACCTCGAAGTGACCTGACCGCGGCTCTGGTCGCTTCCAGTTCGGCTTCCATCCGTTCCAGATGCGCAGCGATCAGGTCGTTCCTCGTCTCGACGTCGGTTGCGACGAGAATCGACCGGATCGTGTCTACCGGTACAGACAGTGCGCGCAGTTGGCGAATCACCTGCGCGTCAGCGATCTGGTCGGAACCGTAGAGCCGGTACCCGTTCGAGGGGTCGATCGATGCAGGCAGCAGAAGCCCGGCGTGATGGTAGAAGCGAAGGGTCTTGGCGCTCAATCTGGTCGCCTGGGAGAAGTCGCCGATCGTCATCACGGAAGCCACGTCAAGCATTCTCCCCCACAGGGCGCCGGATCTACCCCCCCGATTGTGCGCTGAGCGCTTCCAGGCACACACAACACGGGAGTAGATCCGCCTGGATGAGACTGGCCGACCCACTACAGTGCTCCCATGAGCCGAGGCGCGTCGCTCTGCCGGGTGGCGGTTGCGTACGCTGTAGCCATCGCCGTGGGATTCGCGTGGTTGGTGCTGGGACCGAACACCGGACAGTTGTGGCTCGATGCTCTGATCGCCGATCTGCTTGCGACGCTGGTGATCTTCGCGGCCAGTCGGATGCATCGCAATTCCAGCTTCTACGACGCCTATTGGAGCGTCATACCTCCGCTGTTGGCCTTCTACTGGTGGCTCGACGCAGGCGCAGGTGTCGACGACGCCCGGTGGTGGCTGCTGATGATCGTCATGGTGGCGTGGTCGATCCGGTTGACCGGCAACTGGATATCCACGTTTGCTGGCCTGCACCACGAGGATTGGCGATACCCACTACTGCGTGCGCGTGCAGGGCGGCTCGAAGTGCTCGTCGATCTCGTCGGCATCCATATCGTCCCGACGCTGCAAGTCTTTCTCGGACTGATACCTGTCTACGTCGTTGCGACGCGGGCAGGCGAGCCGCTCGGTCCACTCGACGTCGTTGCGTTCGTTGTCGGTATCGGCGCGTTGGCCATCGAGACGCTCGCGGATCTGCAGATGCGCCGCTTCGTCCACACCAACGCGTCGGGGCAGAGTATGGACAAGGGGTTGTGGGCATGGTCGCGGCATCCGAATTACTTCGGCGAGTTCGGAATATGGCTCTCGTTCGGCCTCTTCGGACTGGCTGCGAATCCGGGAGCGTGGTGGGTGATGGCGGGAGCCGTCGTCATGCTGGTGACGTTTCTCGGTGTGAGTATCCCGATGATGGAACGGCGCAGTCTTCAGCGCCGCCCGCAGTACCGCGAAGTCATGGGCCGGGTCCCGCGCTTTGTTCCGCGCCCGCCTCGTGGGCACTGACAGCCTCGACCTACAGGCCGACCAACGGTCGTGGTGCGGCGTTGAGGCGCCGGGAACAAATTCTCAGACGCTCTCTCATCGCGCTGTCGAGCAATGCAGGGTTGGGAAGATCGAGGATCAAGCGGAGTCGACGACGGTACTCACCAGCTCTGAGTCCGAACGAAACCCATATTTCTTCGTCGTCGGCACCCCCGAACGGGGCCCATCGTGCAGCGAAGTCGATCAGGTCGCGGGCGTGACGCTCGTTCATGGCGGGCCTTGCTCCAACCGACGGCGAAGTGTCGGCGTCATGGACGCCGGGCAACCGTCGAGGAAATGATGTTTTTACGCAACGATGAGGCCGGGCGAAGAATTCTGGCGATGCCGTGACCCTGAGAGGGCGAGGGCATCGATCCCGGTTCGGCTTGTTGTCTCAGCACTTTCAGTTCACACCCGCCAGGGCGTGTTGTCAACAGTGTGCGGTGCGTCGACCGAAGGCAGTCACTCCGAGGACTCGTGTCGGATGCCGGCGACATTCTCGAGCACGGTCCGAGCGTTCAACGTCCGCTGGACGAGCCCGTCGGTCACTGTGGACAGGGCAACACCGTGCTCGCGCGCGTATCCACGCAAGGCGGTGAACGCTTGGTCCATGTCGAGATCGCCGACGTAGGAGAGGAGGCCCTTGGCCTGCTCGAGACTGGCTCGGTTGCGCAACGTCGAACTCAGTCGAGCACCGATGGCTGCCGGGTCCGGCGGCGTGGGCCCGTTGATCAGCGCGATGCTGGCGACATGGGCGAGTGCTTGGGCCAGTTCGAGGTCGTCGTCGTCGAGTGCACCCGTGCGGGAGCCGAACAATCCAAGAGTGCCCAGCACATTCGTCCGCAGTCGCATGGGGACCGCGTGGACGGACACGAACCCTGCCGAGGTGGCGACGTCGACGAACTGTGGCCACCTCCCCGAATGTTCTTCGAGATCGGCGACACGGACCGGCTGTCCGGTGCGAAAGCAGTCCAAGCACGGCCCTTCTTCGCGCTGAAGTTGAAATACCTCCAGTAGCCGCGTTGCTTCCGACGACGCTGCCACTACGTGCAGCACACCTCGTTCGTCGGCCAAGAGCAAACCCGCCGACGCAATGTCGAGTAGCTGCGCACACTCGGCGGTCAACCCGCTCAGTAGTTCGATGACGTCGAACTCTCCGACCAAGCTGTTCGCCAGTCGTACGAATGCCTCGGTGACGCCGTGTTCGCGGTTGCTGTTCATCAGATGCTTCCCGAGTCGTACCCACTGGTGGGGTTGTCGTCGGAACTCAACACGAGCCGACGTTCGATGATGTCCCAGGCGACTTCACTGGCAGTTTGCCCGGTGAGGAACGCGTGAGCGCGGAGGCGGGCAAGGGCCTCGACGGAGTCGAGTTCGAGCTGGCCCATGAGGATTCCGGTCGCCTGATACACCTCGACGCGTTCGAGCGAAGCGAGTTGCTCCCAACCGTCTTGACCCTCGCTCGCAGCGTCCCAATCGAGATCCGAAGTCATCAAATCCAACAGCGGCAGTGCGGCAAGTTCGGCCGCCCACATGCCCGCGTTCAATGCGGAAGCCGACAGTGGTCCCGGCGCTCTGCAGAACAGATCGAGGACCCCGACGTGTACCGCCGCAATCGCGGTCGGTAGAGCGAAGATCGCGTGTACTCCGGCGTCGAGAACTGCAGGGGTGAACGCAGGCCACCGCCGTTCGTCGGGATCTGACAGGTCGGGTACCAATATCGGTAGTCCCGAGGAGACCGCGTCCAAGCATGGACCCTCGCCGAAGGTGAAGTGAAAGTCGTCCAGCCGCCTGCTGAATTCACCACTCGATCCGAACGTTCCGCGCGTCACTCCATCGTGGATCACCGAGATTGCAGCACCGTCGACGGGGAGAAGTTCGACGCATGCGACACACAGACGATCAGCGGCCGACAGGCCCTTCCCGGCGCCTGCCATGGCCGACGCCAAGTCCTCGCGCAGCCGCGATTGCGCGGTCACCGTTGTGCCGCTGCGAAACTTTCGATCGCTCCCATAGGCTCATCCTAGTCCTCCTGGCTGCCCGACGGACTCGATGCGGCCCGGATGGGTTCGTCCGGTGTTCGAAGACCCTCCAGGGATTCAGGTTCCGAGCCGGCGGGGCGCGCCAACGTCATTGTGGCAGCGAGAATTTCGCGGCTGCGTGCGGCGTGGGTTGTTGCAGGGCTTTCGGTGTCGGGCCAACAGTCGGTCTCGTCGAGCGCCCAGTCTGCCCACTCGATCATGTTGTCGAAGTGGCCGATCATGAACTTGTTGGCGAGGGTCATCAGGTGCAACCGCTCCGGAAAGGTCCCGCCGTCCGGAGCGTGGAGCCGTCCGGCGTGGGAGACGAAGAGCTGCTGTGTCCGGCTGGCCTGCTCTCGCAAATTCCTGAGGTTGGCCCGAAGGTCCTCGATAGACCCCTGTTCGGCGAACATGACCCGAATGAGGCCCTCGAATTCGAGTGCTGGCGGGCGGGACTGGGTGCTGAGCCACTCGGTGAGCGCGTCGCGACCCGACTCCGTGATCGAGTACACGGTTCTGCGGCGACGCTCGCCCGTATTCTCGGTTCGGGCAGTGACCAGTCCGCGCTCGAGAAGGCGCTTCGGCGCGTTGTAACGCTGACGGTCCGCCCGCGGCCACACCTCGGCAACCCCTCGGCCGACCTGCTCTGCGATCTCGTAGGCAGACCAGTCCCGGGAAGCCAGGAGTCCGAGCACCAGAAACGACGTGGTGTTGAGGTCGCCTTGAACCAATTGCCCTCTCCTCCCGCATGGACCCGACTCGATGTCTCTGTGTCGCCCCAAGCCTAGCCAGCCACGATGAGGCCCTAGTGCGGCACCTCATCGTGGCTGCCATGGTCTTATCCGCCGCTGGTGTCCTCGGCGGCATCGTCGATGTGTTCACCGGTGTCCTCGGTCGAGCTCGCGTAGACAAGCGGCACAAGCGATTTGGCTACCGCAGCGGCAGGTGGGGCACCTTCGGGGGTCGGTGCCAGAGTTCCCCAGACCACGATGGTGACGTCGTTGACCGGGTCGTAGCCCATGAACGAGTTGTATCCGGGCATCTCGCCGATGTGCCCGTACATCGGTCCCATCTGTGCGATGCCGTACCCATAGCTGCTGCCGGATGGGTCGCTCGGGTCCGACGGTTGCACGCTGTCCATCCGCAGTGCCTGGGTTTCTTCGTCGAGAAGATCTCCGTTGCCCAGAGCTTCGACCCAGGTGACAAGGTCGTTGGCCGTCGAGATGCCCTGGCCCGCCGACCATGTCCACGACGGATTGTCGTTGGTCGTGATCCTCGGTTGGACCGTTCCTGCCTCGATTGCCGCCAGGCGCTCGGGTGAGAGCGATTCCTTGCCTTCGCCCAAGGTCTCGACGTTGCCGCTGTAGGAGTAGCCGTTGGCGTAGGTGTCGGGAATCGACGTGTCGGTGTTGGCGGGGAAGGATGTGCTCGTCATGTTCAGCGTGCTGAACAGTCGATCCTGGTAGATCTGAGCGATCGGTTTGCCGTCGAGCTGCTCGGCGATCAGTCCGAGGAGAACGGTGTTGGTGTTGGAGTAGTTGTATTCGGCGCCGGGTTCCGCCACCGGCGGATTGGCGAAGGCCAGGGCCAGCAATTGTTCTGGCTCCCATACTCTCTGCGGGTCGTTGTCGAGGGCGTCGTTGAGCTCGAGGGTCTGGGTGTAGTTGTACAGCCCGCTTCGCATGTCGAGCAGTTGAGCGATCGTGATGTTCTCGCCGTTGGGCACGTCAGGCCGGTACTTGCTCACCGGATCCTCGACGGAGATCTTGCCCTCCTGGACCATCTGCAGGATAACGGTGCCGGTCCAGGTCTTGGTGTTGGAGCCGATACGAACTTTCGTGTCCGCCGTGGGGACTTCGGTCGAGTCGAGCCCGAGTGTTCCCCACGACTTCGTGTAGTCGCCTTCCGGTGTCTTGACGAGCACCATCATGCCGACCTCGCGGAACTGGGTGGCCAGTTCGTCGACGACGGTGTCCATCGCGGCCGTGTCGAGAGGTACGAGCGCGCTGGATGCCTCCGAAGTCGATGATTCCGAGCTCGTTGCTTCCGACGTCGATGTCGAGGTGCTGTCCGAGTCCGACGAACACGACGCGGCGACGAGTGCGACCGCGAGGAGGACGGCGGCGGCCCCGGTTGTCCTGGCCCGGCCGGCAATACGCCGCCGGGTCGACAGGTGTGGTGTTGGCATTGCGCTCTCCGATGCGTGAGGGGTGGTTCGGCGAATAGCGGCGTGCTCAGGACTGTCCAGTTCCGATTCTCCCAAGGTTCACGAATTACAGTGTGCAAATTGCAGTAACTCGGTTAAATTGACACCACTGCACCGCCCGCAGGTGAGGTCCGATGATCCTGGCGGACAGACGAGAACGCTTCAAGAGAGTCGGTGCCATGTCATCCTCGAGAATTCCCGGACGCAGGTCCGGTGCGCGATCACTTCTGGCCTCGTTCACCGTTGTCGGCGTTCTGCTGACCGCGGCATGCGGCTCG